>NC_014370.1:0-372500 GCF_000144405.1 Prevotella melaninogenica ATCC 25845
TAACTTTAATTCATTAAACTGTTTGCTCTGCATTACACAGAATAAAGAAACCTAATGATTCTATATTACAGGTGAAAACACCAAGATTTATCATCATTTCCGAAAGCGAAATTACGAAAAAAAATGTTTATGAAGACTACTTTGAGGAGCTTGTCATTTACAAATATAAAGAAAACAGAGGGCAATAAGTAAGTTTATAGTACATAAACAGCTAATAATCAGTACCTTTAATTTAATTAACTACAGCCTATAATATAACTTTGTTATTTGACAGTAAAAATGCGATAAACACCATAGTCACCCCTTAATATGCATAGATTTTATTTGTATTAAGTTCAATTAATAAATTTGTAACATACTGATAATCAGCAAAGTAATTTTTACAACCCTTTTATATACTTGGAATTGGCTTTTTTAACTTTACTTTCTTGTATGAAAACTCTATTTTTGTCATCAGAAATCTAATCTCACGAACTCATTTTATAAAAACAAAATCAAGTAATATGATGAAGAAAAAGTTATTAATCGCTCTGACACTTCTATTGTCTGGTACGATGGTGTCAAAGGCATCTTACGCTGATGACTGGAATATCCCGTCAGCTGATGCTAAGGGACGAGTGGGTGCTTTGATGCCTTACACACGTTACGACTCTGAGACAGCAACGCTTGGTGGAGGCGCAACATTGAAGACCTCTCCTACTTGGTCTCGTAAGGAGATAGCCTCGCAGGCTTCCCGTCAGTCGTATGTTGACCTTCCATCTAATGGTTCCTACGCCGAGTGGACTATGAAGGGAGATGCTAATGGTGTGACATTACGCTTTACAATGCCTGATTCTCCTGACGGAATGGGATTGAATGGTTCGCTGGATGTCTATGTAAATGATAAGAAGGTACAGACAGTCAATCTGACATCTTATTATATGTATCAGTACTTTGCTGGTGGTAATCCAACTGATAAAAGTGACGGTGGAACAGCTTGTTTTGCCTTTGATGAGACCCACTTCCTTCTGAATAAGGCACTCCGAGCAGGCGATAGAATCCGCATTCAGAGTTCTGGTGCCAATGGTTATGACTATGGAGTAGACTTCATTGAGACTGAGGTTGTGCCTGAAGAGATTGAATGCCCTGCTGGTGCGGTGAACGTTACAGATGCTAAATACCGCAAGTATGTCAAAGGAAAAGATTATCTCAAGGCTTTTGAAGAAGCTTTGAAGGATGCTGACGCAGGCTCAAAGGTGCTTTATATTCCTGCTGGAACATTCGAATTGAGCGGTATCTGGTACATCTTTGGATCCGACGTAAAGATTACTGGTGCTGGTATGTGGTATACTAACCTTAAGTTTACGAACCCTAATCCATTCGGAGGAGGTATCTCTGGCGGTAATGGCTCACACGGACCAGATGGCTACTGCAACAATGTTGAGATCTGTAACCTATATCTCAACTCTAATCTGAGGAGTCGTCATAACCAGCAAGCAGTGTATAAATGCTTCATGGATGTCTTCAAAGGCGGAAGTGTTATCCATCATGTATGGGAAGATCACTTTGAGTGTGGCTTCTGGATAGGCGATTACAATGGTAAAGTAGATTATAGCAATGATCTGAAGATTATCAGCTGTCGTATCCGTAATAACTTCGCTGACGGTGTAAACTTCTGTCAAGGAACATCTAATGCAACGGTTTATAACTGTAGTGTTCGTAACAACGGCGATGACGGTTTGGCAATGTGGAACGATCATACAATGGGTGCTGTGGACGAAAAGAACAACACCTTCGCTTACAATACCATTGAACTTATCTGGCGTGCAGGCGGTATTGCCCTCTATGGTGGTGATGGTCATAAAATCTATAACAACTATATTGCTGATATGTTCATGGCTGCGGGTATTCATCTGAATGATGTATTCCCTGGCCCAAAGTATACAAATACACAGAAGATTAGCTTTGACAATAATATTCTCGTACGCTGTGGAACCAACGACGACAGCTGGCATGAGGACTTAGCTGCCATTGACATCAAAGGTGGTGTACGTAATGTAGTCTTCAATAATACGAAGATTTATGACTCTCCTTTCGATGCTATCCGTGTTATGTCAGGCCCTTCTGGCATTGAATTTAAGAACACAGAGATTCTTGGTGCTTCTCTTGCAGGACAGACAACCAAGTATTCTACATGGGAACATTCCACTGGTGCGATTCGTTTGGACGTCGATGGCGTGAAGTTTAGCAATGGTATTAAGATTGCAAACGTTAGCGAGGACAAGATTAAGAACAATCAGACATGGCCTGTATGGACTGATAATAACAAGGCACGTGCGGCAGCTATCGGTTATGAATACCTGAGTGACGCTACGTATAAGGTACCTGATTTCCCTGAAGCAGACACAAGTCAGCAGGGAGGTATCGTCAATCCGTTGGAAGGTATCAAGGGATATGATGTCGCTTTACAAGGTTTACGTTGGGAGAATGCTGAAGGTAATACTGTTCTAAAGGAAGGAGACGATGTTACCTTTAAGTTTGCTCTTCAGAATGTAAGCAATGTCGACATTCCTGCTGGTGTAAATATCGGTGTGAAGGTGACTGTCGACGGACAGGAGAGTTACGTCACTGCAAGCTATAAGAATGGACTGAAAGCAAAGCAGATCGTTATCCTTACAACTCAATCAGCATGGAAAGCAACGGCTGGAGGACACGCTGTAAAGGCTGAAGCTGACTATCGTAATAAACTTACTGATGAGTTAACAAGAGACAATAACAGCCGTGAGAAGAAGTTTAATGTAGCTGAAAAGGATGACAACGGAGACTATACTCCTGTCACAGGAGGCTATGACCTCGTTGTTACAAAGGTTGCCTTCGACAAGAAAACCATTAATCCAGGTGATGAAGTACGCTTCACTGCGACGATTGTTAATGCAGGTGATAGAGACGTACCAGCAGGTACAAAGCTCGGTGTTCAGTTCCAGATTGATGGCAATACCAGTGTTATCACATGGAACGATAAGCACTATGGCGGTCTGAAGTCACATCAGAAGATTACACTTTCAGCAACTGGTGGTACGAACGGAAAGAATACTTGGACAGCTACAAATGGTGTTCACACACTCACAGCATGGGTAAATGACACTCATGATTATAGAGATGAGGTGAATGGCAGTGACGATGCTAATAAGAAGAGTATTGAACTGAAGATTCCATTGGGTGCTATCAGATTCTTCTCAGCAAGTGAAGTCAATTCTCCAGACGACTTGAATAACCTCAACCAGACCAACCGTATCGAAGGTTTGTCAGGTAAGACAGCTGTGGATGAAGCCTACTATGACCTACAAGGAAATAAGGTTTCAACATCCAAGGAGAATCTAAAACCAGGTCTTTATATCCATAAGGGAAAGAAAATTATCGTAAGATAATGTCATAGCTACCTATGGGGAGTAATCTAATAAAAACTCACCCATAGAACATAAAAGTATCGGCTGGATAGAAGTTCCAGTCGATATTTTTTTGTAGTTATTAATAAAAGTTTTATTTTTGCAAGTAGATTGGATGACAAAAAACATCTGATTACCAATAAACAATACCTCAGATGAATACGCTTATGAAGATATATCTGTCATTATTATTTCTTATTATCCCCTTATTCAGTGCTGCGAATAATGAGAAATGGGAAGAACGGCTACACCAACTCGACCAAAGTTTAGAAAAGAAAAAGCTTTTTGAACATGAAAAACTTGAGAAAATCAAACGATTAAAGGACCGTTTGAAAACGATTCCAGCGAAGGATAGATTCGAAATAGACCGACAGCTATTCAAAGAATATTCATCTTATCAATATGATTCTGCCTACGCCTATGCTAATCATCTCCTTTCCGAAGCACGCAGATTGAAGAATCCTAACTATGAAGTTGAAGCACATTGCGACTTAGTATTCTGTCTTTTGTCTGCAGGATTATATACAGAGGCTTTCAACGAACTACACTCTATTCACACTGAAGGAACTAATCCCAATGCAAGAAAGCTTTATTACACCATGGCATCACGCCTTTACTATGACGTATCTGACTATACACGCACTGAACCCTATCAGAGTCAGTACGTGAAACAAGCAGGTATATATACCGATTCCCTACTTCATTATCTCCCAGCAGGCTCAACAGAATGGCTCTATGCGGTTGGAATGAAACAGATGAAGGAACGGAAATACGAGGCTTCTCTTGATACTTTCAAACAGTTCTTACAGAAGAAAGGAGTGGATTTGCACCACAAAGCCATTGTTACATCTTGTATTGGCTGGATTTATCTCTTTCTAAAGGAGAATGACTTGGCAATGGATTATCTTGCACAGGCAGCCATATATGACAACGAAGGAGTGGTCAGAGAGACTACTGCCCTTTGTACATTGGCTAATCTTCTCTATAAAGAAGGAGACATACAGCACGCTACGGAGTATGTAAGAGAGTCGCTCGCAAATGCTAATTTCTATGGAGCAAGACAGCGTGTGATTGAGGTTAGCAGCGTATTACCTATCATCGAACAGGATAGATACAAGATAATGCAGGGACAACGTAATGCTATTGCTATGGCTGCAATAATCTTCATCCTCTTTGTCATTGGCTTGTTGATGGCAGGACGGTTTATCCGTAGGCAAATGATAAAGCTGAAGAAGGCACAAGCACTTATCGCACGGAGAAACCAACAGTTAGAAGTTAAGAACGAACAGTTGGAGGAGGTGAATAAAATCAAGGATGAATATATTGGTAGGTCATTCTATATCAACTCAGAATATATCAATAAAGTCGAGAAACTTTATCGTTCCATCGACCGCAAGATATCTATGCATCGATTTGAAGACTTGCGTTCTTCATTAAAAGAGAGTGAATTAGGAGAAGAGAGAAAGTCGATGTTTGTGGATTTTGATGAGACTTTCTTGAAGCTTTTCCCCCATTTCATCGAACGATACAACGAACTCTTTGACGAACCAGATCAGAAGCCGCTCGATAAGAAACAACTTACAACCGAGATGCGTATCTTTGCTCTTATCCGATTGGGTATCACTGATTCTGAACGTATCGCTACCTTCCTCAACTACTCTGTACACACCATTAACACCTATAAAACACGTGTAAAAAACCGTTCACGCGTTGATAATGATAAGTTTGAACGGCTTATCATGGAGATATAAAAAGCTTCTCGAAGGCTTTTAAACCCAATCAGTCATTAACCACAATATGTATTGTAATCTAATGACTGATTGGGGTTAAACACTTCGAAAATCTACAGACAAGGATATGAAAAATCATTACATAATTTCAAATAAGACATCTATAAATAACGACAAAAGCACATACAAAAAGCAGATTTGTAACCATAAGGAAATCAATTAGTTATAAAGTAGTAAGGTAAAAGGTGCTTAATTGGACTTCAAAAGGGCGTTAGTAAGGGTCTTAAAGGGCACCTTTTGCAAGTCAATTGGGCGTCTTTTAGAAGCCAAAAGAGCAGCTATTAAAAATCAAGATGTGAAAAATTATGACAAAGTAATAGGTTATTAAACCTATTGAACTTATTGGGTTTATTGGGCTTATTAACCTAATTGGACCAATTAGCCTTATTAGGCTTATTAGGCTAATAGAAATAATTAGGCTTATTAGCCTTAAATAGTACATTATTAGATACTAACAAAACAGCAAAAAAAAGCAACAGGCGTTTACAGAAGATGATGAATGTGATAGGTATTATCACTTACCATCGGCTGTAAACGCCTGTCTTATTAATTCTTTTACCGCTATTTATTAATTTTCAAAAGCCTCTGCCTCAGCAGCAGCGATAATAGCTTCGCGGTCAATAGACTTAGAATGAGAAATATCAGAGAGGTCAAAATCCTCATTGTTAGCCTTCTTTTCTTCCTCAACAGAGGAATCAGTTAGTTCTTCTTTCACTTCATCAGCAGCCGATGATTTCTCATCAAAGACCTCTGTTTGGAAAGGATTCTCATGTTTCTCAACCTTTGGTTCAGAACCTTCAATGAAGTTCATGTCCTGTGAAGTTTCAGGAACATTGAGCACTGGTTCTTCTTCCATCTTTGTACGGTTGGCTTTGGCGGCAAAAACCTCATCTATAAACTGGGGCTCACGACGCAAACGCTGGAGTGTAAGTTTGGAAGCCTCTTGCTGGCTTTCCTTCTTAGAATAACCGTGTCCCTCTCCACATGGAATACCCTCCATGATCACTTGGAAATGAAAAGTAGGACTACCCTGTTTATCCTTTTGGTTTTCAATCAGCTTGAACTCCATATTGACCTTATTTTTCTGGCTCCACTCGATGAGTTTTGACTTGAAGTTCACCTCCTTGTAAGCAACCTTATCAATATTGATAAGCTTCCCAAGGACTTGTTGCTTCATAAACTTCATACAAGCATTGTAGCCATGATCAAGATAGAGAGCGCCTACGAGTGCCTCAAAAGCATTACCACCTAAATAACTGTTATGCGAAGACGTCTGCCCGTTAGAGAGAATCAACTGTCCGATTCCCATCTCTTTTGCCAGGCGGTTTAGCGTATCGCGTTGTACTATCTTTGAACGAGTATTGGTCAGGAAACCTTCACGCTTGCCTGGAAAGTGCTCATAAACGATGTCACCGACAATGGCATCGAGAATAGCATCACCAAGAAACTCAAGGCGTTCATTGTTTACTGGCTTACCCTTTGCGTTACGACGCGCTACGCTCTTGTGCAAGAGTGCAGTCTTATAATAACTGATATCGTGAGGAATAATGCCGATAATTTGGTACAAAGACAAATAAAGCTCCTTCTCCTTGCGGAAAGGGAGCTTTATTCTATCAATTATATTATTCAGCATACTTCTTGAATACAACACAAGCATTGTGACCACCGAAACCGAAGGTGTTGCTCAGTGCAGCACGTACCTCACGTTTCTGTGCCTTGTTGAACGTAAAGTTCAAGTTGTAATCCAATTCAGGATCCTTATCATCTTCCTCATGGTTGATAGTTGGAGGAACGATATCTTCCTTCACAGACATGACACAAGCCAAAGCCTCTACAGCACCAGCTGCACCGAGGAGGTGACCTGTCATACTCTTTGTAGAAGAGATATTCAACTTGTAAGCAGCATCACCAAACAAAGCCTTGATAGCCTTTGCCTCTGAAATATCACCTACAGGAGTTGATGTACCGTGAACGTTGATATAGTCGATATCCTCTGGCTTCAAACCTGCATCCTCAAGTGCTGCCTTCATAACGAGCTTAGCACCAAGACCCTCTGGGTGAGAAGCAGTAATATGATGAGCATCAGCTGACTCGCCTTCACCAACCATCTCTGCGTAAATCTTAGCACCACGAGCCTTTGCATGCTCCAACTCCTCAAGGATAAGACAACCAGCACCCTCACCCATTACGAAGCCATCGCGGCTTGCAGAGAATGGACGTGAAGCGTGCTCTGGATCATCATTGCGTGTAGAAAGTGCATGCATAGCATTGAAACCACCTACACCACAAGCGCAAATAGCAGCCTCAGCACCACCACTAACGATAATATCAGCCTTACCAAGACGAATCTGGTTGAATGCTGAAGCCAAAGCGTTAGTTGAAGAAGCACAAGCAGATGTTGTTGTATAGTTAGGACCGTGGAATCCGTACAGCATACTAATCTGTCCAGAAGCGATATCTGCAATCATCTTCGGAATGAAGAAAGGATTGAACTTAGGACCATTCTCTGGATGCTGTGCGTAATAACTCACCTCATCTTCGAATGTCTTGATACCACCAATACCTACACCGTAGATTACACCTACGCGGTTCTTGTCAACCTTCTCTAAGTCGATGTTAGCGTCCTTAACACCCTGAATAGCACTAATCATGGCCAACTGAGTGTAACGGTCGAGCTTACGAGCCTCCTTACGGTCAATGTAATCATTGATGTTAAGGTCTTTTACCTCACAAGCAAACTTCGTCTTGAACTGGGTTGTATCGAAATGTGTAATAGGAGCAGCACCACTCTTACCTGCCAGCATGTTCTGCCAAGTCTCCTCTGGAGTGTTACCCAATGGAGTAACGGCGCCAAGACCTGTTACAACTACTCTTTTTAATTCCATGCGTGAAATATAAATTAAAAAAGTAAAGTTAAAAAAAAAGCCAAGCAAAGGCATACGCTTTGCTTGGTACTTTTATCTTGAGTAAACCTTACTTAGCGTTCTCCTCGATGTAAGAGATAGCGTCGCCTACTGTAGAGATCTTCTCAGCCTTATCGTCTGGAATAGAAATACCGAACTCCTTCTCGAACTCCATGATGAGCTCTACTGTATCCAAAGAGTCAGCACCGAGGTCGTTTGTGAAACTTGCCTCTGGTTTTACCTCAGCCTCATCAACGCCGAGCTTCTCTACGATAATAGCCTTTACTTTTGATTCAATTTCTGACATAATTGTAAGTTTTAAAATGTTTAATATTGATTTCCAAATTCAAAATGCGCTGCAAAGGAACTGTTTTTTTTCCATGTGTGCAAGTTTTTTTATTAAAAATACACTATCTATTGCACAAACCATATAGCTTTGTGCATATTTTTGGGCGTTTTTACACTTAATTGTACGATAAATCAAACAATTATATCGGATTATTCAAAACTTTATTTATGCCACTACATGGAATTAAACTGATTTTATAAACTACTACACCTTATTATTATTAAGACGAAAATACAATGATGTTGTTTATTGTCACTCATCATGCGTATTCTATCCGACATCGTAAAACACTCTTAATTGCCTTTTACAGTTTAAGCATAGTATGCTTTTTGCAAGCTTATAAAGTATCCGCACCATTGGTGTTAAGCGTTCGCACCATACGTGCTAAGCATCCGCACCATATGTACTGAACCACCGTACGATGATTAAAAGGTTAATTATAACTCGTCCACAAATATGGAATTGAAGTCTACATAAATATCATTAGTGTGGAGGAAGTTTTATCCTCTCCTATTCCAAATGAAGCGATGAAAATGGATTTCATTTATAGATAGTTAGTACGTTATGATGATTTTCCTGTCACTTCTGTCACTATCTATAAGCTTATAAACACCTAATTTACAAGTAGTTAATACTAATTGTTAAAATGACAGCAAACAAAATATAAACTTATTGTATAAGATATGTGGCATATTCAGAGGAGCTTATAAGCGCATGAAATCCACTTAAAAGGGATATTTCTTATCGCATTTTATCTGTATTTGTGATTTGATATAGACCACTACTCCTACATTGTAAAGACAGACAAGCTACTCAATAAGAAAATAAAATATGTTTAGGCGCTCATGACTGATTTGAGATTAAGCGATTAACAATGAAAAACAAGAGTTTTTATTTTGTCCTTTAAGGAATTTACTTTATATTTGCAGAATAAACAGAAAAATAAAAACCGAATGTCATTTACAAAACATTGTAACGAGATTTTCAATCAGGCAATCCGTGATTATCATATTACGGACAACGTAGATACGCCGATTAATAACCCTTACGACAGAGATTCCATTGAAAACCGTCTCTATCTGAAATGCTGGATTGACACAGTACAGTGGCACTTCGAGGACCTTATCCGCGACCCACATATCAACCCTGAAGAAGGAATGAGTCTCAAGCATCGTATTGACCGCTCTAACCAGGACCGTACAGACCTTGTTGAGCAGATTGATTCGTATTTCCGTCAGCTCTACTCTGACGTGACTCCACTCCCAGATGCAACTATCAATACCGAGAGTCCAGCATGGGCAGTTGACCGTCTGTCTATCCTTGCATTGAAGATTTATCACATGAAGGAGCAGACTGAGCGCAAGGATGCTTCAGCTGAGCACGTTGAGAAATGTAAGTCTAAGCTGAATATCCTCCTCGAACAACAAAAGGATCTCAGTCTTGCCATCGACCAATTGCTCGATGACATTGAGCATGGCCGTAAGTACATGAAGGTTTATCGTCAGATGAAGATGTACAACGACCCTGCAACCAATCCGATTCTTTACAACAAGAAATAAAATGATACCCCTCCCACTCTGCATAGGGAGGGGTGTAATTACTCGCTCAGAGTAAACATCAATGCGCTTTATTAGTTATTGAATAAGCATATCTTATTGCTTATCTTTATCAATAATAACCTTTTTCCTCTATTCTTTATCCTGCTTATTCATTTCTGTTAGCCTATGAAAACCCCACATATTCTTATCATCCGATTCTCTGCTATGGGCGACATTGCTATGACAGTTCCCATCGTTTATTCGTTTGCAAAGCAGTATCCAGATGTGAGAATAAGTGTGCTTTCTCGTCCTTTTGCACAGCCATTCTTTCAGCATTTGGCACCAAATGTCGACTTTATGGCTGCCGATTTGAAAGAAGAATATAAAGGTTTTAGAGGATTAAACGCACTTTACCGTCGGTTGGTAGCAAAGCAATTTACAGCTGTAGCCGATTTCCATAACGTGCTTCGAACCCGTTACCTCCGCTTACGTTTCCTTCTCGATGGCAAATCTGTGGCACATATCAATAAGCATAAGCAAGGAAAGAAGTTACTCTGTCGGGAAGAAAATAAGGTTTTCATACAGCAGCCTACCTCTTTTCAAAACTATGCTGACGTACTCGAAGCATTAGGCTATCCTATTAAACCTGAATTTACGAGTATCTTCCCAACGGAAGGTGGCGACTTACAGCTTCTCCCTAATATAATAGGTGTAAAGCAACCATCGGAACGATGGATAGGTATAGCTCCTTTTGCAGCCCATGCAGGTAAGATGTATCCACAGGAAAAGATGGAACTTGTAGTGCGAAAACTAACTGAGAAACATCCTTCTTGGCGTATCTTCCTCTTTGGTGGTGGTAAACAAGAAATAGAAATATTGAACCAATGGGCAGCACAATATCCACAATGTCTTTGCGTTGCTAACGTCCTTAAAGGACTCGAAAAGGAACTCATCCTTATGAGTCATCTCAACACTATGGTCTCAATGGATAGTGCTAACATGCACCTTGCTTCCCTCACTGGTACACGCGTGGTAAGTGTATGGGGTGCAACCCATCCTTATTGTGGCTTTATGGGTTGGAAACAGAAGGAAGAAGATGCTGTTCAAATCAATACGCTCTCTTGCCGTCCTTGCTCTGTCTTTGGTAACAAGCCCTGCCATCGGGGTGACTTCGCTTGTATGAATAATATCCTCCCAGAAGAGATTATTCAGCGTATTGAAGAGGGATTGCTGTAGGAATAGAATATAGAAAGATTTTAAAGAATAAAGATATAAAACTTCAACACCATAAAAGTATGAAACAAACTGCACTCTTCTTCGTCTTTCTTCTTACCCTCCTATCCTCCTGTTGTACTAAGACTTGTCAAAAAACAACAGAAAGTAATGCATTAGACAGTTTAGTTCTTGTAGACACCACAGAGATGAAATCAGCCTTTTTGGGATGTATTCATCGTTTTATTAAGCAATATCCTAAGGATAGTACGTTTATTCTTAAATGTGGATATGGATATGAAGATCACGGTGTTTATACAAATGGTGTCTATATCAACAGTGACGTTTTTGTTATCCAACCAGCTTATTACGATATGTTTATGGGTGGAGAATGGTCTATTGATGATATGTATCCTTCACATTATTTCAAGATAGACAACCGCATCGTCTTCCTCTGCTCACGTTCAGATTCCTTTATGAAGCAGGAGAAATACCGGAAAGCCTACAGTCAGATAGTGTCTGATAGCCTACGTGTACACTATGAAGATTTTGCTTTTATCCTTGTTGAACACAAAGACAATAAGGCTACATTGCTGTCAAGTGAAGAAATGAGAAAGCGAAAGATTAGTCCTATCAGTGGTTTTAGAACAGTTGTCAAGTTCAAAGCTCCAAAACTTACGGATGAGTCATCAGATGACGAATAAGCTTGTCAAGCAGAAGGGCAAGGCGATTTTTATTTGATAAAGAGATAAACTATAATTTTAGATAGCGAAATAAGTGCTTTTTGTAAGCAATAAATAGAGATTTTGAACAGCTAAAAGTATTTCAATTTTAAACAAAAAGAATACTTAATTCTTTTCTATTTTGGAAAACAATTAAAAGTAAATTTGTTCTCAAAATATTCCGTTTTGGATAACTATTATCTCACTTTTTTTTCTTAACTTTGTCCATACAAAAACCCGCTAAAAGGCGTAAGTTACTAATAATATGTTACTTATACGTAAATAAGTAAGTCTCAATAGCGAATTGAAGTAGTACAAAATAGAAAACTTTATAAAAGAAGTAATGAATATAACAAAACGTAATGGAGAAGTAGAAGTCTATAATAACGAAAAGATTTCAATAGCCATTAAAAAGAGTTTTATCAGCACCGGAAAGGATATTTCAGACAATGAGATAGCCGGAATGGTAAGCGAAGTAGAGCAGTTCATCAAAGAGAACCCTGAACTGCGCACTGTGGAGGATATCCAGAACCGTGTAGAGAAGTGTCTTATGGCACATGGTCATTACGATGAAGCGAAGAATTATATTCTCTTCCGCTATCAGCGTAATGAGCAGCGACAAGCTATTAATTACATTGTGTGGACTGCTGACGATCGTGAGTTGGCTGATGTGTTGCACAGTGTAGCACGAGAATACCGCGAGCGTTCTTATAGTATGGTGACTCTTCAGGAGAAGTTCTCAAGTTTCACTAAGCCTGGTATGTCACAGAAAGACTCAATTGATGCACTTATCAAGGCTGCTGTAGAATTGACAACACCAGAGGCTCCAGCATGGGAGATGATTTCAGCACGTATTCTTTCTTATCGTTCTGAGAAGAAAATCACCCGTTTGGAGGAAGAGTTGGGACTCAAGACCTTCTATCGTAAGGTTAAATATATGACCGAAGAAGGACTTTATGGTGATTATATTCTTCAGAACTATAGTGAAGAAGAAATCAACGAGGCTGCTACTTTCATTGACCCTGAACGCAATAAGCTCCTTAATTATTCAGGTCTTGATCTACTTCTAAAGCGTTATGTTATAAAAAATTACTCTGGTAAAGTGATTGAGCGTGTACAGGAAATGTTCCTTGGAATTGCACTTCATCTTGCTATGCCAGAGAAGGAAGACCGTCTTATGTGGGTACGTCGTATCTATGACTTACTCAGTAAGTTGGAAGTAACAATGGCAACACCTACCCTTTCTAATTCTCGTAAGCCAAGTCATCAGCTTTCAAGTTGCTTCATTGACACCGTACCAGACAGTTTGGATGGTATCTATCGTAGCTTGGACAACTTCTCACAGGTGAGCAAGTTTGGTGGTGGTATGGGTATGTACTTCGGTAAGGTACGTGCAACAGGTGGTAATATCCGTGGTTTCAAGGGTGTAGCAGGTGGTGTAATCCGCTGGATGCGACTTGTTAATGACACTGCTGTAGCTGTTGATCAGTTGGGTATGCGCCAAGGTGCTGTAGCCGTTTACTTAGATGTATGGCACAAAGACTTACCAGAATTCCTACAACTTCGTACCAACAACGGTGACGATCGTATGAAGGCACACGATATCTTCCCAGCAATTTGCTATCCAGACTTATTCTGGAAGATGGCAGAGGAAGACATGAATCAGAACTGGTCACTCTTCTGTCCTAACGAAATTATGCGTATCAAGGGTTACTGTCTTGAGGATTGTTATGGCGAAGAGTGGGAACGTAAGTACCTTGATTGTGTGAATGATCAGCGTCTTTCACGTCGTGTTATTAGCATTAAGGATATTGTTAGATTGGTTCTTCGTTCTGCTGTTGAGACTGGAACACCATTTACATTCAACCGTGACACAGTGAACAGAGCTAATCCTAACGCTCATAAGGGAATGATTTACTGCTCTAATCTCTGTACAGAGATAGCTCAGAACATGGCTCCTATTGAGACAGTATCTAAGGAAGTAGAGACAAAGGATGGTGATACTGTTGTCGTTACAACTACTCGTCCAGGTGAGTTTGTCGTATGTAACTTGGCAAGTTTGTCACTTGGTAGACTTCCATTGGAGGATGAGGAGAAGATGAAAGAAAAGGTAGCAACCGTTGTTCGTGCACTCGACAACGTTATCAACCTTAACTTCTATCCTGTTCCTTATGCACAGCTTACCAACCAGCGTTATCGTTCTATTGGCTTGGGTATTAGTGGTTATCACCATGCTCTTGCTAAGCGTCGCATTAAGTGGGAGAGTGAAGAGCATTTGGAGTTTATGGATAAGGTGTTCGAGACAATCAACCGAGCAGCTATTCTTGCCAGCTCAAACCTTGCTAAGGAAAAGGGAAGCTATCAATTCTTTGAGGGAAGTGACTGGCAAACAGGTACCTACTTTGATAAGCGTGGTTATGACAGTGCTGAATGGCAGGATGTCCGTAAGACAGTTGCCTTACAGGGTATGCGTAATGCTTATCTTCTTGCAGTCGCACCAACCAGCAGTACAAGTATTATTGCAGGTACAACAGCCGGCTTAGACCCAATCATGAAGCGTTTCTTCTTAGAAGAGAAGAAGGGAAGTATGCTTCCACGTGTTGCTCCTGAGCTTTCAGATGAGACCTACTGGATGTATAAGAGTGCTTATCTTATCAACCAAAAGTGGAGTGTTCGTGCTTCTGGTGTACGTCAGCGTCATATCGACCAGGCACAGAGTATGAACCTCTATATCACCAATGACTTCACAATGCGCCAGATACTCGACCTTTACTTACTTGCTTGGAAAGAGGGTGTTAAGACTATCTACTATGTGCGTAGTAAGTCATTAGAGGTGGAAGAGTGCGAGAGCTGCTCATCATAATTCACAATTCACAATTCAGAATTCATAATTATGATTACTACTATTTACTGAATAGCAGAAATTCATTGAGTAAGTAGACTAACAAAATAATAGTTTACATCACTAATCATAATTATGAATTGTGAATTATAAATTATGAATTAAAGTAGTAATCATAATTATGAATTATGAATTGTGAATTATGAATTAATACAATTAATGGATTTAATATATAAGAAATAATGGACAATCAATTAAAACGTAATACCTTATTCAATCCTTCAGGCGATATAGAATTGCGCTTGAGACGAATGATTGGTGGCAATACTACTAATTTGAATGACTTCAATAATATGAAGTATTCATGGGTAAGTGACTGGTACAGACAGGCAATGAATAACTTCTGGATTCCAGAAGAAATCAATCTTTCACAAGACTTTAAGGACTATCCACGTCTTGAAAAGGCTGAACGTACAGCCTATGATAAGATTCTGAGCTTCCTTGTTTTCCTTGATTCGCTTCAGAGCAATAACCTCCCAACCCTTAGTGAGTATATCACTGCAAACGAAGTAAACCTCTGTCTGCATATTCAGGCATTCCAAGAGTGTATCCATAGTCAGAGTTATAGCTACATGCTCGACACTATCTGTAGTCCTGAAGAGCGTAACGACATTCTTTATCAGTGGAAGACTGATGAGCACCTCTTGAACCGTAATAAGTTTATTGGTGACTGTTACAATGAGTTCCATGAGAAAAGAGATAAGTTCAGTTTGATGAAAACACTCATTGCTAACTTTATCCTTGAAGGTATCTACTTCTACAGCGGATTTATGTTCTTCTATAATCTCAGCCGAAATGGTAAGATGTCGGGGTCTGCACAGGAGATTCGCTATATCAATAGAGATGAGAATACACACCTATGGCTCTTCCGTAGCATTATTCTTGAGCTGAAGAAAGAGGAGCCTGATATGTTTACTCCAGAGAAGATAAAGGTTTATGAGGATATGATGCGTGAGGGTGTACGTCAGGAGATAGCATGGGGTCAATACGTTATCGGTAACGATGTGCAGGGTCTTAACGCTCAGATGGTATCTGACTATATCCGTTATTTGGGTAATCTTCGCTGGTCTGGACTTGGATTCGGTTTCCTCTATGACGACAACCAGAAAGAACCAGAGAACATGAAGTGGGTTGGGCAGTATTCAAATGCTAATATGGTAAAGACCGACTTCTTCGAAGCTAAGAGTACAGCTTACGCCAAGAGTACTGCACTGATTGATGACTTGTAAGTTTAATTCATTATTAATTCAGAATTCATAATTCACAATTCATAATTATGATTACATTGGTAATTCATAATTTATAATTCACAATTCATAATTATGATTACTCCTTATTGCTAATGTTATGTTTAGGATTTTCCTTTCATAACACCCAAAATAAGTAATCATAATTATGAATTGTGAATTTTGAATTATGAATTATGAATTTCTTTTTATCCAAAGTACGAACTATAACCATGAAAGACATCAACTATATTCTCTTTACTTTTGGTATTTTGTCTCTTTAATAATCATAAGTTGCTTTATAATTACCAATCTATTACAACGTAATTAACACATAACACCATTAGTGTTAACCCTTAGCACACTATGTGCGGAGCATCAGCACAACGCTTAAAGATGGCATAAAAAGTGATTAGAGCTATTATAATACATCGTAGAACACGAATGATTCCTTTATAAGGGAACATTTACTAAACAATACTTATACAGATATTGAACTAATAACTGTTGATAACTCTGTGGAAAACTATGTTGATAACTATTTTATAACTCTGTGGATATCCACACAAGAAGAGAAGAAGAAGCTTCTATGTGGATATCCACAAGGTTATTAATGCAGTTTTATAGAAGTTTTACACAACTTTCATATCAAAAAAGATATAAACTTATTATCTTTGCATCAATTGTGGATAATGTGGATAACTCAGTATAATACCTGAATATCAAACAGTAGAAATGAGGATAACTTGTTAATAAAGTAACCTCTAAGTTTGATAACTATTCTGGCAAGAAAATGGGTAAAAAGTTCTGCACTAATCCACAGCCTATCATACTAAAACATTCTTTTTTCTTTTAAAAGAGAAATAAAGAATAATATTAAAGTTGAACGGATAAAACGGAGAATATGAAAAAGTTTAAGATTTATATAGTTTGTCTCTTTGCGATGATTGCCGTCAGTACCACCGCACAGTGTACATTCCGTAACACGGCGTTTAGCAGTGGAGAGTATCTTACCTACAACCTTTATTATAACTGGAAGTTTATTTGGGTAAAGGCAGGTACAGCTTCTTGGTATACGGTTTCCTCTACTTATAAGGGTATTCCGGCTTATCGTGCTTCATTGACGACACGTGGTAATGGTAAACTTGACGATTACTTTGTATTGCGTGACACGTTACTTACTTATAATTCAAAGCAGATGGAGCCACTCTACTTCCGTAAGGGAGCAAGGGAAGGAAAGCGATATACGGTAGATGAGATATTCTACACTTATCCAAATGGTAAATGTAAGCTACGCCAGCACAGAATCAATAACGAGGGAAAACATCAATGGATGGAGAATACCTACGATGATTGTTGTTTCGATATGATGAGTATCTTCTTGCGTGCACGTAGTTTTAATCCAGAGAACTGGAAGAAAGGTGAGGTGGTGAAGTTCCCTATCGTAGATGGAAATAGCCGCCATGCCGGTCGTATAGTTTATGGTGGTAAGGAGAATATCAAGGCTGACAATAATCATAAGTATCGTTGTTTGCGTCTCACCTATTATGAATATGAGGATGATAAGTGGCGTGAAATAGCTAATTTCTATGTAACAGACGACAGCAACCATATCCCTGTTCGTCTTGATATGAGTTTGAAGTTTGGTTCAGCTAAGGCCTTCCTTGTTTCTATGAAGGGAATTAATAGTCCGATTACATCAGAGGTAAAATAGCAAAAACCGAGGTAAGTTCTTATCTTATATATAAAGAATAAGGGCTTATAACGTACGATATAAAACTATTCCTTATACTTATAGGGGTATAACGTGACATAAGCGTTATGCCCCTATAATCGTATGATAGAGATGAGATTGACTTCATATGTATTCCACCTTATTTCCACTTCTTCTCGCTTATATCGAATTAATTATGTAATTTTGCAGAAAATAAGCAGCATACGATAAAGAGAAAGGAAACTTCCTTTGCGCTCGTTAGCTTTTATTTTTGGACAAAAGAAATAAACGTTTATTTAAGATATGGCATTAAAATGTGGTATAGTAGGACTACCAAACGTAGGTAAGTCCACACTTTTCAACTGCTTGAGCAGTGCCAAAGCACAAGCAGCTAACTTCCCTTTCTGTA
The DNA here is from genome assembly GCF_000144405.1 of Prevotella melaninogenica ATCC 25845. NCBI lineage: Bacteria > Pseudomonadati > Bacteroidota > Bacteroidia > Bacteroidales > Prevotellaceae > Prevotella > Prevotella melaninogenica. Next base: position 18,191 of record NC_014370.1, read on the forward strand.
CGATTGAGCCGAACCTCGGCGTAATTACCGTTCCTGACGAGCGTTTGAATAAGCTCGCTGAGATTGTTCATCCGGGACGAATCGTACCTGCTACCTGTGAGATTGTCGACATCGCAGGACTCGTTAAGGGTGCTTCAAAGGGTGAAGGATTGGGTAACAAGTTCCTTGGCAATATTCGTGAGTGCGATGCTATCATTCATGTAATCCGCTGTTTCGAGGACGATAACGTGGTACGTGAGGGTGGTATGGCAGTCAACCCGATTGAAGATAAGGAGATTATCGATACAGAGTTGCAGCTCAAAGACCTTGAAACCATCGAGGCACAGCTTGCTAAACAGCAGAAAGTTGCTGCTGCAGGCAATAAAGATGCTAAGGTAATGGTATCTGTCTTGGAGGCTTATAAGGAAGTCTTAGAGCAGGGTAAGAATGCTCGTAGTGTTGAGTTTGAAAGCAAGGAAGAACAGCAAGCAGCGCACGACCTCTTCCTCTTGACAACAAAACCTGTACTTTACGTTTGCAATGTAGACGAATCAAGTGCGAAGACAGGTAATGAATATAGTCAGATGATTGAGAAGATTGCAGCTGAAGAAGGTGCTGAAGCAATGATCATCGCTGCTAAGACAGAGGAGGATATCGCTTCTTTGGAGAGCTATGAGGATAAGAAAATGTTCCTTGACGAGCTTGGCTTGGAAGAAAGTGGTGTGAGCCGACTTATTAATAAGGCATATCATCTGCTCAATCTCCAGACCTTTATCACCGCTGGTGAGATGGAGGTAAAGGCATGGACCTTCCATAAGGGATGGAAAGCTCCGCAGTGTGCGGGTGTTATCCATACCGACTTTGAAAAGGGTTTTATTCGTGCAGAGGTCATTAAGTACGACGATTACATTAAATATGGTTCTGAGGCAGCTATTCGTGAGGCTGGTAAACTTGGCATCGAAGGTAAGGAATACGTTGTACAAGACGGTGACATCATGCACTTTAGATTTAATGTATAGCCCCTATTTAACCCCTCTCTGCTCAGAGAGGGGATAATTATTGGTGCTATCTTCACTTTTAATAGCATAACTATGAACAATCTACTTTATATTGCATGGCAGCCAAGTGAAGTGATTTTCCAGCTTGGTTCTCTTCCTATTCGTTGGTATGGAATGTGTTGGTTAGTAGGTCTTGCCTTGGGATATTTTATGATGCAGTGGCTTTTCAAGCGTCATAAATTCCCTCCATCACAGTTTGATCCACTCTTCCTCTATGTCTTCTTTGGCGTACTGATTGGTGCCCGCTTGGGTCATTGTCTCTTTTATGAACCAGAGGAGTTCCTCACTTCTTGGAAAGGAATCATGACTATCTTTATTCCTATTCGTGAAATGGCTGACGGTTCATGGAAGTATGTGGGTTATCAAGGACTCGCATCCCATGGTGGAGTGGCTGGATTACTGATTGCCCTCTTCCTTTATATTCGCAGGACGAAGATGAATACGTGGGTAGTACTTGACTTTTTCGGTATCGTATCTGGTATCACAGCTTGTTTTATTCGCCTTGGAAACCTGATGAATTCAGAGATTATTGGTAAGGTAACAGACGTTCCTTGGGCTTTTATCTTCTATAATGTAGATGATAAACCACGTCATCCGGGACAGCTCTATGAGGCAATAGCCTACTTAATTATCTTCCTTTTAATTTATTTCATATATAGGAAATATCCTAAGAAAGTTGGTACAGGACTTTATTTCGGACTCTGCCTTACACTTATCTTCACCTTCCGTTTCTTCATTGAATATACTAAGGAGATACAGGAAGCATTTGAGGCAGGTCTGCCAATCGATATGGGACAGATATTAAGTATTCCTCTTATTGCCCTCGGTGTATGGTCAATCTTACGCTCAAGAGGGAAAGAAGGAAAACTACCATAACTCGCTTTCGACTACGAATTACGCTAATTGCACGAATATTCCTTATCAATGAGTATTCGTGCAATTCGTTTTATGAATAGTATTTAGTTGAAGTTTGTAAACTATTTTTATGCAGTTCAAAACCAATACATACTCTTTTAGCTTCTAAAAGACGCCCTTTTGGCTTGCAAAAGGTGCCCTTTAAGACCCTTACTAACGCCCTTTTGAAGTCCAATTAAGCACCTTTTACTTTGCTGTTTTATAACTAATTGATTTCCTGTTGATTACAAACCTGCTTTTTGTATGTGGTTTTGTCGTCCTTTATAGATGTTTTACTTGAAATTATGTAATGATTTTTCAAACCATTATCTGCATATTTTCGAAGTCCTAAAATGAAATGGTTTTCCTGAAACATTGTGGTCTAATGACCGATTTGGGTTTAATGAGTAACCTCGGTTCTTCCGTTAAAGCGATACGAAAAGCGTTCACACATTTAACGGAAGAACCCTATTTTCATATATAAAAATAGTTAAATTAGTTGATATAGTTAGTCTTAGGCTGTATATCATTTGTTTTCTTAGAACATAATGACTACATTTGTATAAAATTATAACTCAACTAAAAATTATGAAAAAGTATTTATTGATTTTATTGGCACTCTTGCCAATGATGTTATTCACAGCTTGTTCTTCAGATAAAGAGGAAGAAACATCTAATAATCTTGTAGGTACTACATGGCAATATTTAGAAAAAGAAGGTAATAAAATCACCTCAATGACAGTATTAGAATTCAAGTCAAATACAGTAGTTAAAATAATAACTGATGAAGATCTTGATAAGAATCCTACTGAGCGAGACCACGATGAAGGAGATGCTACCTATGTTTTAAATGGTAAAAAAATATCAATAAAACGAGATATTTATACTGCTTGGGGTGAAGTTGATGGTGACAAGTTGACTTTACAATATGTAGATGATGGTGAGATAATAACAATGATCTTCACTAAAAGATAAATATAATTATAAACAGCACAGAAAGTTGTTGAGATATTAAATAGGGATGCAAATCATTTGCATCCCTATTTCTGTAAGTAGATATTAAAAACAAGATTAAAAGCAAGGGAATATTTGGGCTTTCCTCCTTATTTTTGTAATTTTGTAAGTCTAAGGATAAAATAAGAAAAGACTTAATAAGGAAGTAAAAGATATGGCAAAAGACGATAAGGGACTTACCCCAATGATGAAACAGTTCTTCTCAATGAAGGCGCAACATCCTGGTGCATTGATGCTCTTTAGGTGTGGCGACTTCTATGAGACGTATGGTGAAGATGCTGTTGAGTCGGCAAGAATACTCGGTATTACCCTTACACGTCGTAATAATGGTGGTAATGGCGACTCGATAGAGATGGCTGGTTTCCCACATCATGCCCTTGATACTTATCTTCCTAAGCTTATCCGAGCTGGAAAGCGTGTAGCTATCTGCGACCAATTAGAAGACCCAAAGAAGAAACGTGAGGCTATCAAAGGCAAGAAGGGTTTGTCGGCAATGGACAAGATGGTGAAGCGTGGTATCACAGAACTTGTTACTCCGGGTGTTGCCATGAGCGACAACGTACTGAACTATAAGGAAAATAACTTCCTTGCTGCGGTACATTTCGGTAAAGGGTCATGTGGTGTCAGTTTCTTAGACATATCTACTGGTGAGTTCCTAACCGGTGAAGGCACCTTTGATTACGTTGAAAAGCTATTGGGTAACTTCCAACCAAAGGAAGTACTCTTCGACCGTGCGAAGAAACAAGACTTCGAACGCTACTTCGGTACACGTCTTTGTACGTTCGAGATGGACGATTGGGTGTTTACTGATCAGACGGCTCGACAGAAGCTATTAAAGCATTTTGGAACAAAGAATCTAAAAGGTTTCGGTGTCGACCATCTGAATAATGGTGTTGTTGCAGCAGGTGCTATTCTACAGTATTTAGAGATAACACAGCACACACAAATCAATCATATCACTTCATTAGCACGTATTGAAGAAGATAAATACGTGCGTATGGACCGTTTTACCATCCGTTCTTTGGAGTTGATTGCCCCAATGAATGAGGATGGTTCATCGCTTTTGAATGTCATTGATAATACGATTACGCCAATGGGTGGACGTATGTTACGCCGTTGGATGGTCTTCCCACTGAAGGATGAAAAGCCTATTAATGAGCGTTTAGACGTGGTTGATTATCTCTTCCGAGAGCCAGATTTCCGCGAATGTATCAATGAACAGTTCCATCGCATTGGCGACTTAGAGCGTATTATCTCAAAGGTAGCTGTCGGTCGTGTGTCACCTCGTGAGGTAGTACAGCTGAAGAATGCCCTTATGGCTATCCAACCGGTTAAGACAGTTTGCCTTTATACAAAGAGCGATACGCTGAAGAGGATTGGTGAACAGCTGAACCTCTGTGAGTCCCTACGTGATAGAATAGAGAAAGAGATACAGCCTGACCCTCCACAGTTAGTCAATAAAGGTGACGTGATAGCCTTAGGTTTTAACCAAGAACTCGATGATTTGCGTTCTATTCGTGATAATGGAAAGCAGTATCTGTTAGAGATTCAAGAGAAGGAGATTGCTCAGACAGGTATTACCTCGCTGAAGATAGGATTTAATAACGTGTTCGGCTATTACTTGGAGGTGCGCAATACGTTTAAGGATAAGGTGCCTGAGAATTGGATTCGTAAGCAGACATTAGCGCAGGCAGAGCGTTATATCACCCCTGAACTTAAGGAATACGAGGAGAAGATACTTGGTGCGGATGAGAAGATATTGGCTTTGGAGACTCAGCTTTATATGGAGCTGATACAGGATATGCAGGAGTTTATTCCGCAGATACAAATCAATGCCAATCTTATAGCTCATCTCGACTGTCTACTTTCGTTTATGAAGGTATCGCAGTTGCAGCGTTATGTGCGTCCAGTAGTGGACGATTCGGAGGTTATAGACATTAAACAGGGTCGCCATCCAGTGATTGAAACACAGTTGCCGATAGGTGAACAGTATGTGCCTAATGATGTATTGCTTGATACGGAACACCAACAGATCATGATGATTACGGGTCCGAATATGGCAGGTAAGTCTGCTTTGTTGCGTCAGACAGCCCTTATTGTACTGTTAGCACAGATTGGTTGCTTTGTTCCTGCTGAACGAGCACGCATCGGAATGGTGGATAAAATCTTCACACGTGTGGGTGCTTCGGATAACATTTCATTAGGAGAATCAACCTTTATGGTTGAGATGACGGAGGCTTCAAACATCCTTAATAACGTCACTCCACGCTCTTTAGTACTCTTTGATGAGTTAGGACGTGGTACAAGTACTTACGATGGAATTAGCATTGCGTGGGCAATTGTAGAGTATCTACACGAACATTCGCGTGCACAGGCACGTACCCTCTTTGCTACACACTACCATGAATTGAACGAGATGGAGAAGAATTTCCCTCGTATCAAGAACTTCAATGTCTCTGTTAAGCAAGTGGATGGAAAGATCATCTTCGTTCGTAAGTTAGAGAAAGGTGGTAGTGAGCATTCCTTCGGTATTCATGTAGCAGAGATAGCGGGTATGCCTCGTTCTATTGTTAAGCGTGCAAACGTTATTCTTAAGGAGCTTGAAAAGGATAATTCACAAGTGGGTAGTGTCGGTAAGGCTGCCGTTGAGCGTCTTGATCAGAGCAGGGAAGGTGTTCAACTCTCCTTCTTTCAACTTGATGATCCTGTCCTCACACAGATTCGTGACGAAATCCTCGGTCTTGATGTCAATAATCTTACACCTGTTGAAGCCCTTAATAAACTGAATGATATTAAGAAAATCGTAAAGGGTTAGACATTATAAGCACTGACATCGTAGTTTATAGACAGGGTAAGAAAGACAGAGTAACAAAGTAAGTAAGACAGAGTAACAGAGTAAGTAAGACAGAGTAACAGAGTAAGTAAGACAGAGTAACAGAGTAAGTAAGACAGAGTAACAGAGTAAGTAAGACAGAGTAACAGAGTAAGTAAGACAGAGTAACAGAGTAAGAAAGACAGGGTAACAGGGTAAGTAAGACAGAATAACAGGGTAAGTAAGACAAAGTAACATATAAACAAAGTGCAGGGTAACATAAGAATAGCCAATAAGTTCTTATGTTACCCTGTCTTCTTTTCTTATCTTAATACCTTCTGTTCCCCTGTTACTTTGTCTCCTTTCCCTTGTTACTTTGTCTCCTTTCCCTTGTTACTTTGTCTTTCTTACTTTGTTACTCTGTCTTTCTTACCCTGTTACCCTGTCTTCCTTACCCTGTCTTTCTAAAGTATTGGGCTGTCTTTAGTGTCTTTTGTCAGTTCATCTATCTGGCTGATAATATCCGAGTTAATGCGTTGCATACGAAGATATAACCATATACCGATGGCTACTCCGGCGATTAAGCCAACGCCACCACCAACCAGTATACCATAGAACATGGATGTATTTTCTCCTCCATTCGCAGCACCTGAACCATTGTATAACTCGATAACGAACCAAGAAACCCATATTGTCATAAAGAAGATACCATATAATAAGGACCTTTTGCGTAATTTCTTCATCCTTTGCATTTGTAAGGATGTTGCTATGAGGTCACCATTAAGGAACGCTTCCTTATTGAAACGGTTGATATAAGCATCGAAACAAACAGTAAAAGTCATAAATATTACAGTAGCTCCATAGAACCACCACGATAGGTTAAACGTTATTCGAATATCATTGTAAACGTAATAAATAAATAGTAACACTAAGAATGACACCCATGTGTACTTCTTCATAAACGACATCTTATTGAGCATTGACTGTCTGATAAGCTTATCGTTGATGAGTGTTTGATTGTCAAGTTTATTCTTGAGGATATCCAATTGCTGACGCATTTCCTCAAACTCTGTATGCTTTGTTTCCATTGTAGTTTTCTTTTTAATGTGATTGTTAAGCTTTGTAGGGTATTGGGCTAATTAGGCCAATTGTCCTAATAGGGCTAATAAGACCAATAAGACTAATCCCATTCATTAATGGTTACTCCCCTACTCCTTTGTTGTTTCACTTGTTTTCTTCAGTTTCTCTTTGATTCTGAATAGTCTTACGGAGACATTCTTAGTACTGATACCGACGATTTCGCCAATCTCTTCATAGCTCATATTCTCCAACCAAAGGAGGATGATAGCACGATCGAAAGGACCTAACTGGCTGATACGACGGTTAAGTTGTTGTATCTGTCGGCTGTCATCATCGCTATCCGTAAAGGGATTGATGTTCATTGAGAGTGGAATCGTTTTCCGTTTCCGTTTCTTTCGGTCACAAGAGATGCAAGTGTTGAGGCTGATACGATAGATCCACGTGCGTACATCGCTTTCTCCTCGGAAGTTCTGCAGACCCTTCCAAAGGTTTATCAATACCTCTTGAAAGAGGTCGTTCACCTCATCTTCATCCTTTGAGAACATATAGCACACGGTGTAGATGGTGCTTTTATGTTCTCTCACGATGCGTGAGAAGTCTTGTTCATTTTGTAGGTTGTCCATCTGTTGATAGGTTGATTTTTGCTCATTAGACGCACGTAGTAAATGAAAAACTACACAATTGGGATAAAATTTTTTATTTATCGTGTGCAAAAGTATTGTTTTATGAGGATAAATACAAGTCTTTGCAGGCTTTATTTAGGGTTCTTCAGTTAAATGCGTAGATTGTTAATAGAATGAGATTAATCCACATACATGGTATGATTTCCTCCAATAAGATGGTTTTATAAAGGCTCAACACCCAACACCCATCACCCAACACCGGTATAATTGCCCCCAATAAGATGGTTTTATAAATGGGGATAAACTACATAATAAACGTAATTAAGTGCGATGTTTATCTGTCTTCTACAAACAACTTATTCCTATTAGCCTAATTAGGCTAATAAGCCAATAAGCCCAATAGGGCTAATAGCCTGTTACTTTGTCATAATTTTTCACATCATAATTTTGAATATATGCTCTTTTGGCTTCTAAAAGACGCCCAATAGGCTTGCAATAGGTGCCCTTTTGAAGTCTAACTAACGCCCTTTTGAAGTCCAATTAAGCACCTTTTACTTTACTACTTTATAACTAACTGATTTCCTGTTGATTACAAACCTGCTTTTTATATGTGTTTTTGCCGTCCTTTATAGATGTTTTCTTCGAAATTATGTAATGATTTTTCAAACCCTTATCTGTATATTTTCGAAGTCTAAAAAGAAATGATTTTCAATGTCAGAGGATAATAATAGGATGGATACTTGACTGTCTTAGCCATGTTTTTGTATAGTGAGTAACTTCCGTTCTTCCATTAAAGCAATATGAAACAGGTCCATACATTTAACGGAAGAAACTGATTTAATGCTTTAAAAGTTTTGATGTTCCGATATTAATATCTATCTTTGCCACAGATAGGAACGTCTGAAAGAATTAGAAGTAGTTTCCGGCGTATTCGCTGGAGTTTGATACGAAGTATCGTTTTATTGTTAACGAAGGTTCACAATAAAAGTAATTCCCTTACAGCGTTCCTATTTTTTTGTTTAAAACAAACGCACTATGGCAACCAGAACAATAAACGGAAGGGAATATACAAAGGTTGATTTTGAGAATAAACTGCGCCATTTAAGCGATGCACAGGAACTTGCAGCGATGCTGAACGAGCTGAAGTTACCTTGGTATTATTCTGACTTTCGTGGTAAACAACTAAGTTTTTTAGCTGATACCAATAATGTCCAACGACGTTGTAAGACTTTCCGACTTCGCAAGAAGCACGGTGGCTATCGCGAGATTACGGCTCCGAAAGGTAGTCTTCGTGGTATATTAAATGCACTCAATATATTACTTCAGACCTATGATGAGCCTACTCCTTGGGCGTTTGGCTTTGTCTGTGGTCGTTCTGTGGTTGATAATGCACGTCCACATGTGGGAAAACGTTATATTCTGAACCTTGATTTAAAGGATTTCTTCCCCACTATTACACGCCAGCAGGTGGCTGACTGTCTGACGGCAGAGCCTTTTGGCTTCTCATCATTAGCTGTAAAACTCATCTCTGGATTGGCTACTGTGCGCACAAAGAACAATAAAGAGGTATTGGCACAGGGCTTTGCCACATCGCCAACGCTGTCGAACTTTATTTGTCGGGAGATGGATAAGGAGATTGCGGGTGTAGCTGCTGCACAAGGTATTACCTTTACCCGCTATGCTGATGACCTCACTTTCAGTTCTGATACAGATATTCTTCGTCCACAGGGAGAGCTTGTACAGCAGGTTAAGGCTATTGTTGAGCGTTATGGTTTCCGACTGAATGAAGAGAAAACCCACTTGCAACGTCGTGGAAGACGGCAGGAGGTAACGGGCTTGATGGTAACGGAGAAAGTGAATGTAAGCCGCCGTTATGTGCGTGAAATTCGTTCCTTGCTGTATATCTGGGAGCGTTACGGTTATGAAGATGCCTGTCAGGCAGCGTGGAAGAGCTACAGGCAGCAGCATGGAAAGACAAAGGGACATCAGCATTGCGTACCTCTTAATGCTGTTCTGAGGGGTAAACTGAACTACATGAAGATGGTGCGTGGAGCCGATGACCCACTCTATCAGCGTTTTGTTAGTCGTTATACTTCTTTGCAACAACGAAGTAAGGGAGATATAAAAGAGGTGGCATATAAGGCTTATATGGGTAAGTATCTTTCTAATTCAACAGAAGATAGGATGACAAGTGCTAACGTTTTGCCAAATGACAACACATCATCACGTCAGCTCGGAGCTACAAGCAGCAATCCTTATGACCCAAGAAAAAAGAGCAAACGCATCCTTAATTTTATAGTGATGGTGATTATATTGGTTGCTATTATACTCATCAAATTGTTTTTAAAATCACTTCTGTAAGCAGTAAAAAGTAAGTTAATAAGTAGCGTAATTCTCATCTTTCGTCATGTAGATGACTGCCTTTTGCGAATTATTTTCATGAAAAGAAATATTTATTTTCATGAAGAAAAATATTTATTTACGTGAAAAAAAATAATTATTTTCATAAAAATAATTCGCTGTTTACTTAATCTTATCGACTGGTAGTATTACTTCTCCCAATGAAATCATAGCATTGAAGAGGCTTATATACTGATAGTTAGGGATGTCAGAGACCATGATTTCACGCTCTTGAAGCAGTCCACAGTCGAGCAGTCGTTGGCGCATCGTACCGCAAAGGAGTGGCGTAGAGGGTGTAAACCATTGTTCTCCATCATAGAGTGCAATGTTGGTATAAGAAGTATCTGTAAGGTGATTGTCACGAACAATAAGTATTTCGTCGCAGTCACCTTGCTGTTTTTTTAGTTCGTTAAGTGCCGAGCGGTCAGTACTCTTAAAGGGATAGCTGATATTGTTGTCGTAGACAAGGTGTAAAGAGTTGATTTCCTTACATATATAAGGAGTACAGGTTATGTCGTGGATGCCCTCTTTATCATAGACAAAGCGTAGCTTTGAGCATTCCATCGGTAAGCTAACAGCCTTTAGAAGGTCAGCTATATGCAGCGGTTCTGTCAGTCCTAACATCTCTTTGCGAGTGCGGTTCAATCGCTCTTCGTGGTAGGCAAGATTGCAGACACAGCCGTCTATTACCCTTATTGTCTCAATATATTGGCACATAAACCTTTTCTATCACCTCTTTATATTCGTCATCGTTATTACTCTGAGCCGTAATACCGCCCCCAGCCTTGTAGTGAAGCTGTCCGTCTTTATCCTGATCAATAAAGCGAATCATCACCGCACTGTCTAATTGTCCTTTACTATAACAGCCCATCACACCCGTATAAAAGTCTCTTTCGTAGCCCTCAGCCTCATCAATTATCTCCATGGTACGTGGCTTAGGGGCACCTGTAATGGAGCCAGCAGGGAGCAAATGGAAGAGAAGTGTACCGATATTCTCACGATAGTCTGTAGGGAGTTGTCCTGTAATCTCTGAACTTGTCTGTAGGATTTCACCCTTGTTTGTTGTCAGATGGTCGATATAACGATAGCGTTTCACTTGCACTTGCTCTGCTATGATACTCAAGTCGTTGCGGATAAGGTCGACGATGGTAGCGTGTTCGGCTGCTTCTTTCTTATTTTCCATCAGTTCCTTCTCGGCTTCAGGACGTGTTGCATCAATCGTTCCCTTCATTGGGAAGGAACTGATAAGTCCTTCTTTATTGATACGAACGAATATTTCTGGAGAGAAACAAACGAACTTCTCTTTCATCCAACAGCGATATAACGCCTTTGAACGCATGAAGATATCGTGCAAGGAAAGATTTGTACGGACAGGAATTTTGCATGTCAAGTTGGCTAAATAGCTGTCGCCTTCACGCTCTCTTTGCTTGACAAGGTTGATACGCTGTTCATAGTCATCTCTTGTGAGTGGTTCTGTATGCCATTCTACAGCCTCATTGCTGTAGCTTTCGCCCTCAGGGATATTAGAAAGGCTTGGGAAAGCAAAAAGCAATTCATGTGGATTGATGTCCGCAACTTCCTCTATATAGGCACCATCGGCTTTATAATTGATGATAAAGATAAAGTCTTTACCTTCCTTAGCCAGCGTGTTCATCCGCTGAATGGCATGTTCACGGTCGTATAGTATCATATTCTTTTATCGCAAGCAGATGGGATAATCTATCCCTTTGTTTATCTTTCTCCAATCTTGAAAATATCCTTTGGCTCAAATACTCCTGACTTCTTTGTTTTCGCAAGTTCAACCATACAATGCGCAACGACTTCTGTTTTCATAGGTCGTTGGCTCTGTAAGAGTCCTATTTTATTGAAGAAGTGCAGTATAGAAACAGACAGTTTCTCAGAGCTTCTTGTAGTATTCTTACGAATTAAAGCAGGTGGACGAAGGATGGAGATATGTTGGAAAGGAAGCTGTTTGATAGCTTCTTCTAATTCACCTTTCATCTTTGTATAGAAGAAATGTGAGTTAGCATTAGCCATAGCAGCCGACACCAAGATAAAAGAAGGTACTCCCTGCTCTGCTGCTATCTTAGCGAAATTGTATTGATAGGTATAGTCTATCTTGTATTGATTCTCCTTTGAGCCAGCCGCTTTGCGCGTTGTACCCATGCAAGAGAATACAACATCGCCCTGAACGGAGAGTCTCCACTCATCCGACTGGTCGAAGTCTACGATATGTGTTGTTACCTTTTCGTTATTTATGCCTGGGTCTCTTCTGACGAAGATAGCTATCTGTTCGATAGTATCATCATTGATAAGCTCTTGGACAAGGTCTTTACCTATTGCACCAGTAGCTCCTAATATTATTGCTCTCATTGAGGGGATTGGGTGTTGGGTGTTTAATGTTGGGTGATGGGTGGTGAATGTTGGGTGGTTATGATATGTGGGGATGGGATGATGGGTGTTGAATGTTGGGTGTTAATGATATGTGGGGATGGGGTGATGGGTGTTGAATGTTGGGTGTTAATGATATGTGGGGATGGGGTGATGGGTGTTGAATGTTGGGTGTTAATGATATGTGGGAATGGGGTGTTGGAGGTGAAACATACATTATTATTATGGCTTAATAATAATCTTGAGGTGGTAAACCTCTGGTGTTATACGCTGTTCGATGTGATACCTATCAGGGTAAATCAGCTCTAAACGGCGGTACATATTCTCTAATCCTATACCCTTTCCACTCTTGTCGGTGTCGTTTTTTGGATAGTTACTGTTCTCACAGAGAAAGACAATCTTACCATTATCTTCTGTGATGGATATGTGGATAAACGATGGTTTATTGGCACTTATACCATGCTTAAAGGCATTCTCAACAGGTGTTAGGAATACCAATGGCGCAATGAGTAGTTGTGTGTTATGGATGATGAATTGGCTCTTTATCTCTACATTACTACCCGACCGTAGTGTCATCAGATTGATATAGTTCTTGATAAAGGCTATCTCACCATTCAGACTCACCTCCTTAGGCTGTGTCTCATAGAGTGCGTAGCGTAGGAGTTCAGACAGTTGACCGATTGCCTTTTGGGCATTATTCGGACTTGTCTGGGTGAGTGAGGCTATGTTATTGAGCGTATTGAAGAGGAAGTGTGGGTTTAGCTGGTTCTTAAGCCATGCCAATTCGGCTTCCGTCATCTTTTGTTTCTCCTCTCTTAGTTGCCTTCTGAGCGTACTATGGCGGATATAATAACGCACGAAGATTGCCGCAACGACCATTGCATAGTTGAGAATCATCCACATCACACCAAACTGATAGAACCCTATTCGTATAGGTGCGTTCGGTAAATCGGCATTATAAATGCTGAAAATATGGTGATTCCAAAGGACGATAAACAGCAGATTGATTACCCAGAATGCCCAGTGCTTTATCTTATTCTTTGCTTCAAAGAGATAAGGAACCAGCACATAGAAGTTCGCCATGAAGACAATCAGTAACAAGAAAAGTACGAAGGCATTGACACACATGGACTCCTTGGCGGCATTGACATCGTGCTCAAGCAGCATAATGACCAATGACCAGATAGATACAAGGAGCGCATAAATGCCTACCTGTGCGCCAAGAACGGACAGGTTATAGCGACTCAGGCAATACTTCTTTATATCCTCCAATACCTTCATGCTGCAAAGATAGTCTTTTAAAAGGAAAGAAGCAAGCAGAATCTATACTACATTTTTACTTTTTCTTGTTTTAACACAGAAATGTAATTATCGGTAAATCAGTGCTTTATAAGGGTAGATTGTCTCGCTTGTTAGGCAAATAAGTCTAATTGGTACATTCTTTCAAGGTGATTAATCGCCTTTTTATGCCTAATTACCCAAACTCTATTTGCTATTTACCCCTAATCATTAAGCCCCAAATCTATCCTCTCCTCTTATCAAAAGTATGATTTATTGTAGGGGAGTTAGCCCTCCGCACCATTGGTGCTCACGGTCCGCACGAATGGTGCTAAGCATGAACACCACGCGTGCGGAGTATTAAGAGCACAGTAGGAAACGACAAAGAAGAGGCGTTCCTGCCGTTGAGATGATAACGAAAGACACCGATGTTGAATTACATCTATTGAGTCCTAATCGCCGATTTAAGCCTTATTCTGATCTGCCTTGATTAAGGCAAGCAATCGCTCGACCGCTTCCTCCTCTGGGATATTGTGCTCAACGCATACCTGTTTGCGGTATAGGCTCACCTTCTTAGGACCTGCACCCACGTATCCATAGTCTGCATCAGCCATCTCACCGGGACCATTCACGATACAGCCCATGATACCTACCTTCAGTCCTTTCATTCCCTTGGTAGCTTCTTTGATGCGGGCAATCGTCGTACGAAGGTCGTAGAGCGTACGTCCACAGCCCGGGCAAGAGATGTATTCAGTCTTCACCATGCGCAATCTACCTGCTTGAAGAATACCGAAAGCCGTTTGCTCAACATCCTCTTGTGAGAGGTTGCCATTGTTCATCAGCCAAATACCATCGGTAAGTCCGTCCATCATGAGTGCACCCATATCTGCTGCAGCCTCCAATTGGAACTTCTCTTTAGCCGTAGTTGTCTCAGCCTGTTGGCTGTTACTGCTCTCTTCCTTCTCTTCGGTAGTTGAATGCTGATACATCTGGGCGAAGATGATAGGGTTCTTTACCCCTGCTATCATCAGTTGATGCGCCAATGCACGCTGGTCGCCAAGGCGGTTCTGATGGCTTGTCATACATACCACAACCACCTCTGGATGTGCTTTCAGACAAGCAAGGAACTCCTCTGAAGGTGTACCGAACTTCAAGACGAGGAACTTAACATCACTGTTTATCGCACTGATGAAAGGCATTCCCGTCACAGGGAAGATAGGATAGACGTTCTCTAAGGACTGCTTACCACTGTTGGCAAGATTCATATAGGCGTCATAATCAAGGATATACTTCTGTTTCTTTGCCCTTTTTTCAGGTAATTCACCCTGTACATAGATATAATCGGGCTTTGGTAGCTCTGGTGATGACACCTCGGCAGTTGCTTGATCAGCCTTTCGAGTGGCAATAACAACAGGAACATTCTCGCCACCGATATTGCCTGCAGCCACTGTCTCACGTCGGTTAGGATGGAGATAATCAAAGCCATCATACTGTTCAGCAGGGATGAGATGATGTTTCTCGTGTCGACGGATATACCATGTAAGGTGTTTAGCCACCGGAATCTCGCACTCTGGCTCTTCACTCAGTGATACACGGATCGTGTCACCGATACCATCAGCGAGTAAGGCACCAATACCTACGGCACTCTTAATACGTCCGTCTTCACCTTCACCAGCCTCGGTAACACCAAGGTGGAGCGGATAGTGCATACCTTCCTTGTCCATCTCAGCCACAAGAAGGCGTACGGAACGAACCATAACAACCGTGTTTGAGGATTTGATAGAGATGACAATGTCATGGAAGTCATACTTACGGAAGATGCGGAGGAACTCCATACAGCTCTCTACAATACCTTCTGGTGTATCGCCATAACGGTTACGAATACGGTCAGAGAGGCTACCATGGTTGACACCAATACGTACAGCGGTATGGTTCTCCTTACATATATTGATGAAAGGAATCAGTCTGTCCTCAATCTTCTGTAGCTCTTGCGCATATTCCTCATCGGTATACTCCAGCTTTTTGAACGTACGAGCAGGGTCGACATAGTTACCCGGATTGATACGAACCTTCTCTGCATAGAGTGCAGCAACGTCTGCTACATTCGCATTAAAGTGAACATCCGCACAGAGCGGAGCCATATAATTGTCTGCACGTAGTTGTGCATTGATATTCTTTAAGTTCTCTGCTTCGCGCTTTCCCTGCGTTGTGAGGCGTACAAGTTCTCCTCCTGCATCAATGATACGCTTAGCTTGTGCAACACTTCCTTCGGTATCATCCGTAGAAGTCGTTGTCATTGATTGTACGCGTACAGGGTTCTCTCCACCAATGTTGAGTGCACCAACATGCGTGACAGAGGTTTTCCTTCTTTCAAAGTTGAATAAATCTATCATGTTCTATTTGGATAATGGGGTACCTCCCCAAGCCCTTTTGGGATGATGAACAACCTCCCTACGCCCCTCTGAGAGAGGGGTTATAGTAAGAGGTAATAAGTGGTAACGACCTTTACCCTAATTGTTTCCCATTGTTACTCCACCTTTTTGAGGGGTTAGGGATGGTCTTAGCACTTAAACTTATAATCCTTTAGCTCAGCTAACTCCTTGTTAGCCTTCTCTATTTTCTGACCTAATGAAGCCTTCCAGTTGTCAATCTTCTTTGCAATAGCCTCATCACCGAGTGCTATCATCTCAGCTGCAAGGATGGCAGCATTCTGTGCTCCATTAACGCCAACAGTAGCAACTGGAATGCCAGGAGGCATCTGAACGATAGAAAGTAAGGCATCAAGACCATCGAGCATACCCTTAATTGGCACGCCAATGACTGGAAGTGGTGTTGAAGCAGCGATAACACCGGGTAGAGCAGCAGCCATACCAGCCGCAGCAATGATAACTTTTACTCCACGACCTTTTGCTTCTTTGGCAAAAGTCTCTACTGCGTCAGGTGTACGATGAGCTGAGAGTGCATTCACTTCAAAAGGAATCTCTTGCTCTTCCAACCACTTACAAGCTTTTTCCATTACGGGTAAATCGCTTGTTGAACCCATGATAATACTAACTAATGGCTTCATATTCTTTATGTATTAAGTTTATTTTCTTTGTTTGTTTTATGTGTATTTATTCTTAAGACAGATGTAATTTCCTGTCAGTTTATTCTTTATTCTTTGGCAATCAGTGGACTTTTCTACTGCTATTGATTCTATACAACGATGATTGTAATGAATGAACAGATGATTCCTAAGAAGAAACCCGATGCCACTTGCTCCAATGAATGTTGCCTGAGAATCATTCTACTGCTACCTACAAAGCCCGAAACGATGAGCGTAAGACAAAGCCACCACATCGGATTGAAGTTGAATAGCAGTGAAAAGGCTATCAAAGAGCCTGTCACACCACCTATAGCTGCCGTATGTGTTGATATCTTCCACCATACGTTGATGATAGCACATAGAATCTGAATGATCAATGCTACCATAAGTATAGACGTCAGCATGTGAGGCAGGTGTAGGATGTTCATGATATAAAAGCACGTGAAGTAGCAAAGAATAGAAATCACGTAAGGAACCATTCTTCGCTCTCGTTGCCCTAACTGAATCAATGTCCAGCCGTGGTATTGGCGGTAAAGGTGGATGAGTAAGGTAGGGATAAGTACTGTAAAAGCGTAAACCAAAAAGACATACGACAGCTTTGCCTGCCATGGGAACATACTAAGATAGCTAAAAGTAAAGATAGCTAATATGCCCACAACGGGTAAATAGAATGGTGTGAGAACCATACTCACAACCCTTGCTGTTAATATAATGTTCTTTTCGTTCATACTTTAACACCTAACACCTAACATCCAACACCTAATTACATCACTCCTTCCTCAGTCTTGCCACAGGCAAACCGAGTTGTTCGCGGTACTTGGCAACAGTGCGACGGGCTATTGGGAAGCCCTTTTCTTTCATCACTTTAGCAAGCGCATCATCGCTGAGAGGCTTGCGTTTGTCCTCTTTGTCGATTACTTCTTTGAGTGCCAACTTGATTTTACGAGTAGACATTTCCTCGCCATCTTCCGTTGTATAGCTATCAGTGAAGAAGAAACGCAGAGGGAAAGTACCCCAACGTGTCTGTGCATACTTGATGTTGCTCACACGTGATATGGTAGAGATGTCTAATCCTGTACGGTCGGCAATGTCTTTAAGAATCATTGGTTTGAGGTCAGCCTCATCTCCGTCTTGGAAGAATTTCCGCTGAATATCGATGATAGCCTTCATCGTCACCTGCAGCGTATGACGTCTTTGCTTTACCGCTTCGATAAATCCTTGTGCCTTTTCCACCTTCTCTTTGGCATAAAGCAACGCCTCCTTCTCCTGTCGATTCATATTAGCTTTGTTGTTTCGATAGGTCTCCATCATATCGTTGAAGGTCTGCGAAACGTGCAACTCTGGTAGATTGCCGTGGTTTAAGCTGAAAGTAACCGTACCATCATCCTCTGTGTCAATGATAAAGTCAGGTGTTATCTGTTGCAGGTTACGTCCTTGTGTCTCACCCATTGACGACCCCGGCTTCGGATTCAACTTACGAATCTCACGCTGAAGTGCCTCTACTTGAAGGTCAGACAGCGACAATGCGCTTTGAATCTTATCCCAATGCTTCTTTTTGAAAGCGTCGAAATGATGCGAAAGGATATTGTAGATGTATTTATACAGATGACTATCTTTCTCCCACTCACCGTTCTCAACCTTACGATCTATCTGCAACAAGAGACATTCTTGCAAGTCTCTTGCACCGATACCAGCTGGGTCAAAGTCCTGCAGAATCTTCAGTACCTCCTCTAATTCCTTAGTTGACGCGTCAATCCCATAGTAGATAGCTAACTCATCGCTGATACTATCGAGGTCTTTTCGTAAGAGTCCGTCATCATCAAGACTACCGATAAGATACTCCAAGATACTCTTCTGCCTTTCAGTAAGCTCTCTTTCTCCCACCTGCTCATTGAGTTTATCAATGAAGGAAGTTGTGTCTCCATACACAATCTCCTCATATTCAGCATTATTTCGTTGCTGTCTTGAATCGTATGTAGGAAGATCATCATCCGAACGCATACGCTCCAATGCCGAGTCGAGCGCATCTTGTCGTTCTTCTCGTTCCTGAAGTGTGTCGAAATCATCGTCTTCTGAATGCTCTACAGTATCGTTGTCGTCAATGCTATCAGTCTCCTCCCCTCCTGCTTCTAAGGCAGGATTATCATCGAGTTCAGCATTAACACTTTCCTCTAATTCTGTCAGTGGCATCTCCAACAACTTTACTTGCAGCATCTGCTGTTGTGAGAGACGCTGCACTTGTTGCTGTTTCTGGGTCTGAATCTGTACTTGTTCCTGTGCCATTGTTTACCTGAATTGTGCTACAAAAGTACTAAAAAAACAAGTATAATCAAGTGAAATATTCCTTTAATTGTGCTGCTAAGGCAGAAAGTTTCTCTGGGTTATCATTTCCATAACGGTTCCATACCTCCTGACAGGGCATTAATAAGGGCGATATCAGAAGGTCGTCACGGTTCAGATAGGGGTCGCAGAGTTGGAACACATCCATTACCTCTACAATCATTTGTGGTTTTATCTTCATCAGTTTAGCAAGGTCTATCACCTCAGGTGTCTCCGCTGCCATTGTAATAGGAGTAAGACGGAAATAGAGATCGAGAATCATAATAAGCATAAAAGGCTTCAGCTCTGTAGCCCCCCCTTCCACTGGTAGGAAGTCATGTTCAAAGGTTTCGCGCACCTTCACACCATCATAGAACTTCTTAGGTTGCCCAAACCCCTTCATCGAACGCAGTTTCTTTACGTCTTTGTTGAGCTTTCTTGTGTTCTCTCCATACGTCTCCCAAATCAGATTAATGATGGGCATATCACGATGTCGCAACTTAAAAAGCTGTTCATAGAGGTTCTTTGGTGGTATGTGTAGTTCCAAACTGAGGTCTACCAACGCACGTGAATACATCGGTTTCATTCCCTCTGGCTTTTTAAGATAAAGCTGTAGGAGTAGTAGCCAGTAGTCGTCAGACCATAAAGGATGTGTTGCCATAAGCGTAAAATATCCACTCTTGCTCCTCTCTTTCGAGTAGAGAAGGAGGAGAAATACTTGTCTAAAGGGTATCTATATTTGTCTTTCGCAAAGATACTCCTTTTTTATTATAATGGCAAAAGATAGTGGCAGAAAGTTAATGAGTTAACGGATTGACGAGTTGACAAGTGATGACTATCTGTCTTCTACAATAGATGTATTCCCTATTAGCCTAATTAGCCTAATTAGGCTAATAAGCCCAATAGGGCTAATAGCCTGTTACTTTGTCATAATTTTTCACATCATAATTTTGAATACATGCTCTTTTAGCTTCTAAAAGACGCCCTTTTGGCTTGCAAAAGGTGCCCTTTAAGACCCTTACTAACGCCCTTTTAAAGTCCAATTAAGCACCTTTTATTTTGCCATTTGGTAACTAATTGATTCTCTGTTGATTGCAAACCTGCTTCTTATATGTGTTTTTACCGTTAGTTATAGATGTTTTCTTTGAAATTATGTAATGATTTTTCAAACTTTTATCTACATATTTTCGAAGTCTAAAAAGAAATGATTTTCAATGTCAGAGGATGATAAGAGGACAGAAAGTTGACTGTCTTAGCCATGGTTTTTATTTAATGAGTAACTTCGATTCTTCCGTTAAAGCAATAGGAAAAGTATCCACACATTTAACGGAAGAACCTAAAATAGGTGCGTTAAGTTGCTGTGTATGCAGTCCTAACGACCTGTTTCTACTTCTTTTCTCCACCCACTAAGTCATCATTTTTAATGCTTCGTACAGCCTTCTTGACACTTGCCTTTAACTTACCAAAGCTCCATGAAAATCCGATGTTAAAGTATCGAGGGTACATAACAGAGCGTTCATAACCAGTATAATCACCTTGAACAATACGAGAGATAGTTTCTCTATTTTTGCTGAAAGGAGAATTAGCTGATAAAGATACTGTCAGCTTGTCTTTAAGAAAGCGACGAGTCAGTGAAAAATTATAGTAGAACCAACGTCCTTTAATGGCATACGGATTGTAAATCCTATTACCATATTCACCTCCAATACTGGTTGTCAATGTTAATTCCCAAGGTATTTCCTGCACCCAATTAAAGTAGATACCACCACCGCAGCCGCTGTTCTTGGTAGAAGGTGTGGGCAAGGTGATTCGGGCATATCGCATGGAAGCGTTGAGTATAAACGATGTTCCAGTGAAAGGAGTCCATTCTGTGTAGGATGAAATACCAAATATTTTACTTTTCAAAATGTTCTGAAAGGTAGAAACATCTTTACGATTTTGTTCATACAAGATACGACCTATACCATTGTTGGTAAATGAATAATAGGGACTTAATTGCAAAGTAAGTTTTGAAGTAACCAACATATACACAAGTTGTAGCTTTTGATTGCGACTGCTTCCTAAGTTTGCATTACCGAAAGAGACTGCTGTTGGTGTGCTAATGATGGCTGGATTGAGATAGCCGATGCCGGGTCTGTTGATGCTGGTATTATAGCTAAACTTCAGTGTTTGACTATCACTAATCTTGTATTGTAGGCTTGCTGATGGTACCCAGTCATTGAGATTAGTATGGTAATCAGGGTTACTACCATCGGGATAGGACGCTTTCATGCGAGTAAACTCATATCTCAAACCTGCGCGAGCAGCCCATTTACCAGCGGTGAAGATATATGAGAGGTAGGCAGCAGCCACTTGTGCGTTATGCTTGAACTTACTTTCCATGTCAGGGGTAGTCCCTTGATAGTCCATTAATGACGTACTATTGTTGTAACGAAGGATATATTTCGTTCCACTTTCTATCTTATGGTGTTTTCCAAAGGGGCGTACATAGTCAATTTGGAAAGTATGTTCTGTGAAGCGTTCACGGGTGTTCTGGTCGTAACTTGTATAGTTGACAGGGAAGTTAACCATGTTGTTATACATCTGACGGAAGATGGTGTGTGGTCGTGTAACTGCCAACATATAAGAAAGCGTTAGGATTTCTCCATCTAAATGAGTCTTATGTTGATAATCCAAACGTCCTCCAATATTAAGATGAGAATAGCCCGGAGTAGTCATATTGTTGTCGAATTTGTAAATCAACTGATTGTTCTTATCCCATCGTTCATTTGTGTTTTGTGCGTTGGCATCGGCTTTATAGCCAAGAAAATTGGTCGATGCGGTCAGCAAGTTGAGTGAGTCAATCTCGTAACTGGCACTGATATCACCGAAATGTATTGTTGCTGCAGTGCTGTTAGTCCCATATTCACGTTTTTGTTCGCCTGTCTTTACGTAGTTGTAAACCTCCTCTCTATTGTTCTCTGTTTGTTTTCTGCTTTGGTTCATGTAGTTATAATTGATGGTTGTCGTGAGCTTTCCCACCTTTGTTGTTAGATAAGTACCAAGCCTTGTAGAGCCGTGAGTGTCGACATCAGAGTTTACATTGCCTGATATTCCTTGTAGTTTAGTATTGCTCATCATGACGATGTTGAGGATAGCCGTAGTCCCTTCAGCATCATACTTGGCACCGGGATCAGTGATAACCTCAATCCTTTTGATCGTAGAAGCAGGTATTGCCTTGAGAATATCCTTAAGGTTCTGCCCTGAAAGACTTGGGTCAGGATGTCCGTTCCTATACACCTTAAAACTTGTAGAGCCTTGAACTCTGATGTTTTCTTGTCCGTCAACGGTGACAAGGGGTATTTTCTTGAGTATTTCTAAGGTCGTCTTCGTCTGTGCAGTCTTGTCATGCTGCACGTCATACGTTAGCTTGTCAATATCATTCTTGATAAGCTGGCGCCTTTGTGCTACGACGACTTCCTCCAACTTCTGTGTCTTTGTTGAGTCTGTTTTAGTTGTGTTCTGGGCTGATAGGGCTGTTGCAGAGATGCAAGCAGTGAGTAATAGTATTAATTTATTCCACATATTCAAAGCATTAAGTTTATAGTTATCAATATGATGCAAATATATGTTTTTTCTTAATAAGTTGCAATTTATTTCAAAAGTATTTTTGCATTCTTGTCCTTATGTCCCATATTTTAATCCTTTTTAGTGCTTTTTTCTTTATTAATATGCAAGAAAATTACAATGCAGAAATGCTCATAGTGTTCGGTTAGAAAGCAGATTGTTAAACGGAATGAATCCTCTTTTAATGTATTGATTAATAGGGTTTTGATAATACTTTTTCTTTATCTGTATGTCAATAAAGCCTTACCAATGGTTTAATTTAACAGCAATCTCCCCTAATCCAGCCCTTAACTACTGGCGTATCGAGGCTTAACACAAGTGGTGTTGAGGCTCCGCACCAATGGTGCGAACGCTTCGCACGTGTGGTGCGGAAGAGTGAAAGGCATGCAATATGCAGTTAAGATAAGAGCAGTTTATTGTTATAAAGGACTTATTCTGCCCTAAGTAAACAAGGAATATTATATTTTTTCGTTCTATAATTCCCAACGAAACGAAGTGTTTTACGGAAACTTTTTGTAAATTTGCACATTAGTTATAATAGAAAATAAGAATGGAATACAACTTCATTGACATTGAGAAGAAATGGCAACAGAAGTGGGTTGAGAATAAGACCTACAAAGTTGTTGAGGACGAGAACAAGCAGAAGTTCTATGTACTTAATATGTTCCCTTATCCATCAGGAGCCGGATTGCACGTTGGACACCCATTGGGTTATATTGCAAGTGACATCTATGCACGCTATAAGCGACTGAAGGGTTTCAACGTGTTGAACCCTATGGGATATGATGCTTACGGACTTCCTGCTGAGCAGTATGCCATTCAGACGGGTCAGCATCCACAGCTGACAACCGATACAAACATTGCTCGTTATCGTGAGCAGTTGGATAAGATAGGTTTCAGTTTCGACTGGGACCGTGAGGTACGCACCTGTGACCCACGTTATTATCACTGGACACAGTGGGCTTTCGAGCGTATGTTCGAGTCTTATTATGACTATACACTGCAGAAGGCAATGCCTATCAAGGACCTTGTTCGCCACTTTGAGGAAGAAGGAACACTGAATCTTAATGTCGCACAGGGCGAGGAACTGATTTTCTCGGCACGTGACTGGTCGAGCATGGACGAGCAGGAACAGCAGGAGAAGCTCATGAACTATCGTATTGCTTACCTCGGTGAGACGATGGTAAACTGGTGTCCGGGACTCGGAACAGTGCTTGCTAATGACGAGGTTGTCAATGGTGTGAGCGAGCGTGGAGGCTATCCTGTCGTACAGAAGTTGATGAAGCAGTGGTGTCTTCGTGTGTCAGCTTATTCACAGCGATTGCTTGATGGATTGGAGACAGTTAACTGGTCTGACTCTATCAAGGAGACACAGAAGAACTGGATTGGCCGTTCTGAGGGTACAGAAGTTGAATTCAAGTACCAGACTCCAGTAGCAGATGGAGGTCAGAAAGAGGGTCATTTCACTATCTTTACCACGCGTGCTGATACGATGTTCGGTGTTAGCTTCATGGTATTGGCACCAGAGTCAGAACTCGTTGCAGAACTTACTTCAGAGGCTCAGAAGGCTGAGGTAGAGGAGTATTTGGCGTATGTAAAGAAGCGCACAGAGCTGGAACGCATGTCTGACCGCAAGGTGACAGGTGTCTTTTCAGGCTCATACGGTATCAATCCATTCACTGGTGAACAGATTCCTATTTGGATTTCAGAGTATGTTTTGGCTGGATATGGAACAGGAGCGATTATGGCTGTGCCTGCTCATGACAGTCGTGACTATGCCTTTGCAAAGCATTTCAACCTCCCAATCATCCCATTGATAGAGGGTGCTGACGTCTCTGAAGAGAGCTTTGATGCAAAGGAAGGAATCGTAACCAACTCTCCTGCTGCAGGAAAAGAGAGCATGGACGGTTTCTCTCTCAATGGTCTTACGGTGAAGGAGGCTATTGCCAAGACCAAGCAGTTTGTTACTGAGAAGGGTATCGGTCGTGTGAAGGTGAACTATCGTCTGCGTGATGCTATCTTCTCACGCCAGCGTTACTGGGGTGAACCATTCCCAGTCTATTACAAGCAGGGAATGCCTTACATGATACCAGAGGAGTGTTTACCTCTCGAATTGCCTGAAATTGACAAGTATGAACCAACAGAAAGCGGCGAACCACCATTGGGTCGTGCAAAGGTTTGGGCTTGGAACGAGGCTGAGCGTAAGGTTGTAGAGAAGGCATTGGTTGACGATAAGACTGTATTCCCATTGGAGTTGAATACGATGCCGGGCTTTGCTGGTAGCTCAGCATACTATCTTCGCTATATGGACCCACACAATGACGAAGCATTAGTGGGCAAAAAGGCAGACGAGTATTGGCAGAATGTAGACCTTTATGTTGGTGGTACCGAACATGCAACAGGTCACTTGATTTACAGTCGTTTCTGGAATAAGTTCCTCTTTGACTGTGGTTGCAGCTGTAAGGAGGAGCCTTTCGAGAAGTTGGTGAACCAAGGAATGATCCAAGGACGCTCTAACTTCGTTTATCGTATCAACTCTGACGACCACTCAAAGGCACCAGTATTTGTCAGCTTAGGCCAGAAAGACAAGTATGAAACAACTCCTATCCATGTTGATGTGAATATTGTTCACGCTGATGTATTGGATGTTGAGGCTTTCAAGGCATGGCGTCCAGAGTATAACAATGCTGAATTCATCTTCGAAGATGGCACATCATCATCAGATTTCATCAACACCCAACACCCAACACCCGCCACCTATAAATGCGGTTGGGCGGTAGAGAAGATGTCTAAGTCAATGTTCAACGTTGTCAATCCAGATGTGATTGTTGAGCAGTATGGCGCAGACACACTCCGTCTTTACGAAATGTTCCTCGGTCCTGTAGAGGCAAGTAAGCCTTGGGATACGAACGGTATCGATGGTTGTTTCCGTTTCTTGAAGAAGTTCTGGAAGCTTTATCAGCAGGAACTCAACGATGATGAGCCTTCAAAGGATTCATTGAAGAGCGTTCATAAGCTTATCAAGAAGGTGACAGGAGATATTGAGCAGTTCTCTTACAACACAGCTGTTTCTGCGTTTATGATTTGCGTCAACGAACTCGGACAGCAGAAGTGTGCTAACCGTGAACTATTGAAGAAGATGGTTATCGTCATTGCTCCATTCGCACCTCACATGGCAGAAGAACTGTGGGAGCAGTTGGGTGGTGAGACAAAGAGTGTCTTCGATGCTGAATGGCCAGCATGGGACGAGTCTTATCTCGTAGAGAATGAGGTTCAGCTGACTGTATCTTTCAATGGTAAGGCACGTTTCCAGATGACTTTCCCAGCTGATGCAACGAAGGAAGATATTGAGAAGAAGGCTTTAGAAGACGAACGAAGCCAGCACTATATCGACGGTAAGACAATCGTAAAGATCATCGTTGTGCCGAAGAAGATTATCAATATCGTTTGCAAATAACTATTCAATAAACCATAGAAGAGGCTGTATGGAAACAGGGTTGCAGGTTTGTTTCTCTAACAGCGGTAATCGCCAACGGAAATGAAGTCCGTATGTTAGTATCCACTACAGTCGTGTTTTGATACAGCCTCTTCGTCTTAACCATTCTATGAGCCTATGACCATTGATCAACAACTCATCCGATCCGAAGCCAAAGATTACTTTTTCTTGACCATTGGCTTAATTATTTACGCTGCTGCCTTTACAGTTTTTCTAATGCCTTATGAGATTGTAACGGGTGGAGTGACGGGTATGTCTGCCGTAATCTACTATGCTACGGGTTTTAAGATTCAGAATACTTACATGATTATCAACATCTCTTTGTTGATAGTTGCTCTGAAGATATTGGGCTTTAAGTTCCTGATGAAGACCATTTATGCTATCTTTGCCCTTTATTTCCTATTGATTTTTGCACAGGACTTGATGCCGAAAGATGCCACAGGGCACTTTGTCAAGATGCTTGGTGAGGGACAGGCTTTTATGTCATTGATAATAGGTTGTAGTCTTACGGGTACGGGATTGGCAATCGTCTTCCTAAATAATGGAAGTACGGGTGGTACGGATATCATTGCTGCCTGTGTCAATAAGTATCATGATATCTCGTTAGGACAGGTCTTAATGGGCGTTGACATCTTGATTGTGGGTAGCTGTTTATTCTTCCCTCAGTTTGGTGATGTCATGGAACGCTTGCATAAGATGGTCTTTGGTTACTGTACGATGTTCATCGAGTGTTTTATGTTAGACCACGTGATGAATATGAGGCGCGAGTCAGTACAGTTCATGATCTTCTCTTGGAAACATGAGGAAATAGCCAAAGCAATTGTTGAGGAGACCGAGCATGCGCTGACTATCCTTGACGGACATGGTTGGTACACTGGCAATGATATGAAGGTTATCTGCTTGTTGGCAAAGCGTAACGAGAGTAAAACTATCTTCCGTATCATCAAGATGGTTGACCCAACCGCCTTTGTAAGCCAGAGTTCGGTTATCGGTGTCTATGGTGAAGGATTCGATCAGATAAAGATTAAGGCTAAAAAGGAAATGAAAAAGCAGGAAAAGAAGTTGGCTGAAGCCATGAAAAAGCCTGCGAATGAAAAGAAATAAATAAGCAGAAGGGCTGTGTTCCACATACTATACCACAGGGACACATGACTCGTGTGTCCAATGGTTGTAATCTTTTGCGAGCACATGAGTGGTGGGTCCCTGTTGTGTTGACAAGGGGCTTGATGTGATAACATAGTTTTTTCATAGTAAGGAAAGGATTTACGAAGATGAAAATAGTATTTGCAACGAATAATAAACACAAGCTCGAGGAGATTAAGGACATCCTTGGAAAGGACTTTGAAATCGTCTCCTTGGCTGAAATAGGCTGTCATGAGGATATCCCTGAGACTGGAGCTACACTGGAGGAGAATGCACGTCAGAAGTCTTCTTACGTCGTTGAACACTATGGTCAGAACTGTTTTGCTGACGACACAGGACTTGAAGTGGAGGCGCTCGGTGGTGAACCCGGTGTACATTCAGCTCGTTATGCAGAGGGAACCGACCACGATAGCGAGGCAAATATGCGTAAGCTGTTGGCAAACTTAGAAGGGAAGGACAATCGTAAAGCCTGTTTTCGCACTATTATCTCGCTTATCATTGATGGTGTAGAACACCAGTTTGAGGGTAAGGTAAAGGGTAGAATCGCTACTGAGAAGCATGGTAAGGAGGGCTTCGGGTACGACCCTATCTTCATTCCAGAGGGTTATGACAAGAGCTTTGCAGAGTTGGGTGAGGAGATAAAGAACCAGATTTCTCATCGTGCAAGGGCTGTAAAGAAGTTGGCGGAATACTTAGGAAGGCTGAAAGGGTAAAAGAATAAAAAGGCTAAAGAGGCTTTTTAAGAAGGAAAGAGCTAACAACGTAAAACCATAAAAGCCCCCTTTTAGACTTCGATAAATACCCTTTTCCGAATTATTTTCATGAAAATAAATATTTCTTCTCACGTAAAAAAATATTTCTTTTCACGTAAAAAAGAATTTATTTTCATGAAAATAATTTGAGGAAGGCAGTTTCTTTATTCTGCTTATAGGCTGATATAACGGCTGAAAAGGGCTGCTTTTGTTAGCTTGACAAGCCCTGATTCGAAGCTAAGTAGCCTATGTGTTATTTGTTTGACATTAGGAATATAACTATTTAATATCTGCTATGTTGTCTATTCTTCTCCCTGTTTATAACTGTAATTGTGTAGCTTTGGTGACAGAGTTACAGCGGCAGTGCGTGGAATGTAAGGCAGACTTTGAAATCATTGTGGCTGATGATGGCTCTTTGTCAAGCTCCGATAGCGTGTTATCACCCCCTGATAGCATAGATGCCAGCCCTCTCCTACCCTGCTCTTCTGCTGCTGTTAGGTCCCGTGCTACGAGGCACTGCCTCGTAGAAGAGAACCGAACGATAGAGAACCTACCCCATGTTCGCTATATTATCAGGGAGAAGAACGTGGGGCGTTCGGCTATTCGCAACTTCCTTGTGTCGCAGGCTAAGGGTGATAGGCTGCTCTTTATTGATGGCGATTTGTCGTTGAATAACCCTTCCTTCATTCGCAACTATCTGCAGACAGAGGGAGATGTTGTAGTTGGAGGAATAGCCATAGGGGGTAATCCTGACCAATGGAAAGGCAACCTTAGATACCATTATGAGCGACAATGTGAAGCAATTAATACCGTTGAGAGCCGTCAAAGTCAGCCTTATCAGCATTTAGCAACAAATCTACTTGTACGCCGTTCGGTCTTAGGTGAGAAGCCTTATGATGAGAACATCAGCCATTATGGCTATGAAGATGTACTCTTAGGCAAACGGTTCCAGCAGCAACAAGTGGCAATAAAGCATATAGAAAACCCCGTACTCTTCTGTGATTTTGAGGATAACGCAAGCTATCTTGCTAAGACAGAAGAAGCTTTGCGCACGCTATTTGCCTTCAGAAAGGAGCTGAAAGGCTACTCTCGTTTGCTTGATAAAGCCGAACAGATTGAGCGTTTACACCTCTCTCCACTTTTTGTAACAGCTTATAAGCTATTTAATGAGCCTATAAAGAATTGCCTCTTAGGCAATAAACCGAACGTTTTTTGGTTTAATATCTATAAACTGTTGTATTATTTACATTACACAAAGAACGCTATATGACAATAAAAAGATATTTCCTATCGCTTTTTCTATTCTTTTCTCTTGTTGTAACTGCCCTTGCTGGTGGTGTAGGAACATGGAAGAATTATCTTGCTTACAGTGATGTACAGTGGGTTGAAGAAGGAAGTAACAAGTTGTATGTGCTTGCTTCCAATAGCCTTTATACTTATAACAAGAACGATCAGAGTATAAAGACCTACGATAAAGTCAATGGTTTGAGCGATACGGATATCCGTTTCATCGCATGGAATAAGACAGCTCGTCGGTTGGTTATTATCTATTCGAATAATAATATCGACCTATTAGACGATAGAGGTAATGTAACAAATGTGCCGGATTACTATCTAAAGACAACAATGGCAGACAAAACCGTCAATGGTATTGATATGTCTGGCGTCTATTGTTATCTCTCTACAGGTTTTGGACTTGTCAAACTCAATGTTGCTAAAGCAGAAATAAGCGACAGTTATAACCTCTCCTTCCCTGTCAATTACAGCTATATTGAGGGCGGTTATATCTATGCTGCCAGCCAAAGTAACGGACTATATCGTGCTGCCTTGTCTGCTAATCTCCTCGATAGAAATAACTGGACGAACGTAGGAACTTATGTAGAGCGTCCAAGAACAGCTGATGCAGCACTATTGGCACAGGCAAAAGTACTTAATCCTGGCGGTCCAAAACGCAACACCTTTGTATGGACTACCTTCCTTAATAACCGTCTTTATGGTACTGGAGGTATCTACAATCCGACCGTTAATAACTGGGAGAATCCGGGTATTGTACAGGTGTTACAGGGTGATGATTGGGACTTCTTTGAGGACAATCTTTCTACTCGTACAGGTTATCCTTATATAGGAACAAAGGCGGTAGCAATAGACCCTCGCAATAGCAATCATGTGTATGTAGGAGCACGAACAGGCCTCTATGAGTTTATGTCTGGTAAGATGGTAGCTTTCTATAACAAGGATAATAGCATCCTTCAAGGAGCCATAGACAGAGGTAGAGAACTGGGTAATGATTATGTACTTGTCTACGGATTGGCTTACGATAGAGAGGGTAATCTATGGGTACTCAATAACCAAACGAAGAAAGAAAACCTAATTCGTTTGTCGAAGGATGGGCAGATGACATCCTTCAGTAAGCCTGAACTGATGAAAGATGGTGTAGGACTCTCAGGCTTATCACAGATGCGTTTGGACAGTCGTAACCTCCTTTGGTTTTGCAATGATTACTGGATACAGCCAGGACTCTTCTCTTATGACCCTAAGAATGATAAGCTCAAAGCCTATACTCGCTTTGTGAATGAGGATGGTTCTAACGTAGATATTACAGCTGTTCACTGCTGGGCAGAAGACTTAGACCATAATATTTGGGTGGGAACAACGGCTGGTCCGATGCTTCTTCAGCGATCTCAAATGAACGAACAGGATAACTATCGCTTTGTACAAGTTAAGGTTCCGCGTAACGATGGAACCAATCTTGCAGACTATCTTCTCGCTGGTCTTGATATTACTGCAATATCGGTTGATGGCGGAGGACGTAAGTGGTTTGGTACGAAAGGTACTGGTGTCTACCTCATTAGTGCAGATAATATGACACAGTTGCAGCATTTTACGACTACAAATAGTCATCTGCTGTCTAATAATATTCAGTCTATTTCAATCAATGATGCCACTGGAGAGGTGTTCTTTGCTACTGATAATGGTCTCTGTTCCTATATGAGTGATGCTACAAAGGCTGTAGATTCACCTAATGATGAGACCACATACGCCTATCCTAACCCAGTAAAACCAGGTTATACAGGTCCAATCACGATTGTTGGTTTGTCGCAGAATGTAGATGTAAAGATTGTAACCACGAATGGAGTTCTTGTCGCAGAAGGTACCAGTAATGGTGGTTCTTTCGTCTGGGATGGCAAGGATAAGAATGGAAAACGTGTTGCATCGGGTGTTTATATGGTGCAAACAGCTGACGAAAACGGTGATAATGGCACTGTTTGTAAGGTTGCAGTGGTTAATTAATAGAGGTTATGAAGGCAGAGGTAGGACGTAATCCAATCTTTTGATATAAGGCAAATTCATTCTCTATAGCGGGTTTATTTCTTGTTATGGATAGTATTCTTATGTCTGTTGCTTTGGCACGCTTATACGCAAAATATGAGCTTCATTTCTTCAATCACCTCTCTCCTGCTTCTTATACTATCTATCTTTATCATGGAATCTTTCAAGCATTGAGTTTACAAATACTTATGCGCTTTACTCATTTTGATAATGTCGTTTATATTATCCTTGCTTTTCTGATAGGCGTTTATGGCTCTTTCTTGGTCTATAAGCTGCTTTATGGTTATTGTAACAGCCGTTTGGGACGTATCTTAGCATTGATTTCTGGTATTTCAGTATCTTAATAGATAGTAAGCTGTATTGGTTAAAAAGTAGTCTTAATAAGCCTTTAGAAGATTCTTTCTTCCCATTTTCAACCGATGTTTTGATGCTCAGCACATGTCGTGTTGACGGTCCGCACCAATGGTGCTGATGGTTCGCACCAATGGTGCGGAGCGTTATCTATTACGGAATTGATATAATAAAAACACCCTCGTCAATCCTATCTTTAAGATGATAGGGGATAGATGAGGGTGCTTGTCGTATGGATAGGTTTTACTAAACCTGTTCTTTCGTTTCCTTTGTTTCTACTGGCCCGAGTTGAGAAGTTCGTCAGGTAGTGAGATATCAAGACTGCGAGCACGTTCGGCATTGCGTCTCTTTATCTTGCGTTGCGCATCAGCCTTCTGCTTTGTTATAGCTGCAGGCTTCTGCTTGTAGAGTGGGAGTAGACGTGGATTCCACGTTCCCTGTACATCACGCTTAGCCTTACACTCGATAGCCTTCGGGTAATAATAAACGGCTTCGGGCTGTCGTTGGGTTGCATAATCACCCGTATCCCATTTTCCGTTGTCGTTATCATCGACGATAAGGCGTAGATAGTAGTTGCCTGGCTTGATGTAATGGAAGGTTGCCTGGTTGTTCTTTGCGTACGCCTCTTTCACTGGTTTGTCGCTTTCGTTGAGCAACTGCAACAAGCAGTTCTTACCTTCCATGTTCTGTAAGGTCATTATTAGCGTACCATACTCGTCAATTGATGGGATACGAACGCCCTGCTTATACTTTGCAGAAACCTTACCATAGATGTCTGTAAAGGCTGCAGAATCAACCTCAACACTGTATTCATGTCCTGGGTCCCATGCACTTACTAACTTCAAAGAGCGCGGTTTTCCAGGTTCAGCACCGAAATTATACTTCGCTCGATACCATAAGGAGTCTATCTTTTCGTAAAGATGTATCTTGGACGTATCCGTCTTTGCAATTGGGGTGGGGAGTTCGAATGTTGGGTTTTGGTCAGGATCCATTTGCGAAGGAACATTATATCTGACCTCCAAAGGTGTGACAGGCATTGTCGTTTCAAACGCTTTTCCACGTTCTTTTGCCTTCTCTTGTTTCTTAACCCATTTGTCGTATTCCTCCTGCTGGCGCTTTAAACGCTTCGCGTAAGGCACCTTTGAGAGTATCTCTAACGTATCTGTCTTAGGGACAAGCTTACCTGCACTGTCCGTCATGTTATAAAGCATCTGCATTCGCAGTGTGTCTTGGTTGACGAGGACAGTGTCACGCAGCCAGTAGATAATCGTATCTTGGTTCAGACTTGGCTCTGTTATAAACGCATCTTTATCGTTAAAATTGAGTCCTTTTATCTGTGGAAGGTCGGCGTCACCATAACTGAAAAAGAGCGTAAAGTGGTTTGGTTCCTTGCGTTCAGACTTGAGGAAGTAGCGGTCTGTTTGTGTGGGTGTAAAGGAATTCAGCACCACATCGTCTGGAAGGAAGTGAGTGTAAGGCACCTGTTTGATATCCTTGATGTGCAAGGAATCAATCCATAGCGTGTCTTGTCGTATATCTGGCTTCCATGATGGCATGATGACTTCGGGCGTGAAAGCCAACTTCTCGCTCTTCTGATTGTACATATAGTTGCCGTCCATGTCCTGTAGTGCATAGATACGATAGTCACCCTTGGCAACACCTCGTATGCTGAAATGACCACGACTGTCGGTACGTGAGACGCGAAGCATTGGTTGTTTCTGGAAAGCTGTATCGTTCTGATTGCTGTAAAGGCCCACGAGAATACCCTTTACAGGCTCTAAATTCTCAGCTTCTAACACATAACCAGCTACTTCGAGTGTATCGATATGGTCGCCAGTAGAGAAACTATAGGTGTAGTTTCCTAATGGGTTACCCTCGTTGTTATCTGTGATAGCGTCAGAGAAGTCGATGGTATAGGTGGTGTTAGGCTGTAACTTGTCTTGTAAACTTACTGTAATTCGTTTACCAGTAGCCTTAATTTCAGGAGCTTCAATCTGTGGGGGAGAGACAACAACCTTCTCTGATGCGTTCTCCAACTTGATGAACTCGTTGAAATAGATATTCACCTTCTTACTATTTACGTCGGTTGCTCGTTCAGTAGGGGAGGCACCTAACACTCTTGGTGGCGTCTCATCGTACCATCCACCGTCAGGTTGTCCCATCTTGGCACAAGAAGAAAGCACAACAACTAAGAGGGTAAAAAGGTAGAATGGTAAAGCACGTTGTTGGTAAAACACCGAAAGGCAATGGCTGACCTTAGCTGAAAAGCCATCCTTTCCACCCATTACTCCTTGGCAATATCTTTGTCTTATCTTCTTCATATCGCTGTTTTACTTTTTTACCCTTTTACTTTTTTATCCTTTAAAGGTGGTTTATTCTTTTACCGTCTTCCGTCCTTACTGGTTCATACTCAGCAATTCTTCTAAGTTGTTACGGCTGTTTGAAAGTCGTGGAATCTTGTGTTGACCACCGAGTTTACCCTTTATCTTGAGCCAGTCATTGAAGAGGTCTTTGCGTGCAACAATGATTTCAAGTGGCTGAAGGGTAATGTTATGGAAGCGTTTTGCCTCATAGTCAGAGTTAACTTCCTGTAGTTTATCATCAAGAACCTTAGCAAACTCCTCAAGTGAAGATGGGTCCTTTGCAAACTCGATGAGCCACTGATGACGGCATTTAGCCTTTGCATCCATATACATTGGGGCTGCGGTATAATCTGATATCTGCGCTCCAGTAGCCTTGCAGGCTGCTTCAAGTCCCTTCTCAGCATTGTCCATGATAAGTTCTTCACCAAAGGCATTGATGAAATACTTGGTTCTACCAGTGATAACAAACTTATAAGGATTGGTCGAAGTGAACTGCACTGTGTCTCCGATCTCATATCTCCAAAGGCCGCAGGCAGTACTGATAAGCATTGCATAGTTGCGTCCTATCTCCACACCTGACAATGGAACGATATTTGGATGTTCGCTCTCAAACTCGTCCATAGGTAAGAACTCGTAGAACACTCCATAGTCGAGCATAAGCGACATACTACTGTCTGTTGGGTCGTCTTGTATACCGAAGAAGCCCTCAGAAGCGTTGTAAGTCTCCATATAGTTCATGTCCTGCTTGGTAATGAGCTGTTCATATTGTTCACGATAAGGCGTGAAAGCAATACCACCATGGAAGAATACCTCTAAATTAGGCCATACCTCCTCTATATGTTTCTTACCACTCAGCTCCATCACACGTACCAATACAGATAGCATCCACGATGGAACGCCTGATATATTAGTGATATTTTGGTTCAGTGTTTCGTGTGCAATTCGGTCGCGTTTTACCTCAAAGTCACTCAGTAGGGCAGTACTTTTCTTAGGTACGCGACATAGATTTACGAGTGGATTAATATTCTCTATGAGGATGGCACTTAGGTCACCAACAAGCGAATTATACAGATTATAATTTGGAGAATGACTGCCACCTAAGATGAGACCCTTACCGCTGAAGAGTCTACTTTCTGGATGATTGCTAAGATAGTAAGCGATAACGTCCTTACCACCTTGATAATGAATTGTCTGTAATCCCTCGTGAGAAACAGGAATAAACTTACTCTTATCGTTGGTTGTACCTGATGACTTGGCATACCATCTAACCTGTCCTGGCCATAGAATATTACGTTCTCCGTGGCGCATACGGTCGATGTCACTCTTCAGTTCTTCGTATGTGTTGACAGGAATATTCTGTACAAAGTCCTCGTATGACTTAATCGTTGAGAACAGGTGTTTACGACCGTATTCGGTGTCTTTCGCCCGCTCAACGAGGTATTGCATGACTTCCCGCTGGATAGCCTCTCCATCCGTGACGTAGCGTTCAAGCTCCCTGCGACGCGGCTGGAAGTACAATTTGTTTACTATCTTAGTAAGACTCATTCAAATTTCTCTGGTTGATTAAATTGCAAAATTACGCCAAAAAAGCTAAATGGATAGCCTTTTTCTATATTTTAACACTGCTTCTAAGCCCTTGAAAGGCTCTTTTTCAGTATTCTCTGCATGATAGATGATGGATTCTTTCACCCTTTTTTGACTTCTACTTTTAGCCCTCTTTCTAAATTATTTTCATGAAAATAAATATTTCTTGTCGTGAAAATAAATATTTCTTTTCATGAAAATAATTCTTTTTCTTCATGTAAATAATTAGCTTAGTCGGGTAGGGTAGCTGTTTACTCATACTTTTTACTAACTTTGCAGTTCATCTCTTCGATTTCTATTTGCCGTTATTAGCCTCTTTATTTATGCTTTATAAAGTCGGAATCTACCCTTGTTTTCGCACTTGTTGTTTAATTATAGACTATTTACCATTGAATTATAGTTTATAAAATAATCATCAATAGATTCTCTATCTATCCTCATCCCTCTTTTTATCTGCACTCCCCTCCCTTCGGAGGGGTTGGGGGAGGCTTTTGGGAGGAAGCTTTTTTGTTTTATATATTTAATGTGCTTCCAACCAGTTCTTGCCCCATCCGGCATCAGCTATCAATGGGACATTCAGTGGATAAGCGTTCTGCATCTCCTCGATAACAATGCGTTCCACCTGTTCACGCTCTTCAGGGAAGACGGAGAAGTTAAGTTCATCATGCACTTGGAGAATCATCTTTGAACGAATACCTTCTTTCTTAAAGCGTTCCCAGATACGAACCATTGCCACCTTGATGATATCTGCCTCTGTTCCTTGTATTGGAGCATTGATGGCATTACGCTCAGCAAAACCGCGTACAGTGGCGTTACGGCTGTTGATATCAGCAAGATAGCGGCGACGATGGAACAGTGTTTCAGCATAACCCTTGGCTCTTGCCACTTCTTTTGCATGTTCCATATATACTTGTACCTTTGGGAATGTGCGGAAATAGCCCTCTATCAGTTCTTTAGCTTCACCATTTGGAATGTCCATACGCTGGGCAAGTCCATAGGTCGTAATACCATATATAATACCGAAGTTAGCTTGTTTAGCCTTCTTTCGCTGTGCATCAGTCACCTTATCTATATCTACATGCCATATCTTTGCAGCTGTTGCACGGTGGATATCATGACCCTCACGGAAAGCCTCCATCATATTCTCGTCTTCAGAAAGATGTGCCATAATACGCAACTCTATCTGACTATAATCTGCAGAAAAGAACAGACAGCCATCTTCTGGAATGAAACACTTACGTATCTCCTTACCATCATCCGTACGCACAGGAATATTCTGTAAGTTTGGATCACTCGAAGAGAGTCGTCCAGTGGCTGTAAGTGCCTGATTAAACGATGTGTGAATATGTCCAGTACGTGGATTAATCAGCTTTGGAAGGGCATCTATATAAGTGCTAAGAAGCTTCTTCATACCTCTGTAATTGAGGATGTTACGTACGATAGGACTCTTGCTTTCAAGGCTCTGCAGCACCTCTTCACTTGTAACATACTGTCCTGTCTTTGTCTTCTTAGGCTTATCCATAATTTGCAACTTGCCAAAGAGGATGTCACCGACTTGTTTTGGGCTTGAGATATTGAATTCTTCTCCAGCCTCCTTATATATTTCCTGCTCGTATTGTTTCATACGTTCAGTGAATATCTTTGACGTATCTTGCAGTGCTTCAGTGTCTAAGCATACGCCATTTAGCTCCATATCAGCTAATACACGTACCAAAGGCATCTCTATATTCCAGAAGAGTTCTTCCACTCCAAGCTCCTTTAAACGTGGTTCAAGTACGTTTTTCAGACGCAAGGTAATGTCGGCATCCTCTGCAGCATACTCATAGATGTCAGTAGGGGAGAGGTCGCGCATATTCTTCTGCTTCTTTCCTTTCGGACCGAGTAGTTCTTCAATGTGAATGGTTTGATAGCCGAGTAAGGTTTCAGCCATGTAGTCCATATTATGATGTAGTTCTGGTTGGATGAGGTAGTGGGCTATCATCGTGTCGAACATCTTACCCTGTAGTGTCACTCCATATCTGGTTAACACTTCATAGTCATACTTAATGTTCTGTCCGATTTTCATTATTTTGTCGCTTTCATACAGCGGTTTGAATATCTGAACGATTTTTAACGCTTCTTCATAGTTGGCTGGTACGGCAACATAAAAAGCCTTCTTTTCTTCAACCGAGAAGCTCAAACCAACCAATTCAGCACTAATTGCATCCGTAGATGTGGTTTCTGTGTCTATACTAACAGACTCTTTTGTAATAAAAAAGTCACAAAGCTGTCGTAATTCTTCCTCATTTTCAACGAGTTTGTATTCATGTTGGGTCGTTTTTATGCTCTCAAATTTCGCATTTTTCGGCTCATCTGACTCGTTGGTCGTGTTTTCTGCAAATAAATCAAGCTGATTATTGTCAGTTTTTGGCTTTGATTCAGCTTTGTTAAGAAACTTGTTAATAAGTGTCTTAAACTCCAATTCCTCAAATATCGCACGCAATTTGGTCTCGTCAGGCTGTTCAACCTTGAGTTCATCCAAGTCAAGTTGCATTGGAACGTCTGTTCGGATCGTTGCGAGGAACTTTGACATTTTAATATCCTCTACGGCATTCTCAACTTTCTCACGTAGTTTACCCTTAATCTCGTCAGTATGTTGAAGCATATTGTCAATGCTTCCAAACTGATTGATTAACTTGGCTGCGGTTTTCTCTCCAACACCGGGACAACCAGGAAAGTTATCTGCTGAGTCGCCCATCAATGCCAATAGGTCGATGACTTGGGCTGGGGTAGGGATGCCATATTTTTCTCCTACCTCCTTTTCTCCCAATATCTCGTAACCGCCACCATGGCGAGGACGATACATAAAGACGTTAGGACCAATGAGTTGACCATAGTCTTTATCGGGTGTAAGCATAAAAGTATCGATTCCATCGGCTCCAAAGCGAGTTGCTATAGTACCGATAATATCATCTGCTTCGAAGCCATCTACCTGTAGAATAGGAATATGCATTGCCTCAAGCACTTGCTTGATAAGTGGAACAGAAAGCTTGATATCTTCGGGTGTTTCCTCACGTTGCGCCTTGTATTCAGGAAATGCGTCATGGCGAAAAGTCTTTCCATGATCGAATGCTACACCAATATGCGTTGGCTTTTCCTTTGTAAGAACCTCGTTCAGGGTGTTGCAAAAGCCCATAACAGCAGATGTATTCAAGCCCTTAGAGTTGATACGTGGACTTTTGATAAATGCGTAGTATGAACGATAGATGAGCGCATAAGCGTCAATAAGGAAGAGTTTTACCATAACTAATTATTCTATTTTTAGCTGTAAAATTACTAATTTTCTTCCATAATCTCCGATAAAATGAGTAAATTTGTATCAAATTTAAAGTCAAAAATGGATACTCTTTCACTCATAAAACAGCCGATTGAGACAGAATTAGGCGATTTCATCGACCTTTTTAATCATGCTCTCGACCACGAAGATGGCTTGTTGCGTACGGTTTTGAACCATATTAAGCAACGAGCAGGGAAGCGTATGCGTCCTATTCTCATCCTTCTGATGGCTAAGAACTTTGGTAAGGTTTCTGAAGCAACACAGCATGCGGCTGTGGGATTGGAGCTTTTACATACGGCTTCACTTGTTCATGACGATGTCGTTGATGAGGCGGCTGCTCGCAGAGGACAGGCGAGTGTGAATGCTGATTATGATAATAAGGTGGCTGTGTTAGTGGGTGATTACGTGCTTTCAACTGCCTTACTTCATGTTAGTTACACACACTCAGAGATTATTGTGCGTTACCTTGCAGAGTTAGGTCGTACGTTGAGTGATGGGGAAATCCTTCAGTTGTGGAATATTCAGAATAAGGAAATCACCGAAGAGGTTTACTATAAAATCATTGAACGTAAGACAGCTGCGCTCTTTGAGTCATGTGCTGCTATTGGTGCAGAGTCGGCTAATGCAAGCGATGAGGAGGTAGAAGCGGCAAGACTCTTTGGTAAACACCTCGGAATTGTCTTCCAGATTCGTGATGATATCTTCGATTATTATGACTCTGAGGCTGAAATTGGTAAGCCAACGGGTAACGATATGGCTGAAGGAAAGCTCACTTTACCAATCATTTATGCGTTGAATTCGACGAAAAATGAGGAGATGCTTGCCTTAGCTCATAAGGTGAAAGCACACGAGGTGACCCGCGAAGATATCGATAAATTGGTAGAATTTGCTAAGGTAAGTGGCGGTATTGAATATGCTGAACGTCGTATGTGGGACTTTCATGCTGAAGCACAGACTTTCCTTGATAAGTATGTTAAGGATGAGAGCATTCGTTCTGCTCTCCAGACTTACCTTGATTATGTAATTAAAAGGAAGAAGTAATTGCACTTGTTTAGTGCTAAAAACTCCCTTTTCATCGTGAGATTGATTAATTTTTGTGATGATAACGACAGTTTCTCTTTATGATGATGGTTTATCCATCACATAAGGAGAAACTCTTTTTTTATGTCTTTTATTGGCTTATTCTTTATCAATGGCATGCGTTGTTATGTTACATATTACTCGTGTTAAGGCTTAGCACCAATCGTGCGGAGCGTTCGCACATATGGTGCGGATGCCCCGCACCATATGTGTTTATGGTGTTTTACTTCACAATAATACTACTTATAGGTTATCTTTTGCCCTTATAACGATGGCTTTTGACTATAAGTTGATTGATTGATAGATACCATGTAAATACTGTTTATCTTATTATTTTGGAGTACTTATAGTTTTATATGACTACAAGAGATAATTTCCTGTGTTTATTTAATTTATATTTGTCTTTTTTCCTTGCTGTTTATTGTGTTTCTGGATGCTGTCTTTTCCTGCCTTTTCAATGAGATGCTTTGTAAATATAATCTATATAATATTCATAAATAGTCTATATTATGAGATTTATTTAAAATTGTCTTTCTTTTAACGAACAACAAATGAGAGATGTTTCAAGTGCAGATGCGGAAAAAGGGACATACAAAGTGTATGCCCCTTATAGGTTACTTTTGTTTTATTTTATCTGTTTCAGCGTTTTAATTTTTTGTTACTGATGACAGAAGAGTTTAGAAGAACTTTGTCTCTGTACCAATGATTTCACTTAACAAGAGGTTGGTAAGACGGCTTGTACCCATGCGGAACCAGTAGTTTGTGAGCCATTTCTCGCCTAAGACCTCTTTAACAATGGTATAGTAGATTACTGCATCCATGACAGTATTGATGCCGCCAGCAGGCTTTAAACCTATCTGTATACCTGTTTTCTCATAGTATTCCTTGATAGCTTGACACATAACATATACAGACTCTGGTGTTGCACTAATCTTCTCCTTACCTGTACTTGTCTTTATATAGTCGGCTCCTGCGTACATAGAGAGCAGGGATGCGGTCTTGATAGCACTTGCATTGCCAAGATCGCCAGTCTCAAGAATCACCTTCATAGGAACGTCTCCACACACTTGTTTAAGTTCGTTGATGGTGTCACATACGCCTTCGTAATCGCCTGAAAGGAACTTACCTACAGGCATAACGATGTCAATATGAGTAGCTCCGTCCTTGATTGCAAGTGCTGTCTCGATGGTTTTCACCTCCAAGAAAGTCTGTGAAGAAGGGAAGTTGCCTGTTACATTTGTAATGTCAACACCGTCTACTTCAAGACTGTCTGCCATCAACTTTGTGAAGCATGGGTAAGCACAGAGAGCTGCAACATGTGGTAAATCAGGGTATTCAGAGTCAAAACGGTTTACTTTCTCAACCATTTCTAATACCTTTTCTTCTGTGTCTGTTGTGCTAAGCGTAGTAAGCTCAACGCTGCCTAAGAGGAATTTCTTTACTTCAAGGTTGTCGTTCTCCGATACTTTTTCCGCAATAATCTTTGTTACGGCAGCCTTAACTTCCTCGTCAGTGATGTTGAGATTGTACTGTGATAAGGCTTGTTCGTACTCGCTTTTTTCGACGATTCCAACGGCTTTTTGTGCCTGGATGTCTTTTGAAACAGTGTCTTTAATTGTTCCCATGATTTGTTTTTATTATATTGTTTGTTTTTATTTCTTTGTAGAGTGAGGGTAGGGGAGGAGCATACTTTTATTCTTGCCACTTCTGTTGACTATTTCTAAGTGTGAAGCATGGTCTTTTTCTGCTGTCATTTTACCCTCTATTTTCCTCCAAAATATCTTTTGTTTGAATATTATAGACTATTTTGTAATATTAAATAGTCTTATTTTAATTTAGGATTGTTCTTGTGTCTATCCTTGTCGCGCTTGGTTTTCTTGTCAAAACTCTTCTGTAGTTCATCTGTGAGATTGACGCCAGTTTGGTTGGCAAGGCAGAGTAGAACCCATAGGACATCAGCCATTTCTTCTCCTAAATTGGCTTTCTCACCCTCCTTAAAGCTCTGGTCTCCGTAAGTACGAGCCATTACACGAGCTAATTCTCCTACCTCTTCTGTGAGGCAAGCCATGTTGGTTAATTCGCTAAAATAGCGTACACCGTTTTCTTTTATCCATTTGTCAACGGCTTGTTGTGCTTCTTCTATTGTCATTGTTTCCGTTTTCCTCATTTGATTGTTACATGTTAAACGTAGGTTATTTGCAGCTAAAAAGCCTATATATGGTTATAGGCTCTGATAGCTTTAATGATAAAATATCATCGATTTAATCGCTATTTTTGGCTGTTTATCAGGTTTCTAAGTACTTTAAAAGTGTTCTGTAAGGATGATTGATATGAACGTTATGTCGTCTATTCCTTATTCTTTGTATCCATACAGATTGTTACAGGACCATCATTTAACAGTTCTACTTTCATATCTGCACCGAACTCTCCTGTGCCTACTGGTTTCCCCATAGCTTCGCTTAGAGCGTCACAGAAACGATTATAGAGTGGAATAGAGAGTTCGTGTGGGGCTGCATGAATCCAGCTTGGACGGTTCCCTTTCTTATAGCTTGCCATCAGTGTAAACTGTGAAACAACGAGAATTTCGCCATTAATATCCATGATGCTTCGGTTCATTACGCCCATTTCATCGTCGAAAATACGCAAACCTATAATCTTCTTTACCAACCAGTTGATATCTTCTTCAGTATCGTCTTTACCAATACCTAATAGGATAAGGAATCCCATACCAATAGAAGACTTTACTTGCTGATTGATAGTAACAGAGGCATGGCTAACACGTTGTATTA
Source organism: Prevotella melaninogenica ATCC 25845 (assembly GCF_000144405.1). Lineage (NCBI taxonomy): Bacteria > Pseudomonadati > Bacteroidota > Bacteroidia > Bacteroidales > Prevotellaceae > Prevotella > Prevotella melaninogenica. Next base: position 60,934 of record NC_014370.1, read on the forward strand.
CAATTCTCATATCGCAAATGTACAATATTTATTTTAATTAGTTACTGATTAGCGTGGAAATAATTATAGACAATAGTTGCTTTGCTTGCTCCTATTACTTCTGTAAGTTCTTGTAAATCAGCTTCTTTTATGCGTTTTACTGTCTTCAGCTTCTTTAAAAGTGCATCCTTTGTCTTTGGTCCGATACCCTTTATATCGTCTAACTCGCTGTGTAGCTGTGCTTTAGAACGTTTGTCTCGATGGAAAGATATAGCATAACGGTGCACTTCGTCCTGTATCTGGGTAAGAACTTTGAAGAGTTCGCCCTTGATGTCGAGTGCTATTGTCTGCTGTGGGAAGCCGAAAAGAAGCTCGTTTGTGCGGTGACGGTCGTCTTTGGCAAGTCCTGCAATCGGAATATTGAGGTGGAGTTCGTCTTCAACAACTTCTCTTACAACCTCCATTTGACCTTTTCCACCGTCGGTAATGATGAGATCGGGTAGAGGAGTTCCTTCTTCTTGCATACGGCTGTAACGTCGTCTTACAACCTCCTGCATGGATGCATAGTCATCAGGACCTACAACAGTCTTGATGTTGTATTTGCGATAATCCTTCTTAGACGGCTTCATTCCTTTATATACTATGCAGCCAGCAACAGCGTCAGAACCTGAGATATTTGAATTATCGAAGCACTCTATGTGGTAAGGAAGCTTCGATAACTTCAGCTTATCTTGGAGTTCTCGCATTAAGCGTGTCTGTTTTTGTTCTGGATTTAGCTTTTCAGTCTGTTTTAATCGGTCGAACTTATACTGTTTAGCATTCATCTCAGAGAGTTCTAATAGATGATGTTTATCACCACGTTGTGGTATGAAGAATTCAGCACCCTTTACTTTAAAATCAAGTTCAAAAGGTACGATAATCTCTTTTGCGGTACTATTAAAGCGTTCACGTATCTCTGGAATGGCCTCATTTAGCAACTCTTCATCGGATTCATCGAGCTTTCTTTTGTATTCATAAGTAAAGCTTTGATTGATTGCACCATTAGTTACATGGATATAGTTAATAAACGCATTCTTTCTTGTGTCATCACTTACAATAGTGAAAACATCAACATCTGTAATCGTATGGCTTACGATTTCGCTCTTTGCTGCGAAGTTATCGAGCGCTAAATAACGCTGTTTACATAATTCAGCTTCCTCAAATCGCAATTCCTCCGCATATTTCTCCATTTTCTTTTTTAGGAGTTTCTGCACATCACGAGTATTCCCTTTTAATACTTCTCGTGCTTGTTTTATGGCTTCTTGATAATCTTCATAACTCTGTTTATTGATACATGGTGCTCCACAGTTATGTAAATGATACTCTAAGCAAGGCTTATATTTACCCTGTTCGATACCTTCTTTCGTAATAGGGAAGCGACAAGTGCGCGGTTTGTATACCTTCTTAATGATATCAAGAATCGCATACATACTTCCAATATGGCTATATGGGCCATAAAAAGTACCATAACGTTTATTGATAGTACGTGTTTTGAATATACGTGGGAAATACTCATTCGTTACGCAAATACTTGGGTAAGTCTTACCATCTTTCAGCAATACGTTGTATTTAGGCTTGTATTGCTTGATAAGTTGATTCTCTATAAGAAGTGCATCTTCTTCTGTTTTGACCACAGAATATGAAATGTCATGAATCTTAGAAACCAATACCTTTGTTTTAAAACGGTCAACCTCTTTATGGAAATAGGAAGATACACGTCTTTTAAGGTTCTTCGCCTTGCCAACATAGATGATTGTTTTCTCATTATCATAGAACTGATATGTGCCTGGTTTCTCAGGCATATTGAGTACAATGTTCTTAAGATATGCAGTTCGCTTCAAGTTATCTTCTTTATTCATTTTGCGTAACTCCTTTGTATAAAGGGCTTTTAAAGTGTTTTGTTTCACGTGGAACACGAACGGTGCTTCACGTTGGCACATGTGGTGCTTCACGTTAGCACATATGGTGCTAAGGCTTGGCACGATAGTTCGTGACCAAATCTTGGTGTCGTAGTGATGGTTTACAAGCCTCGATAATGTACTTTTAAAGAAAAGAGGAGCGACCCTTTGTGTGGGTTACTCCTCTTCTTTTTATTTTCATTTCGTTTCCTCTTTTCCATATAAAAAGGGTGGGGAGGAAAGATTTTTGTCACAGTCTTGCTGGTTAGAATTGGAGTAAAGAAGTAATTTCAATATCCTTATCGAACTGGTCACGACTGTTAGGAAATTCCGAATGGAGTTCGATAATGAAGTTGCAATACACCTTTTTAGGATTAAACTTCTTAACAAGGTCACATGCAGCCTTCATCGTTCCGCCAGTTGCAAGGAGGTCATCATGGAGCAAAACAACGTCATTCTCGTTGATAGCATCCTTATGAATCTCGATTGTGTCTACGCCATATTCCTTCTGATAACTTTCCTGAATGGTCTCACAAGGAAGCTTACCAGGCTTACGGCAAAGTACGATACCAGCACCCAAACGAGTGGCAACGGCAGAAGACATGACGAAGCCACGACTCTCGATACCCACAATCTTGGTTACACCCTTACCTTTGTAGAGATCAACCATCTCATCAGTAATTTCCTGAAGAGCTTCAGGTGACTTGAATAGGGTAGTCACATCACGGAAGTTAACACCCTTAATAGGCCAATCCGGGATACATCTCAGGTTGTCTAATAATAGTTTTTTATTCATTTTCAGTTTGTTATATAGTTTTGTTTTATACTATTGTTTCACGTGAAACAGGTGTCTTTTTAACCTTTAGGGGTGTTCCTTTCATCCACGTGTTAGGACTTATTTGTCCAAAGAAAGTTATCTTCCCATGAGGACAAGCAGTACATTAATGTCGCTTGGGCTCACTCCTGGAATACGACTTGCTTGTGCGAGCGTCTCCGGTTGAATCTGTTCTAACTTCTGTCGGCACTCTGTCGAGAGGTCGTGTAGTTCACTATACTTGAAGTGTCCTTTGATTTTAATGTCTTCAAGACGTCGCATTTTCTCAGCAAATACACGCTCACGATCGATATAGCCTTTGTACTTTAGCTTGATTTCAGCAGCCTCAGCAATCTCTTCTTTACGGTTGGGCGAAGCCTCGATAGCCTCTTTAAGGCTTGGAATTACAGCCGAAAGGTTCTCAAAGTTGACCTGTGGACGTGCAACAAGGTCTACTATCTTCGTTGCTCCCTTGATAGGAGAAGTACCCAAATGCTCCAAGAAACCGTTTACAACTTCAGGCTTAACAGAAGTGTTGTTACAGAAGTCAAGAATACGATTGATATGCTCCTTCTTTTGCATCCACCAGTCATAACGGTCCTGTTTAGCTATACCTATATTATAAGCACGCTCCGTCAGTCGCGCATCTGCATCGTCTTGGCGTAAGAGAATACGGTATTCTGCACGCGAAGTAAACATACGATAAGGTTCATCAACGCCCTTTGTAGTAAGGTCATCAATCAACACACCGATATAACTCTCGTCTCTATTCATCACGAAAGGATCCTTACCTGCGCAGAGTAGGGCAGCATTGATACCCGCCACTAAGCCTTGTCCGCCAGCTTCCTCGTATCCTGTCGTACCGTTCACCTGCCCAGCAAAGAACAAACCTTCGATTACTTTCGACTCCAAAGACTGTTTTAGCTGTGTTGGATCAAAGTAATCATACTCGATAGCATAGCCAGGACGATAGATTTTAGCGTCACGCAGCGCAGGAATCTTATGTATAGCATCCAACTGTACCTCCCAAGGCATACTTGAAGAAAAGCCATTCAGATACATCTCATTCGTATCAACGCCCTCTGGTTCGAGGAAGAGAGGATGGCTACTCTTGTCAGGGAAGGTGACGAGTTTCGTCTCAATCGAAGGACAATAGCGTGGTCCTGTACTCTGAATCTGCCCATTGAATAGGGGAGAGTCAGCCACTCCACGTCTCAAAACCTCATGTGCTTCCTCGTTCGTGTTACACGTCCAGCAAGGCAACTGTGGTAGATGACGATGCGGACCATAGAAAGAGAACTGATGATAGTCGGTTTCTCCCGGTTGTGGTTCCATCTCATCAAAGTGTACCGAACGGCGGTCAATGCGCACAGGGGTACCCGTCTTCATGCGATCAGCACGAATCCCATGGCGCGTGATGCTCTCTGTAAAGTTGTGAACAGCAGGCTCTGCACATCGTCCACCCTCCACCTTTCGCTTACCGATATGCATCAGTCCGTTAAGGAAGGTTCCCGCAGTGATAATCACTGTACGTGCATAGATATCAATACCCCATATCGTTTTGATACCCAACACCTTACCATTCTCTACCAACAGCTCGTCGGCTTGATCCTGAAAGATGTCGAGATTGTCCGTATGGTCGAGTATTGTGCGCCATTCCCAGATAAATTTACCACGGTCACACTGTGCTCGTGGACTCCAAACAGCAGGTCCCTTTGATCGGTTCAGCATACGAAACTGAATCGCTGTAGCATCGGTTACCAGTCCCATATAGCCTCCAAGAGCGTCTACCTCTCTGACTATCTGACCTTTGGCTATACCTCCGACGGCAGGATTACAGCTCATCTGACCGATTTTATTCATATCCATTGTTACCAAACAAGTGTTCGCACCCAAGTTGGCAGCTGCTGTAGCAGCCTCACAACCAGCGTGTCCACCACCGATAACAAGTACATCATACTTGAATTTCATCGTCTTTTTACAAAAGTATAGGGGCATAATACCCCTAATTTATACCGACACAAAATTAAGAAATAAAATCGAATTATACCTATATAATAGAAAGAAAAGTTCCTCTCTTAATTTCCCTTTTCTCTTAGTTTAGTAGCCAAGTGATGCCCAACCCAATGTTACTATATCGTGAGAACTCGTTGAAAGATATGTCGTAGTAAGTGTTTAGGTGCAGTCGTGGTGAAACCTTATAATCCATTCCGACTTCACTCATAAAGTTGAAGTGGCTGTCATGTCCTGGTTTTGCCCAGTCGTCCTGTCGCTTTGAGTTGTATCGGTTATAGCTTTCTACGAAGAAGCTCCACTTGTCAGTAGGCTGATACGTGAGGTTAGCACCAAAGAAAAGGTCAGGACTCTCTGTGTCACCATCCCATTCAGCTCCCAAATCATAGCCTAAGGTGAACTTACTACTCAGCTCATTTTCGAACAGGAGGTGGGCTTGAATGCCCAAATTCTTGGGCAGATAGTGTGCGTTACTACCACCAGGAATGAGTATTGTACCCATAAAGGAAACCTTTGGAAACACCTTTCCGCCCTCATAAACCTTGATTTTCGTACCAATAGCGGCATTCGCAATGCCCCAAAATTCCCTTCAGGTGTATGGGTTATACATTCGTGTATCTGTAGTCTTACCTCCGCTTGTGGAGTCAGTCCAAGACGAAACAAAGATGTGTTGATAGTGAAAGTACGTGCGTGTCCACCGTTTCTTCTGTCCCATTCAAGTACGATACCAGTTTCCCAATCATTCTTTCCTGGTTTCATGATCCCGACACCAGTCGTAGCACAGGGGCATCTGGAGAGAAATCATCAGTGTCTTGTGCCATTGAATGTGCAGAGACGAACGTAAGGAGAGATAAACATAAAGTTCTTTTTAAACCACTTCTAAGATAGGCTATCATAGTCTTCTTTCTTTCTAATAATGTTGTTGTTTGTTTTAATGTGGATTACAGTCCCCTATTCGTAATCTTATCTTTTTACCCTCATCTTTCTATAGGGGAATGTTATATCAGCTACAAAGATACGCATTAATCGTTTGAAAATGCGTATTTTATGGTTAAAGTCTTCCTTATCTGTGAAAATCAATGGCGTTTTGCTATCTTTTTTACGACTGATAGCTACTCATTCCACCCCTTTCTATTGTCGTACTGATACTCCGCACATGATGTGCTAACGCCTCGCACGTGTGGTGCGGAGGCTCCGCACCCTATAAAGAGAGGCTCGTTTCGATGGATGAAATTCAACTTGTAAAAAGCAGTTGATGCTTCATAGTTATACAGGTTTGCATTCTTTGTTTATAAAGATAATATGTACCTTTGCATGTTCGGAGATAATAATCAACATATGAAGCTAAATAATACGATAGAAGAAGGAAACGAAGAACGTACAGCCTTAGGCATTCTGCTCACGATAAGTTTTTGTCACCTCTTAGATGACACAATGCATTCGATGCTCCCAGCAATTTACCCGATGTTGAAAGATGAGTTTGGATTATCCTTCTTTCAAGTTGGAATCATAACGTTAGTACTACAGCTAACCTCTTCCATCATCCAACCTTTTGTAGGACTCTATGCCGATAAGCATCATGGTTGGTGGCAATTGCCTGTGAGTATGGTGTTCACGCTTATAGGAATCTTTATGCTTTCGTATGCCGATAGTTTCCTCGTCATCTTATTATCTGTATCATTGTTCGGCTTAGGCTCTTCTATATTCCATCCGCAAGGTTCGCAAGTGGCACAGCAAGCCTCTGGTGGACGCAATGGTTTAGCACAGAGTATTTTCCAGGTAGGAGGCAATGGTGGCTTTGCAGCAGGACCATTGTTTGCAGCCCTGATAGTGATACCAGTCGGCTTGAGTGGTGTACGCTGGTTTGCGTTTATAGCCCTTCTTTTAGCCGTCATACTGATTTATATAGGAAAATGGCATGTAAAACAATTAAAGGTCGTTCGTAAACGCAGTAGGGCACGATGGACAACAGCGAAAACATATACACGTAATCAGATTTATGGTTTTGTGTTTATCCTCTTCGTATTGATGTTCTCCAAGAACTTTTATACAGAGAGTATGGTCAGCTATTTTACTTTCTTTCTGATAGAGAAGTTCGGGGTATCTATTCAAACATCCCAACTCTGCCTATTTGTTTTCTTAGCAGCAGAAGTTGTTGGAACCCTTCTTGGAGGCTGGATAGGCGATCGCTACGGACGTAAATACGTGATATGGTTCTCTATCTTTGGGGCAGCGCCATTTACAATCATGCTCCCATACGTAGGTAGTCTTGCTGGAACAATCATTTTATCAGCCATCATCGGACTCATTATAGCATCAGCCTTTTCAGCAATATTGGTTTATGCAACCGACCTTATGCCTAATCATGTAGGTACAATAGCCGGTATCTTCTATGGACTTTCATTTGGTCTTGGTGGTCTTGGAAGTACCTTCTTTGGTTGGTTAGCCGATCAGACGAGTATTCTCTTCGTCTTTAAGGTAAGCACATTGCTCCCATTGTTAGGTATTATAGCCGTCTATTTGCCAAAGATGAAGCGTGAGTAAGCCACATGGATGATTATAGTCTTACCATTAATAAAGTTGTTTTATGCGTAATGGAGGGCTATATTTAGGTAATGAAAAAGACAAAGAGCAGTTAGGAAAGACTATAATTAGAAATCCATACCTTAGTTAAAGAAATCCCTATTCCTTGCTTTTTGCTATCAGTTGATGGGTGAAATTCATTTTAATTCCTTATCTTTGCAAGTAGAATTCCTTTTCCTTAGAAAGGGAAGCAATCATATTACTATTTTATAATCGACTTGTCTTATGCGGAAGTATATGGCAGGTCGGATGCCAAATATTAAAAACCTACATGAAACAAAAGAAACTTTTAGTGACCTTCGTATTGGGTATGTGTGCCCTTACGGCAGCTCATGCACAGGATAATGACTTCGATTTAGGCAGTCAGCGTTCGGAAGTGCAGTTAGTTAATCCTGTTCCTGGTAAGAAGATTGACCATCAGGGACTCGTTATTAATCCTACACCACGTTACGTGAAACTGACAGGCGAGGGAACAGTAGACATCAGTGGTGGTGTTAAACTTGACCAACCGCAGCCTGCTCGTAAGCAGAGTTGGGACTATTGGACTGACCTTAACTTCCTTTCTCGTGCTGATAAGGGTCTTCCAATGAAGATACAATTAGTAAAGATACCAGTGGTTCTGGATAAGATCGGTCAGAGTGATGCTACTACTGACGGTGCCTACACACTGAAAATTACTAAGAAGGGAATCACACTTCTGGCTGCTTATGACTTAGGAGTATTCTATGGTATACAGACTTTGCGCCAGATTATGGAGAACCCATCCGTAGAAGGCGGTAAGAAACTTCCTTGTTTGGAAATCGGCGATGCACCAGTATTTGCCTATCGTGGTGTTGTGGAGGGTTTCTATGGTACACCATGGTCGCACGCAGTACGCCTGTCATTGATTGACTTCTACGGTAAGTACAAGATGAATACTTATATCTATGGACCAAAGGATGACCCTTATCACAGTTCTCCTAACTGGCGTCTGCCTTATCCAGAGAATGAGATGAAGGACATCAAGGAACTTGTTGCAGCCTGCAAGAAGAACCGTGTAGACTTCGTTTGGGCTATTCATCCAGGTAAGGATATCAAATGGAATGAGGAAGACTATCAGAATCTTATGCACAAACTTGACCTCATGTATCAAGCTGGTGTGAAGTCATTTGCTATCTTCTTTGATGATATTTCAGGCGAGGGAACCAACCCTAACCGACAAGTTGAGCTGTTGAATCGTTTGACAAAGGAGTTTGTAAAGGCGAAGGGCGACGTTGCTCCGCTGATTATTTGTCCTACAGACTATTCTAAGTTGTGGGCAAAGGCAGATGAGAATGGGCCTTTGAGCATCTATGGTAAGACCCTCGACCCTTCTGTTCGTGTGTTCTGGACAGGCGATGTTGTTTGTAGCGATGTGACAAAGAGTACACTCGATTGGGTGGATAGTCGCATCAAGCGTCCTGCTTTCTTCTGGTGGAACTATGCCGTAACAGACTATGTTCGCAACCTTGTATTGCAGGGTCCTGTTTATGGTTTAGACACTTCACTCACCGATAAGGATATGTGTGGACTCGTCAGCAACCCAATGGAGCATGGAGAAGCTTCAAAACTCTCTCTCTATAGTGTAGCTGATTATACATGGAATCCATCTGTTTATAACCCAATCGACAGCTGGGAGCGTGGCTTGGAGGTAATGATGCCACGTGCAAAGGAGGCTTATCGCACCTTCGCCATCCATTCTGCTGATACTGAAACAGGTTATCGTCGTGACGAGTCTTGGGAGACTGAGACCTTCCGTCTTGCTGATTACACACAGCAGAAGCGTGATAAACTCTACGAGGAGTTTGTACGTGTGGCTAAGGTACCTGCTGAGTTTGAGGCTGGTTGTACCAACGAGCAGCTCATCAAGGAGTTGAAACCATGGCTTGTTGAGTTTGGTAAGGTAGGTGAGCGTGGTAAGAGCGCTATTGAATTGATGGACCTCTATCGTAGTGGTGACAACTTGAAGTTCTGGAGTAAGTATGTTAAGAGCCGTATGTCTGCAGAAGATAAGAAAGCTTACGAGGCTCATAAGTCGGGAACTATGAAGTTGCAGCCATTCTACGACTTCGCAATGGACGACCTTGGTGATGCCTTCTATGAGAAGCTTTCAGGTGAAAAGGCATTCACACTACGTGGTATCGGTTCTTATAAGAATCTTAAGACTACCCAAGCTGGTTTGATGTTCGATGGCGATAGCATAACACATTACACCTCTGGTGAGGCTCAGAAGGCTGGTGACTGGATGGGTGTAGCCCTCCCTGAACCAATGGCAGTACGTGAGGTGCATATCCTTCAGGGTCGTAACTCTACTGATGATTGCGACTTCTATGACCATGCAGCACTTGAGTATTCTGTTGACGGCAAGACATGGAATACCATGTTGGGCGATATGAAGAACCAGTATGATATCCTTTGGCAGGGCGATCCAGTGCAAGCACGTTATATTCGCTTGCGTCGTCTCGACTCAGACCGTAAGAACTGGGCTTCTATTCGTTCGTTCGTAGTGGTACCTGCTGGTGCAGCTTCGCTTGAGTTTGAGAATTCTAAGGCTGGATCAAGCGATGTTCTTCTTGCGTTCGATCATCAGCCTGGTACATCTTTCAAGAATACAGGTGCTGTTTCGTTCGAGGTACCAAGTGGTATGACTTCTTACACCTTCATGCTTTCATTGCCAGAGGGTGGTTCTGTTCGCGTTTGCCAGTATGATAAGCGCAACAAGCTGAAGGCTGAATTCACTTCTAATGAGCCTTTCTTCACTGTTGATGTGGCAAAGAAAGTAACACGTATGGAGTTGATTGGCAAGGCAGAAGTGTTCGAGATTATTCCAAAGAAGTAAGACATTGGTTGACGAGTCTACAAGTAGACAAGTTGCTTGTTAAAAGACAACAAATAAATAGAAATAGGGACAGACGATGGCGTCTGTCCCTATTGTTTGTAATAGGTTCGAGTGAATGATAATCTAAGAAATGAGGTGAATAAGCCCGAATTTATTTCTTTACGTTAAAGGTTAACGCTGAACCTTTCTTCAAGATAACCCTTCGATTGGAATTGTCACTAAACAAAGGAATGTCTTTGGTGCAAGTCAACGTTAGGATTTCTCCGGTCTTAGTCTTCTTATATTGATGCCTTAAGTTTTTGATATGCGAATCACATGCACCATCATAATCGTTTATATGATAATCTTCTTTATTGATAGTCAGATATAATACGTCTGCATAAGCATAGGTACTGTATTGTACGCTTACGCCGTTAAAATGAGCGTTGTAAACCTTATAGGATTTGTCGCACACGTCATCTTCGTCAGGTTCAATAGTGAAGTGTGATTTTGAGGCTTTCCCCTTGACTACTATTGTCTTACCCACAACGATATGGAGGTTGGCATAAGCGTTCATAGGTAGACGCTTTTTGGTTCCACATTTGTTGAACATTGAATTCAAAAAAGCTGGTCTGCTCATGTAATCCAGATTGTTATCTTGTGCGTTGGTAGCTATGCAGGACAATACAAGTAATAAGCTTAAAATAATCTTTTTCATTGCTTAATTCTTTAATGTTGATACATTCTTTCATTAGAATTCTGTGAATGTTTGAATTCAATAAATGTTTTTCGTTGTTTTTGTTTGCGAATAGTAGCTGTTTTGTTGCTGTTCTTGTAAAGTAGCATTGATATTGCTGCAAATGTAGATAATAGTTTTTAAATAAACAAACGTTGGATAGATTTTAGATAGGTTGACTTCGTTTTCGGTACTTTCTAACAACAAGTTGTCTCCACTTCTCTAACATACAGCAAGATATTTAGCCCTCCGCACCATTGGTGCTAACGCTCCGCACCATTGGTGCTTACCAATCGCACGGCATGTGCTGAGTACTAACACATCGGCTAAGGACGGGAAGAAAGGGTCTTAATAACACATAGTAATATGCTAATAAATCACTAATATGGGAAGGGTTTATCAGCCATTACTAATCTTTTTGCTCCACTTCACTGATGAATTAAAATAACTATACAACACCGAAAGTTTTTGTTTAACTTTCGAGGTTTGTGCGTCTTCTAAAACTATCCTCATTTATTAGGATAGGCAAAGCCTCCTTATTTTAAGTCTAAATACTATACATTTTGTTTAAAATACTTTGATAAATCATTAAAATATAGTATTTTTGCATCGCATTATGTATGTACGCATACCAACATCTTGGTATCTAATTTAATGAACAATAATTATGAGTGGGAGGCTGAATACAGTCTTCTCGCTACATTCATTTAGGAATAATAATTCTAACAATTTAAATATTTAAAATCAAAACATTTATGTGGTTAATCAATTCATCTATTGGTAGAAAGGTGATTATGTCAGTTACTGGCATGGCCCTGATCCTATTCATGACGTTCCACTGCTGTATGAATCTTGTTGCGCTCTTCTCAGGAGAGGCATACAACATGATTTGTGAGCTGTTGGGTGCCAACTGGTATGCAGTAGCAGCTACTGCTGGTCTTGGCGCATTGGCAGTTTGTCACATCGTTTATGCGTTCATTCTTACAGCGCAAAACCGCCGTGCACGTGGTGACAATCGTTATGCTGTTACAGAGAAGCCTGCAACTGTAGAGTGGGCAAGCCAGAACATGCTTGTTCTCGGTATTATTGTGTTGCTTGGTCTTGGACTTCACTTCTTTAACTTCTGGTACAACATGATGTTTGCAGAGCTCACACATATCGATGTACCTTTCCACCCAGCTGATGGTTTTTCTTACATTCAGTACACTTTCTCTAAGCCTGTGTACGTAGTTCTTTATGTAATCTGGATTGCTGCATTGTGGTTCCACCTCTCTCACGGTTTCTGGAGTGCTATGCAGACAGTTGGTATCAATGGTAAAGTATGGTTCAACCGTTGGAAGACCATTGGTAACATCTATGTTACTCTGTTGATGCTTGGCTTCCTCATTGTAGTTCTTGCATTTGCTTTCCATTGTGCACCAAGCCTTTGCTGTGCTGCATAATTTAAGTATCTAAGTTGAAAATTTAATTCAAAAACAATCATGACAAAGATATTAGATTCCAAAATACCAGCAGGTCCTGTAGCCGAGAAGTGGACTAACTACAAGGCACATCAGCGTTTGGTTAACCCAAAGAATAAACTGAAACTGGATGTTATCGTTGTTGGTACAGGTCTGGCTGGTGCCAGTGCTGCCGCTTCTCTCGGTGAGATGGGCTTCAACGTATATAACTTCTGCATCCAAGACTCACCACGTCGTGCACACTCTATCGCTGCACAGGGTGGTATCAATGCTGCAAAGAACTATCAGAATGATGGTGACTCAGTTTACCGTCTTTTCTACGATACTGTAAAGGGTGGTGACTATCGTGCTCGTGAAGCTAACGTTTATCGTTTGGCTGAGGTGTCAAACGACATTATCGACCAGTGCGTTGCACAGGGAGTTCCATTCGCTCGTGAGTATGGTGGTATGCTTGCTAACCGTTCTTTCGGTGGTGCACAGGTAAGCCGTACTTTCTATGCAAAGGGTCAGACCGGTCAGCAGTTGTTGCTCGGTGCTTACTCTTCATTGAGTGCACAGGTTGCTACAGGTAAGGTAAAGCTCTATACTCGTTATGAGATGGAGGACGTAGTTATCGTTGACGGTCACGCTCGTGGTATCATTGCTAAGAACCTTGTGACTGGTAAGTTGGAGCGTTTCACAGCTAATGCTGTTGTTATCGCTACTGGTGGTTATGGTAACGCATACTTCCTTTCAACCAACGCTATGGGTTGTAACTGTACAGCTGCTATCCAGTGCTACCGTAAGGGTGCTTATATGGCTAACCCATCTTACGTTCAGATTCACCCAACTTGTATCCCTGTACACGGTGATAAGCAGTCTAAGCTGACCCTTATGTCAGAGTCTCTGCGTAATGATGGCCGTATCTGGGTTCCTAAGAAGCTCGAAGATGCTAAGGCATTGCAGGCAGGAACGAAGAAGGGATCTGATATTCCAGAGGAAGATCGCGACTACTACTTGGAGCGTCGTTACCCAGCATTCGGTAACCTCGTACCTCGTGACGTTGCATCACGTGCTGCTAAGGAGCGTTGCGACCATGGTTTCGGTGTTAACAACACTGGTCTTGCTGTGTTCCTCGACTTCTCTGAGTCTATCAACCGCCTTGGTATCGATACAATTCTTCAGCGTTATGGTAACCTCTTCGATATGTATGAGGAGATTACAGACGTTAATCCAGGCGAACTCGCTAATGAGATTAACGGCGTGAAGTACTATAATCCAATGATGATCTTCCCTGCTATCCACTACACAATGGGTGGTATCTGGGTTGACTATGAGCTGATGACAACCGTTCCAGGTCTGTTTGCTATTGGTGAGTGTAACTTCTCTGACCATGGTGCTAACCGTCTTGGTGCTTCTGCTTTGATGCAGGGTCTTGCTGATGGTTACTTCGTATTGCCATATACTATTCAGAACTACCTTGCTGATCAGGCACTCTGGGCAAAGGTTCCAATCGACCGTCCTGAGTTTGATGAGGCTGAGAAGGCTGTTATGGCTGAGACAGATCGTTTGATGGGTATCCAGGGTAAGCGTTCTGTTGACTCACTCCACAAGGAACTCGGTCACATTATGTGGGAGTATGTAGGTATGGGTCGTACCAAGGAAGGTCTTGAGGAAGGTCTTAAGCAGTTGAAGGCTCTTCGTGAGGAGTTCAACTCTAACCTCTTTATTCCTGGTAAGAAGGAAGGCTTGAATGTTGAGCTTGACAAGGCAATTCACCTCCGTGACTTCATCCTTATGGGTGAGCTCGTAGCTTATGATGCATTGCATCGTGAGGAGAGTTGTGGTGGTCACTTCCGTGAGGAGCACCAGACTGAGGAAGGTGAGGCTAAGCGTGACGACGAGAACTTCTTCTATGTTGGCTGCTGGGAGTATCAGGGCGATGACACCAAGACCCCAGAACTCATCAAGGAACCTCTCGAGTATGAGGCAATCAAGGTACAAACACGTAATTACAAGAACTAAAATGGCAAAGAATATATCATTCACAATTAAGTATTGGAAGCAGAATGGTCCACAGGATCAGGGTCATTTCGATACACATGAGATGAAGAATATCCCAGATGACACCTCATTCCTTGAGATGCTTGACATCCTTAATGAGGAGTTGATTGCTGCTGGTGATGAACCATTCGTCTTCGACCACGACTGCCGCGAAGGTATCTGCGGTATGTGTTCACTCTATATCAACGGTACTCCACACGGTAAGACTGAACGCGGTGCAACAACCTGTCAGCTTTATATGCGCCGTTTCAACGATGGTGATGTTATCACTGTTGAGCCATGGCGTTCAGCTGGTTTTCCAGTAATCAAGGACTGTATGGTAGACCGTACAGCATTCGATAAGATTATTCAGGCTGGTGGTTACACAACAATCCGTACCGGTCAGGCACAGGATGCTAACGCTATTCTTATCTCTAAGGACAATGCTGATGAGGCTATGGACTGTGCAACATGTATCGGTTGTGGTGCTTGTGTTGCTGCATGTAAGAATGGTTCTGCAATGCTCTTCGTTTCATCTAAGGTAAGCCAGTTGGCTCTCTTGCCACAGGGTAAGCCTGAGGCTGCTAAGCGTGCTAAGGCAATGGTTGCTAAGATGGATGAGGTTGGCTTCGGTAACTGTACTAACACACGTGCTTGCGAGGCTGTTTGTCCTAAGAACGAGAAGATTGCTAACATCGCTCGTTTGAACCGTGAGTTCATCAAGGCAAAGTTTGCTGATTAATCATAAGCAACAGGCAGTAGCCCTATAGACTACTACCAAGCTTATTCAATCATAGGAAATCCCATAGCTCTGATATATGAGTTATGGGATTTTTGTTTATATGTCCCAGTTAAGTTAGTATGCGATACTTTATGATTTGAACCTCTTTTATATCCTTTGACCTTTGAGGTTTGACCTTTGAACTTTATGATTTTACTTTCACCGACTACGAATTACGCTAATTACTCGAATCCTTATCGCAACGTAATTCGTTTAATCAGTAGTCACAGATCGATAGTTTGCGAGTTTAGAAGTTGATGAGTATACTTATTATTTGTAGCGATAAATAACAGCTAATTTAATAGATAAGGATTTGAAAAATAATTACATTGTATCGAGTAAAACCTCTATAAATAACGAAAAAAACACATATAAAAAGAAAGTTTGCAATCAACAGAGAATCAATTAGTTATCAAGTAGTAAAATAAAAGGTGCTTAATTGGACTTCAAAAGGGCGTTAGTTAGCCTTCAAAAGGGCACCTTTTGCAAGTCAATTAGGCGTCTTTTAGGAGCTAAAAGAGCATGTCTTGGTTTTGAGTTGTTTGAAAATTATTTACAAGTATCGGTAGTGTGGAAGTATGCTGTTTGTAGAAGACGGATAGAAATCATATCAATTCGCATCTTGTTTTGTATTTTATCCCTCTTTGTAAGACCATCTAATTTAGGATAATCATACCATACAAGTATATAAATCTTTATTCTATTTCAATCTATTTATTTAACCCAATTCGGTCATTAGAGCCTAAACATATTTTGTTTTATTATCGAGCAGATTGTTTGGCTTTGTTACGCAGGCGTAGCGGGCTACGTCAAGTTACAAAGACGGACAAGATGCCGATAAGAAAATAAAAGATGTTAGGAAACAATACTATAGTAATAAAAATTATACATATTGTGGTCTAATGACCGATTTGGGTTTAACGTAAGAACCTATTTTCTTTGTGAAAGTAGTTCTGAAAATACATGTTTTGTCGCTGTGAGAGTATTGTTAAGCATAGAATAAGACATGCTTTGTTGCCTATAAAGAAGACATTTTGAAGTGGAGTAGAACGGCTTGTAGACAGGGTGACACGAGAATAAAGTATCGAAAGTAATAGGGTTAATGCTTTTCCTCTTATTCTTCTTTTACTCTTTTTCCCTTTCAAAGCTATGCTTCAGCATTTTACCTTTTTACTCTTTTACCCTTGAATATCTGTATTATCTCGTTTTTTTTTACTACTTTTGTACACAAAAGACGTAAAGACAATTAAAACCTACGAATATCAATGAGTGAGAACAAACTTTCCACTAACGAACAGGCACAGACTGCCGATGCTCCAGTAAAGGCCAGTTATACTGAATATAAAGTTATTCCATCACAGGGATATTGTATGATTGTGAAGTGTCGCAAGGGCGACCAGACAGTCGTATTGAAGACTCTAAAGGAAGAATATCGTGAGCGTGTGTTGCTTCGTAATGCATTGAAGCGTGAGTTTAAGCAATGTCAACGACTCAATCACTCTGGTATTATTCGCTATCAAGGGTTGGTTGAGGTTGATGGTTACGGACTTTGTATAGAGGAAGAGTATGTTGAAGGACGTACTTTGCAGGCTTATCTCAAGGAAAATCATACTGACGATGAGAAGATTGCTATCATCAATCAGATTGCTGATGCACTGCGTTATGCACATCAGCAAGGGGTTATTCATCGTAATTTGAAGCCTTCAAATGTGCTTGTTACAACACAGGGTGATTATGTAAAACTCATTGATTTCAGTGTTCTTTCACCTGAAGATGTTAAGCCTACAGCTGATACAACTCGCTTTATGGCACCAGAGATGAAGGACGAGACGTTGACAGCAGACGCTACAGCCGACATCTATTCGCTCGGTACTATTATGAAAGTGATGGGCTTGACGTTAGCTTACAGCGAGGTAATCAAGCGTTGTTGTGCTTTCAAGCGAAGCGATCGTTATAGCAATATTGATGAGCTCTTTGCTGATTTGAACAATGAAGGCTCTTCGTTCAGTATGCCAAAGATTGGTAAAGGTACTGTTGTCTTAGGCTTGATAATTGCTGTTGTTATTGGAGTCGGTGCGTTGCTTTATAACTATGGCGGTGCATTGATTGACCAAGTAGGTAAGATTGATGTGTCATCTGTCTTTAGTTCTGATGCTGAAACGGCTCCAGAAGATACAGTGAAGGTGAATACAGCAGAGCAATCTGATAGTCTTTCTACTGAAGCTGAGGCTCCTGCAACAGGTAAGCTTGCCTTTATGAATAGGATGAAGCCAGCCCTTTACAAGGACCTTGACAATATCTTTGAGAAGAACTCTGCAGATAAAGCAAAGTTGACAAAGGCTATCAAAACCTATTATCGTGGATTGATTCAAGCTAACGATACACTCGACAATGAGCAGCGTGCTGAGGTAGATCGCGTATTTGGCGATTATGTTAAGCAGAAGAAGGCTGCATTAAACTAATAAGATACAAACACTATATAGGTAAGGACTAAGTCATGTAGATATGATGTTTGACTTACTCAGTGATAGTGTTTACAGAAGGCAGGGGCAGAGGCTGTGCTTTCTTTCAGAACCTTGAGAGGGCGTGAGAGGAAGACAGTGTCTGCCCTTGTTAGCTTTCGTTGGTCGGTTTAAGTGTTTTAATTAACGAATGATTGATAATTTCTACAGCTGCTATTCGTGTCTGGCTGTAGAATATGTAATGAATAAAAAGAATGAAACGAGTCTTTTATCTGCTATTTGCAGCCATATTCTTTGCTGGTAGTATGCACGCACAGACACCAACGATGAGTCGTCGGCAGGCTGCTGGTCGGTCAATGGAGCAGCAGGGGTTGGTAAATATAAAGCATGTTGTACCTTCTATCAAGGTGGCTTTGATGTATGCTCGTACAGATAACTTCTGTAATCGTGTACTCTATCATGACCTTCGTGATGCCTACGTGCTGCCCGCTTGTGCAGAAGCATTGCGTAAAGCGCAGGCGGAGTTGAAGCGTCGTCGTCCTGATTTGAGCCTTTGTATCTTCGATGCCACACGACCGATGAGCGTACAGCAGACGATGTGGAATACAGTGAAAGATACCCCAAAGTATTTCTATGTGTCTAATCCTGCGCACGGAGGAGGTATGCATAACTATGGGATGGCTGTAGACATCAGTATCTGCAAGGCCTCATGGAATGATGCTACATGGCGTGATGGTGCCACACGTTGCTTGATAGATACGATTCCAATGGGTGTGAAGGTAGACCACATGGGGATAGCCAGTCATATTGATAAAGAAAATGACCTCATTGCCCGTCGTCTTATCTCTCGTGAGGCATTAGCTAACCGCAGACTCCTTCGTGAGGTGATGAGTGCTGCCGGTTTCATGCCTTTACGTACCGAGTGGTGGCACTTCAACCTTTGTACAAGGGCTTGGGCAAAGCAGAATTTGAGGGTGGTGAGGTAAAAAAGGAAGAAAAACCACCGCTCGCTTACTCTACCAAGTAGCCCCTCCCCCTTGCCCCTCCCCCAAAGGGAGGGGAGTGAATACCGAGATACCCCGATGTTAAATGGAAAGCAAGAAGATATGAGGAAGGGTAGTGTGAACAGGTAAGAAGGTTATATGCAAGAATCCTTAAACAAGATATAAGATTCTTTAGGTAAGGAGTTGGAGTATTTAATAGGATAAAAGTATAGGCAGATAAGATGGATAAAACGGATAAAATTAAGCAAGAGGAATTTCCTTTGCCACGATATGTGCAGGAAGTTTTGAGCAAACATAACATTTCACTCCCCTCCCTTTGGGGGAGGGGTAAGGGGGAGGGGCTGCTCGGTAGTCTTTCTGTCTTAGCCCTCCAATCCCACCGCTACCCCGATATTGACATGGCCTTCCTGCTCGACCAGTTGGCAGGATGGCAAACTGCACGCACGAAACTGCCGTCGTGGGCAGCGAAGGAGGATATCATTTACCCACCGCATCTATCGATGGAACAGTGTTCAAGTGAGCAGACTGCGGAATATAAGGCACGATTGGTTGCACGCCTTGTAGGGCTGGAGAACATAGCTTCTTATGACCTTAATAACGATTGTAGCAGACCTTCTGTTGGAGAAAAAACTACTCCAAAGCAGCAAGAAAATCATGTTTGGAACAGTTTTGAAGGGTCGTTCTGCGACCTAACAGGCGGCTTTGGCGTTGATTTCTCCTTTATAGCACGCAGCTTTAAACGTGCTATTTATGTCGAACAGCAGGAGAACTTGTGCGAATTGGCACGTCATAACTTCCACGCCTTAGGCTTGACACATGCTGAAGTGGTTAATGCCGACGGTACAGCCTACCTCCATCAGCTCGACCATGTGTCTGTGTTATTCCTCGATCCTGCGCGTCGTAATGAACAAGGAGGTAAGACGGTGCTGATAAGTGATTGTGCACCCGATGTCTTGGCATTGGAAGAAGAACTCTTAGTGAAGGCTGATTCTGTTGTTATAAAGCTATCGCCAATGCTCGATTGGCATCGTGCTGTGGACGAACTCAATCGCTTGGGCAATGTTGTTCGTGAGGTACATATCGTCTCTGTACGCAATGAATGTAAGGAATTGTTGCTGGTATTGCGGAAAACGAAAGGTGAAAAAGATGACAAGACGGCTACGGAAAAAGCCTTGAAGGTCTTCTGTGTGAATGATAATAACATCGTTTCTTATTCTCTTGATGAGGCTTTAAGCGTATCACAGCGACTTCTTTCGGCTGTTCCCAAAGCTGGTCAGTATCTCTATGAGCCCAATGCTTCATTGATGAAAGCAGGCTGTTTTGCTTTGCTTACTGCCCGTTATCCACTTTCAGCACTCAGTTTTAATTCTCATCTTTTTGTCTCTGAGGAGGCTATTAATGATTTCCCAGGTCGTCAGTTTGAGATAACAGCGGTTTCATCGTTCAATAAGAAAGAGTTACGACGTAGTCTTTCGGGGATAGACAAAGCTAATCTTTCCGTGCGCAACTTCCCTATGAGTGTTGCGGATTTGCGCAAACGGCTGAAGATAAAAGAGGGTGGAGATATCTACCTTTTTGCTACTACTGATGCAGAAAGCAATCACCTGCTTTTCGTTTGCAAGAAAACAGCGAAACCAACTTGTGACTCTCAATAAATTTACCTAACTTTGTAGTCTTTTCGTTGCGTAACAAAAGCTATGTTTTTTGTCCGCTGAATGTGGCTGGTCAGACACTGTTTGATTAATAGCATAACGACTTTTAAATAGAAATATATGATAAATAATTACCGATAAAACCTATTAAAACAATGAACAGGTATTTCAAAATGGTCATCGCTACAGCGTTGATTGGTGTAACAACATCGGCTAATGCGATCGATCGTAAGACATTAGCGCAGTACGCTTCTTCGTTACAAGGACTGAAGAAAGAGCAGTTAAAGGCAGCTTTATACAAGCTGATGGACAAGAAGAAGGTCTTACCATACGGCGGAGGTGGTAAAGGAACGTGGTGGGGATTCTGGTATTCAGACCGTGATCCGCAGACAAACGAGTGCTATAATCGTTATAGTGACAAGAAGTTTTACTTTGAAAGCACAAATACTGGTAGAGCTATTGGTGGTATGAACATTGAACATTCTTTCCCAAAGAGCTGGTGGGGAAAAGAGAAGAATGATGCTTGGTGCGATCTCTATAACCTTTATCCATCCGACTCAAAGGCTAATAGCTCAAAGAGTAACTTTGTTATGGGCGTTGTTGTCAACGTTAAAGAAGAAGCTGGTGCAGGCTATGACAAGGTTGGAATGGGCTATGCTGATGGTCAGCTTGTAAAGATGTGGGAGCCGGGCGACCGTTTCAAGGGCGAATTCTCACGCAGCTATATGTATATGGCTACTACCTATCAGAATCTTAGCTTTGTTTCAGAAGGTGCCAAACAATTGCAGACAGGTGCTTATCCAACGCTGAAAAAGTGGTCATCAGACCTCTTCCGCCAGTGGAGCAAGAATGACCGTGTAGATGAGATGGAAATCAAACGCAACGAAGCTATCTACAAGATTCAGAATAACCGCAACCTTTTCATCGACTATCCTAACCTTGCTGAGTACGTATGGGGTGATAGTATGGATGTAGAGTTTAACCCTTATCGCTCTATAACAACAGCTTCGGATGATGCAAGATACACAAGCGTGATTGTTCCTGAAGACCCTGTAACGCCAGACAATCCGCAGGTAACACCACAGGGCGGGACTTTCGTGAAGACAACAACAGTCCCAGTAGCAGGCAAACGTTACGTTCTTGTAGCTAAAACTGGCAGCAATTTTGTTATAGTATCTACTTTGAAGGGTAAGCCATATGGATATCTGCCAACAAAGGGCATCACTGATAATAATGAGAAGGTGAATGTTGCTGATGACCAGTCGGTTCTTACTTTGGAGCAGGGAACAACAGGTTTCTATATCAAGGATGCTAACGACAAGTACTTCGGGCAGGAGGATAAGTACAAGACCGTTCAGTTTGTGACTAAAGATAAGGCGGTAGAGTGGACGTTGGAGCCAAAGGCTGATGGTACATTCACAATCACATCTTCTACGGGACATGTACTTCAGTATGATACCAAATATAAGTCATTTGGTGCATATAAGCCAGCTTCAGCTAATGGAATCTATCCAATGCTCTATGTAGAAGACAAGACAGCGGGAATAGGAACCATATGGACTGTAACAACCACTGATGAGGCTGTTTATAACTTGCAGGGTGTTCGTATGCCAGCTGATGCACAACTCGCTCCTGGTATCTATATCCGTGGTGGTAAGAAGTTTATTGTGAGATAAATAATCCAGAATAATAAGCGAAGTTATTGATAATAAATGGCTTCATAATTCTTTGTGAAAAAGGGATTATGAAGCCTTTTTTAATGGTCGAATGATAGTATCTTGCAGCCTTTGATAAGGCTGAACAACTTTTCTGTTGACGTCAGACACGTATGGTGCGGATGCTCAGCACATATGGTGCGGACGCCTAACACGAGTCCTTATGACTGAGTAGTAGGGTAGTGATAGTCAATAAAAAGGAGCGTAAATTTGCCAATCTACCTTTTTTTTAGTACTTTTGCACGTTTAAGATTAGGAAAATAACGAAATTAAAAGATTCTAAATGTCATCAGTTCAGATAAAGAGAGTAGAGACGAAGAAAGACCTTAAGGCTTTCATCGAGTGTCATTATGACCTCTACGAGGGTAATCAATATGATGCCCCAAACCTCTATAGCGATGAGTTGAATACGTTGTCAAAAGACAAGAATGCTGCTTTTGACTTCTGCGAAGCTGAGTATTTTCTCGCCTTGAAGGAGGGAAAGGTGGTGGGGCGTGTAGCTGCCATCATCAATAATAAAGCAAACGAAAAGTGGGACAAGAAGGATGTTCGCTTCGGTTGGATAGACTTCATTGACGATATAGAAGTGTCAAAAGCTCTGTTGAAAGCTGTTGAGGACTACGGTAGAGAGAAGGGCATGACCTCTGTTGTTGGTCCACTCGGTTTCACAGATATGGACCCAGAGGGTATGTTGACATGGGGCTTTGATCAGCTCGGTACAATGGCCACTATCTATAACTACGATTATTATCCAAAGCACATGGAGAAACTTGGTGGCTGGGAGAAGGATAATGACTATGTAGAATACCGTCTTGATGTTCCAGAAACAGCTCCAGAGAAATACACAAAGATTGCAGAGATGGTGGAGAAACGATATAATCTCCATGCGCGTAAACTGACCAAGAAGGAAATCTTTGAGGGTGGTTATGGTAAGAAACTCTTTGATTTGATCAATGTTACTTACTCTCATCTCTATGGCTTCTCTGAGTTGAGTGAACGCCAGATAGACCAGTATGTAAAGATGTACTTCCCACTTGCCGACCTCGACCTCATTACAGTTGTAGAGGATGGCAATAAGGATAACCAGTTAGTTGGTCTTGCTATCACAATCCCATCACTAACACGTGCCTTGCAGAAGTGTCACCGTGGACGTCTTTTCCCATTCGGATGGTGGCATTTGCTACGTGCTATAAAGTTCCATAAGACGGAGGTTGTAGACCTTCTCCTTATTGGTGTCCTACCAGAGTATCGTTCTAAGGGAGCTAATTCTCTTGTTTTTGCTGACCTCATTCCACGTTATGTGAAGTACGGCTTCAAGTGGGGTGAAACGCACGTGGAGATGGAAACCAACGAAAGCGTACAGAGTCAGTGGGGCCCATTAGACCCAACTATGCACAAGAAGCGCAGATGCTATAGAAAAGCTATTGGGTGATGGGTGATGAGTGTTGGGTGTTGATGGACAGCTTTAACATGTGTTCTTTCTATATTTTCACGTGTTTCTTCTATTTCAACACCTAATAACTCATTAATGAACACTCAATATCATTAAATAGTCAAGCCCTTATTACCTAATAATTAACCCTCAATAACCAATCATTCACAGTCAATAACCCAGCACATGGATAAATCAACAGCAACCAACCCTCAATCCTCAACACCCGTTTCTTACACCGACGATAATATCCGACACCTATCGGATATGGAGCATGTGCGTACCCGTCCGGGTATGTATATTGGTCGTTTGGGCGATGGAAAGTTGCCTGAAGATGGTATATATGTACTCTTGAAGGAGGTAATTGATAACTCTATTGACGAGTTTAAGATGAATGCTGGTGACCGTATTGAGATTGATGTGGAGGATAATCTGCGTGTTAGTGTGCGCGACTATGGGCGTGGTATTCCACAGGGAAAGCTTGTTGAGGCTGTGTCTGTACTGAATACGGGTGGTAAGTATGACTCTAAAGCATTTAAGAAGAGTGTTGGTTTGAATGGTGTCGGCGTGAAAGCTGTTAATGCATTGAGTGCTCATTTCGAGGTAAAGAGTTTCCGCGACGGTAAGGTGCGTGAACTATCGTTTGAGAAAGGTAACCTCCAAAGCGACAAAACAAAGAAGTCTGCGGACGAGAATGGTACCTATATCTACTTTGAACCAGACGCAACTCTTTTCAAGCATTATAGCTTCCATGATGATATTGTGGAGGAGATGCTCCGTAACTATACCTACCTGAATACAGGATTGACCATCATGTACAATGGTCGTCGCATACTTAGTCGACATGGTTTGAAGGACCTTTTGACTGATAATATGACTGTTGATCCATTGTATCCTATTGTTCACATGAAGGGAGAGGATATTGAGATTGCTTTCACACACACCAATCAATATGGCGAGGAGTACTACTCCTTCGTGAATGGTCAGCATACAACGCAGGGCGGTACGCACCAGACAGCCTTCAAGGAGCATATTGCCAAGACAATAAAAGAGTTCTTCGGCAAGTATGAGTATGGTGACATTCGTAACGGATTAGTGGCCGCTATCGCTATAAACGTTGAAGAGCCAGTATTCGAATCACAAACAAAGATTAAGTTAGGTTCCACACAGATGTCACCTGATGGTGAGTCTATCAATAAGTATGTGGGCGACTTTATCAAGACAAACGTTGACAACTACCTTCATATTCATAAAGAAGACTTTACCGATATACTTGAGAATAAAATCAAGGAGACTGAGCGAGAGCGTAAGGCAATGGCTGGTGTAACGAAGTTAGCACGTGAGAGAGCGAAGAAAGCTAACCTCCATAACCGTAAATTGCGTGACTGTCGTGTACACTATTGTGACGTAAAGAACGATCGAAAGGAGGAGAGTTCTATCTTCATAACAGAGGGAGATTCAGCCAGCGGAAGTATTACTAAGAGTCGTGATGTCAACACACAAGCTGTCTTCTCATTGCGTGGAAAGCCGCTTAACTGCTTTGGATTGACAAAGAAAGTAGTGTATGAGAATGAAGAGTTCAACCTCCTTCAGGCTGCACTCGACATTGAAGACGGACTCGATTCACTCAGATATAACAAGGTGATAGTGGCAACGGATGCCGATGTCGATGGTATGCATATCCGCTTATTGATAATCACCTTCTTCCTTCAGTTCTTCCCAGAGCTGATAAAGAAAGGACATGTATATGTCCTTCAGACACCGCTTTTCCGTGTTCGTAACCGTCGAACAAAGATAAAGAACAAAGAGGTGATTGCCGAAGCGGACGCTCGTCGTGTGAAAGGAGAGAAAAAGAACGACTTTATTACACGTTATTGTTACTCTGAGGAGGAGCGTGTAGCAGCTATCAACGAGCTTGGTCCAGACCCAGAAATCACTCGATTCAAAGGTCTTGGTGAGATTTCTCCTGACGAATTTGCCCATTTCATTGGTCCAGATATGCGTCTGGAACAGGTTACTTTGCATAAGAATGACCAGGTAGCTAAGCTCTTGGAGTATTATATGGGTAAGAACACGATGGAACGTCAGAACTTTATTATTGACAACCTCGTTATAGAAGAGGACCTTCCTGACGTGGAAGAATAATAAAGAAAGTCGGTAAAAGGGATAGAATTTCCAAATGATGTCCGTACGATTGTTGGTACATCTGTGAATAAAATAAATAAAATTGAAGAGCAAAAGGCTGTTTTTAAAGGGGCTTTTTATTGCTTTCTTCAAGCATATAACAAAACTATTAAAACATAAAATTAGGATATGAGAAAGTATATTTGTCTTTTACTTTTTTACCTTTTTACCTTTTTACCTTTGTCGGCGCAGCAGGGTAATGACTCTCCTTTACGGAAGTTGCAGTTGGCAGAGATGGCAATTAAGAACTTCTATGTGGACTCTGTGAACGAGCAGAAGTTAGTAGAGGATGGTATTAGGGGGATGCTCGAGAAGCTCGATCCACATTCTACGTACACCGATGCAAAGGAAACCAAAGCGATGAACGAACCATTGCAGGGTGACTTTGAGGGTATTGGTGTGCAGTTCAATATGATTGAAGATACACTTGTCGTTATCCAGCCTGTTGTCAACGGACCATCTCAGAAGGTGGGAATCCTTGCTGGCGACCGTATCGTCAGTGTGAACGACTCTACTATCGCTGGTGTGAAGATGGCACGTATCGATATCATGAAGATGCTTCGTGGTAAGAAGGGTACGAAAGTGAAGTTGGGTGTTGTACGCCGTGGTGTGAAAGGTGTTTTGACCTTTGTCGTTACACGTGCTAAGATACCAGTTCATACTATCAATGCCTCTTATATGATTCGTCCTAATGTGGGCTATATTCGAATCGAAAGCTTCGGTATGAAGACCCATGACGAGTTCATGTCGGCTGTTGATTCACTGAAAAAGAAAGGCATGAAGACCCTCCTTCTCGACCTACAAGACAATGGTGGCGGTTACCTTCAGTCGGCTGTTCAGATATCAAATGAGTTCCTCAAGAACAATGACATGATTGTTTACACCGAAGGACGACGCGCTCGTCGCCAAAATTTTAAGGCAATTGGCAACGGACGACTGCAGGATGTGAAGGTTTATGTATTGGTAAACGAACTCTCGGCTTCGGCTGCAGAGATTGTTACTGGTGCTATTCAAGATAATGATCGTGGAACGGTTGTGGGCCGTAGAACCTTTGGTAAGGGACTTGTACAGCGTCCGCTCGACCTTCCTGATGGTAGTATGATTCGTCTGACAATAGCCCATTACTATACGCCAAGCGGTCGTTGTATTCAGAAACCTTATACAAAGGGCGACCTAAAGGAATATGAAATGGATATTGAAAAGAGATTTAAGCATGGCGAGTTGACCAATCCAGATAGTATTCAATTCTCAGATTCTTTGAAGTATTACACGATCCGCAAGCATCGGGTTGTCTATGGTGGCGGTGGTATTATGCCTGATAACTTTGTCCCACTTGATACAACAAAATTCACTCGCTATCATCGTATGTTAGCCGCAAAGAGTATTATCATCAATGCTTATTTGAAGTATGCTGATGCGAATCGTCAGGCTTTAAAGGCGCAATACAGCTCATTTGACGCGTTCAATAAGGGTTATGTGGTACCACAGTCATTGCTCGATGAAATCGTGGCAGAGGGCAAGAAAGAGAAGATAGAACCCAAGGATGCGGCCGAGTTAAAGGCTACTCTTCCTAATATTGCACTACAGATAAAAGCGCTTACAGCCCGTGATATATGGGATATGAACGAGTATTTCCGAGTGTGGAATACTCAGAGTGACATTGTCAATAAGGCTGTTGCATTGGCTACGGGCAAGTAGAAAAGTAGGGTAACATAATTCTTAAGAGTTTTATAACCTGACATTATAGGGCAAACTGAATAAGAAAAGGTGCTTAATTGAACTCCAATTAGGCACCTTTTCTTATTCAGTTCTTTTGTTAAACCCAATCAGTCATTAGCGACTACGCTTATTCCGACACATAAACCTTGGCATGTTATTAGGTTGAAAATTCATAGATGAAGGTTTGAAAAATAATTACATACTTTCGAGTAAAATGGCTATAAACAAAGGAAAAAATACGTATAAAAGGCGTGTTTGTAACCATCAGTCAATCAGTTAGTTATGAAGTTGCGTAAGGAAAGGTGCTTAGTTGGACTTCAAAAGGGCGTTAGTAAGGGTCTTAAAGGGCACCTTTTGCAAGTCAATTAGGGGTCTTTTAGAAGCTAAAAGAGCATGTGTTGGTTTCGAGGTAAGTGAAAATAGTTTACAAATGTAAGGTGAAATGGGAATAAGTGATACGGTCTTAAAACATTTTATAAACCTTTATTCTTATTCCGAATACTAATTCTTCTGCAGTCTATCTACAATCCGTAAGCAGAGAAATGAGGGCAAATAATAAGGGCTGAAACCTAAGGTAGGATTCCAGCCCTTCAATCTCGTTTATGGGAGCATCAACCGAATTAGGTTGAAGTCCACCGTTATTCGCCACTCATCTCCTTTAATAGTGCGAGTGCTTTGTTCTCGTTTTCTTCCATAATCTCACGCTCTCCAGGACCCTTGTCATTGATACCACAGAGGTGAAGGATACCATGAATGATAACCCGATTAAGCTCGTCCTCATACGACTTCTTGAAAAGTTCGGCATTAGAGCGGACTGTGTCAAGTGAGATAACAAGGTCGCCATTGAGCACATCATCCTCATCATAGTCGAAAGTAATGATGTCCGTGTAGTAATCATGTCCAAGATACTCGTTGTTTACTTCGAGAATCTTCTCATCATCTACAAACATATAACCAATTTCTCCAACCTTTCTACCATGCGTTGCAGCAACAGCTTTAATCCAACGAGAAATCTCTCGTTTCTTGATTTTAGGCATCTTAACGCCTTCAGCACTATATGTTATCATCGTGTCTATGTTTTATCGATGAGGCTTGTGCGCCTCTGTCTAATCGTTAATATCCCTTTGGCAAGAACTCAGTGATGTCTTTTCCAAAGTTTTTCAGTTCTCTTACAACGCTTGAACTGATACTTTCAAATTGTGGTTCAGCGTAGAAAAAGATGGTTTCAATAGAGCTCAAGCGTCGGTTGATATCAGCTTGTTCGCGTTCATATTCAAAGTCTTTTACGCTACGTACACCCTTAATGATATATTCGGCTCCCTCTCTTCGAGCAAAGTCTATGGTAAGGTCGCTGTATGCCTTTACTTCAATCTTTGGCTCGTCAGCATAGAGTCGTGCTATACGCTCGGTTCGTTCCTCCGTACTGAGCATATACTTCTTCCGCTCATTGATACCAACACCAATCACAACCTTGTCAAAGAGGGGCAAGGAGCGGCGTACAATAGCGTCGTGCCCTATTGTAAATGGATCAAAGCTTCCAACGAATATACCTATTTTCATTTGATTATTTTCTGCAAAAGTACTTCATTTCTATTATATATCCAAAAAAAGCTGGGGGATTATTTCCCACCAGCTATTCCTTGAATATCCTGTAACGAGATATTACCAAGTAGGTTGATAATTGTAATTTCATTGCGTTCTATGGCGAGTAGGGAAAACTCATTCTTTCCATTTGGATAATGCCGCTCGTAGATAGTAGTATGTTTGCCTCCCTCATTGACTTGCATTACAATCGAATACTTTTGTTGATTGAAGATACTTTGGGCTGACTTCTTGATAGAAGGAATCAGTGAAGGACGTTCGCAGGAGAGTATCTGCAGATAGTCGAGTCGGCTGGCAATCTTGCTGATATCCTTGTTACCTGCTTTCACATTGCCCATCATTCGCATCATATTACGTGATATGTAGACAGTGGAGACACCATCTGTTTCGCTGTATTTTTCGAACAATGCCTTTTGGGCAAATGCCGTTATACAGGCTATCATAGTCATACAAAGCGTTAAAATAATTCTCTTCATAATCTAATCCCTTGTTTTATTAGTGATGTTCTCGGTAGCGTCAATACCCTTATTGAGCGTCTTTGAGAATTTCATCAGTGCTTTTGACGTTTCGGCGTAAGCGTCTTTAGCGTTAGTATAGGTATCCTGTTCAGTTTGTGGAGACTTATTCTCGTTTTGGTAAACGATAGCTCCAGTAGCAAAGAGAAGCAACAAACTGGCTGCTATCCCTACTACCCAGCGCAGGTTGATATGCCTTATCGCACGACGATTAGTGACTTCTAAGGTGTTCCACTGGCTAATCTGTCGACTGAGTCGCTCTTCCATCCCTGCTGGTGTAGAGCATTCTGATGACTGAAGAGCCGTGAAGAAGATGCGCTCCTCCGTCAAACTGGCATCGATATCACTGCCGTTGAAGTAGGTGTGCAGCGCCTTCTCCTCCTCTTCGGTGGTCATTCCATCGTAGTATCGGTTAAGTAAACGCTTTATTTCTTCAGTCTTTATCATATCTCATTGCTTTTATCTGTTCTCTAATCTTCTTTCGGGCACGGCTGAGAATACTTCTTATATTCACCTCCGTAAGCTCTGTTTCGGTGCTGATTTCCTCAAAACTACGGTCTTCTATGTCGCGCATCAGCATGATTCTTGCCTGTGGTTCGGGCAGATGGGTAATTAACTGTCTTACGCGTTGGTATTCGTCAACTTCCTCTAATTGCTTACTTATGTTCTGTGAGGAGCTTACTTGCAGACTTCCCACATCTTTGTCGACTTCTTGAAGGTGTCCTGCTCTCATCTTGTCATAGAAGATTCGGCGTAGTACTGTTATGCTATAAGCCTCTGGATTGTCAACCTTTTCCATCTTATCACGCTGCATCCAGAGTTTTAAGAAGGTTTCTTGCACCATATCCTCAGCAGCTTGAGCGTTGCTCATCAGCCTATATGCCACCGAAAAGAGTTTCCGATGGCAGGGTAGGAATAGCTGTTTAAAATCGCTTGCTTGCATAGGCAGATGTGCGCTTTAGACAATAATCGGCTATGATGTAAGGTTGTCCGCCCTATAACTTATAGCTTTTCAGATTCTTCTTGTTGGTACTTTCTTTCACAACAGAGTCGACATCGTTAGGACTTATCTTACCCTTAATCCGCACAATGGCGCCATCTTGTTTGTCAATAGCAAGGATGAGCATTTCACGAATGCACCCTTTCTTTTCTTTGAGGTAAACATAATTAGTCTCATCTGCCTGCTTATTGTAGATGATTGGCGTATATCCCTTAGGATGGAAGGTCTGAACGGTGTTTCTAAAACGACTTTTTACAATCGAATCACAGTCGTCAAAGACAAGTATACGAAAGGATGACACCGCTTTCAGAGCCTTGGAATTGTCCGAATGGCTTTTAGTAAGCACCTTTAAGAATGACATTAAGGCTGGTGTTATATGAAGGTGAATAACGTTTTTCTCGTGCCTATATTGCTCAATCAGCCCTTTTACGCTCTGCGCTGAGGCTGATAATGTACTGAGAGCAAGGATGCCTATGATGATAAACCGTTTCATAATGTGTCTTTGTTTACTTGGTTTGTGACTTTACGACATCATCAATATTAGAAGGATTGATATGTCCTACGATATTGATGAGTGAGCAGTCTTCTTTGTCCATAGCGAAGACAACAAGGCTCTGCACTTCCTTTTCGTTGCCTTTAATGAAGATTCTGACCTTTTCGCCGTCCTCATTTGCCTTCACCATAGGTTCATATCCCTGTGTTTCCAGCTTACTGATACGGTTGTATAAGCCGTCTTTAATCTTTTGATTAGCCTTCTCGAAAGTTAAAATTTGCAGTCCGTCGATTTGCTCAGCGAGTGCATTAGCGGTCTCGTCGTCGGCAGCTTTAAGTCCAAGCTTTATGAGTGTCTTAGGCAAGTTGACGTAAGTGACGTTGTTTCCACTCTTAAACTCTTTGATAATAGACTCTACCTCATCATTCGTAGGCTGTATGATGAGACTCGTTGGGTTGGCTTTTACGGTGCAGCTTGAGCATAGAACAGCTACTGCGAATGCGATAGTAAAGATTGTTGTTCTCATTGTCTTGATAATTAATTAGGTTGGTGATTCAGTTTCCGTTCACATCTATAAAGACGGAAGATAGGACAGATTTGTGGCAAAGAAATGTCTTTTTTTTCAGTATTAGCTACTTTTATGGTATTAAGATCCTATGCTAAAAGATGATAACAACCGCCAGCCATCGCTCTAATAACCCCTTTCATTTCCAGCGTAAAGAGGATTCCTGTGAGCCTCGAGATAGGAATATTCGCTTGAATCGACAAGAGATTAATCTGCAAGTCATTGTTTTTAGCGAGCACGCGAACGATAGCTTCCTCTTCTGAAGACAAATCAGGGAAAAGCGTTCGTTCAATTCCTCGTTGTTGTGCCTGCCCCAATTTGATAGCATCATCCCATCCCATCGCCTTCACAAAGTCTGTTGCTGATGTGATGAGAGCCGCACCATTGTCACGAATAAGGTTATTACAGCCCTCGCTATAATCCGAATGAACAGCGCCGGGGAAGGCAAATACTTCCCGTCCATAGCTACGAGCGATACTGCAGGTGATAAGTCCTCCACCCTTCGCAGCCGATTCTACGAGGATAGTTGCATCTGCACAACCTGCCACGATACGGTTACGTTGTACGAAGTTGCGGGCAACGGGCTGCGTATGCGTGGTATATTCCGACAGTAATCCACCTTGTTTAATCATCTTTAAAGCTGTATCTCTGTGTCCACGAGGGTAGATATCATCGAGTCCATGAGCCAATACTCCTACCGTTTCAAAGCCATTCTCCAAGGCAGCTCGGTGTGCATGGATATCTACTCCGTAAGCCAGTCCACTGAGGATGAGTACATCTGGGCAAAGTACTTTTAGTTCTCTGACAAACGAACGGATAATATCCTGCCCATAAGTGGTGCAGTGTCGTGTACCGATAATATTGATAACGTGCCGATTGTTAAGGTCTGCATTACCGAGATAATAGAGTAGGATAGGAGCATCTGGACACTCCTTGAGCCGCTGTGGATAGCGTTCATCATTCATACAGATAGGCTCAATGTTATGCAGACGGTCGTATTCCAATTCTTGTTCAGCCCATTCTCTCAGGCTATCAATGTCTTTCAAGGCTTGTATGAGATGCGTTGAGGCTTCAGGAAGAATCTCTCTGATGTCTCTTTTATGTTCTATGACAGCCGTGGCAGAGCCAGCTCGCTTGTAAAGTTCAGCCAATTCACTGAGGTTAAAACGAGTAAGTCGGGTTAGTAAGATTGAGTTTAAGGATTCCATGGTGTAGGTAATGATCAGTAGTAGCTCCCTACCTTCCTTAGAAGAGAGGAAGGTTTAGGGAGTAGATAGACTTTTACAATACTCTTGCAAACGCTTCGTCGTATTCCTTGCTACTGCCCAATCTACCATTGATGAGTGTCACAAGGTCAACATCTGCATGGAAACAGAGGCGTTCGTCACTGGCACGGAAGAGGTCGTGAGAGAACACCCAGCGTAGTCCATTCTTCTTTAATGACATGCGTGAGATAATCTCGTCGTCGCAGGTAAATGGCACTTTATAAGTGAGTTGCATACGTGCTACAACGGCATCAACGCCTTTCTCGTGAAGTTCAGAGAAGCTAACGCCCAATGATTTGAGGAATCTATGGCGTGTATGCTCGGTGTAATGCAGGTAGTTTGCATTGTTAACGATACCTTGGATGTCGCACTCATAGTCGCGAACATCCAGTCTTGTCTCAAAGATGTATTTCTTCTTTTCCATAATCTATGTTGTTTTTAGGATTTTATTGGGCTTATTAGCCTTATTAGGCCTATTAGCCTTAGTAGCCTAATTATCCCAATTCTCCTAACCCTTTAATGATGAACTCCCCTTCAGATACTCATAACCAATCCTACAGCGGAGGCAATCTTTTCGGTCACAATACTCCTTCTTTAGTTGTATAAGGGCTTGCGAATCACCCGCAGTCTCTACCATTAGCCCCACTTCCTTCCACATTCTAACGATGTGATTCTCCTCTGCTTTCAAGGTTTCGAGGAAGTCGAAGGCACGTTCACAGTACTTCTCCGAGTTCTTATGTTTGCCGTATGCGAAGAGGATAGGCGCAACGGTATTGATAATCTGCAGATTTAATGATGCTGCTGATAGTTTCTTCTCGCTCTTTACGCTCTTTTCACCAAAGACATAATGCGTTTCCCAATAGCGAGTTACCTGTGTTGCCAATAGCTCTCTCACCTGCTTAACGCTCTCACACTCCAACAACTGAGACAATCCAGCCCGCTGTTCATAGTAGAGGTGAGCGAGCTGTGCGATACGGATATGCGGAAAGTTCTGCGGCCGTAGGCGGAGGAATCGCCATTGATTGGCATCCATTGCTTGTAGTCCAAACTTATGTGCTAAGTACTGATATTCGCTTTTCAGCTCTGTGAAATAGCTGTCGTTCAGTGCCTGCTGTTGATATCTTTCGGGGATAGCTGCTATATCTAACAATCCAGCTTGCCCCAAGAAGAAAGCTTCAATCTGCATGAGATTGTCCCGATGATGTGCCACGCCCTGCAAAGGAATTAGCTTAGCCCATGTCTCGAAAGCGTCCCCATTGATGCCGAAACCATAGTTGCGGGCAAGTGTAACGAAGTAGGCTGCTTCCCAAGAGCCGTCACAGTCCTTCACTCGTTGGGCTATCGCCTCTGTCTTCTGTTCCAACCTTTCAGTCTGTAAGGCACTCATCCACGAATGAACCATTAGTTTTGAAAGACTCGGAATGATACGATAACAAGCCGGATATTCGTCTGTTGTGAGTAGTTCTTCGTAATGTTCTCGCACAGCCGTTGGCACTTGCAGTCGCATCTGTGGCGGATAATCGCCCCTTCGTGTCTTAACATCAACGTCGATAGACTCAGCCACGTGCAGGATAACATTGTTATAGTTCGGGTCGCGGTCGTGTCTGTGTAGAAACCAATCGGAGGCACGGTCGTGTATCTCCACATTCCCCACCCACAGCGTACCGCCTATCTTCACCTTTGCATTGAAGAAGTCAGGCCCAGCGTTGTGATTATGTAGTCCAGTGTCAATGACCTCCACCTCTTGTCCGTCAGTGGTTTTAAGCCCTGTCAACGGAAACAGCTTGTGTTTCCATACGTAGTGGATGAGTTGTTCCATAAAAGATTCTTGGTTTGTAACAGTACGCAAATATACAAAGAAAATGATAAAACTAATAGTATTATCTATGTATTTTTCTTATTATTTCGTACTACAGTTTCTCAGTTCTTAGTACTCCGCACCAGTGGTGTTAAGCCTTCGCACCATTGGTGTTAAGCCTTCGCACCATTGGTGCTAAGCCTCCGCACCAGATGTGCGGGGCGTCAACACGTCGATAGAAAATGAGAAGAACGGTTCAATCTTACCAATTACTCTATATGTAAAGGTCATCCCTTGACTTGTCAATACCTTATTTAAAAATACGTAAACTTATTTTGTTTTATGCCGCAAATCAGCTACCTTTGCAATGTTTTAATTCAGATTAATTATGAAAATAGCATTGATAGGCTATGGCAAGATGGGGCATATGATAGAACAGATAGCCCTTGAGCGTGGCCACGAAATCGTAAGTATTATTGATGTAGACAATATAGAGGACTTCGATTCTCCTGCATTTGCATCGGCTGATGTAGCTATTGAATTTACGAATCCTACGGCTGCTTTTGCCAATTATCAGCGTGCCTTTGCACACAATGTGAAGGTTGTTAGTGGCTCTACGGGCTGGATGCAGGACCATAAGGCAGAGGTTGAGCGTATGTGTACGGAAGGTGGGCAGACCTTGTTCTGGGCAAGTAACTTCTCTATTGGCGTTGCTATTTTCTCAGCTGTCAACCGTTACTTGGCAAAGATAATGAATGGTTTCCCACAGTATAACGTTGAGATGGAGGAGGTACACCATGTTCACAAACTCGATGCACCATCTGGAACAGCCATAACCCTTGCAGAAGAGATTATCAACGACCTCGATCGGAAAGATAAGTGGGTTAAAGGCTTCCAACACGCTGCCGATGGTACGGAGTCAGGCAGTAACAAGGTTGCTCCTAACGAACTTCCTATTGCCTCTATTCGACGTGATGAAGTGCCTGGTATTCATAGCATCAGTTACGACTCTGAGGCAGACAAGATTACCATTACTCACGATGCTCACAGCCGTAAAGGCTTTGCATTGGGTGCCGTCTTAGCAGCTGAATATACCAAAGAGCATACCGGCTTGCTTACTACAAGCGATTTATTTAAGTTTTAATGTTGGGTGTTAAGTGATGGTTGTTGGGTGTTGATGATTACTGATAATGCTTTATCATAAAGCTAAAAGTAACGCACAATAGAGGAGACTGTTCTTCTTAACACCCTTTCACCAACTGATATTTAATAACAAACATACCGACATAATTCATTATTCAACATTTATCACCTCAATATATAGTATGATAGACAAAGAGAAAGCAGCCCTGAATCCTAAGAAGCAATGGGCAAAGTTTATTTGTGTTCTTGTTCTCTACCTCCTTTTCCTGTTCTGGGTAAAGAGTTGGTGGGGATTATTAGTCGTTCCATTTATCTATGACGTATATATCACAAAGAAGATTCGTTGGAAGTGGTGGGAGGATTCTGAGGGTCCTATCCGCTTCATTATGGGATGGGTAGATGCACTGGTATTTGCATTGGTAGCAGTGTATTTCATCAATCTGTTCTTCTTCCAGAACTACGTTATTCCTTCTTCTTCCCTTGAGAAGTCGCTCCTTACGGGCGATTACCTCTTTGTTTCGAAGGTAAGTTATGGTCCTCGTATTCCTGAGACACCATTGACAATGCCGCTGACACAGCACACTTTACCAATTATCAATACTAAGAGCTATATATCTTGGCCACATTGGGACTACCGTCGCGTGAAGGGTTTGGGTAAGGTACAGCTCAATGATATCGTTGTGTTCAACTTCCCTGCAGGTGATACTATCATGAGTGAGCCTGCTTATCAGGGCAATGACTACTACCATGATGTCTATACATTGGGTACAAACTTCCTCGCACAACAGAATCCTAATATCAATCTGTCGGCGATGAACACACTCCAACAGCGTGCTTTCTTTGATAAGGCATACGCTACGGGTAGAGCTTATATTGTGAGAAATGTAGGCACCTACGGAGCGTTGGATTGGCGTCCTACTGACCGTCGTGAGAACTATGTGAAGCGTTGTGTAGGTCTTCCTGGACAGACCTTGCAGATTAAGGACAAGATCGTTTATATTGACGGAAAGGCAAATAAAGAGCCAGAGAAAGTCGAATATACCTATTTTATTAAGTTTAAAAACATCGCTGTTTCTGATTTCATAGGAGAACGTTACGACGAACTTCGTAAGGATTTAGAAATCAGTGATGAGGATGTACAGACGCTCAGCCTTCTGAAAGGATATGACTTGAGCCAAGGTAAAGTGCTTAATAAGGATATTCTGTCTTATGATGGTTATATGCCATTGACAAAACGAGCCGTTGCTGAGCTGAAGCGTCAGGGGCTTGTACAGTCTATCCGTCCAGTAACAGATAGAGATCTCTACTCTGGTCCGTATTATCCGCTCAATGGTTTTACTGGTTGGACACGCGATAACTATGGTCCTATTTGGATTCCAGCAAAGGGCAAGTCGATTAATTTGACATTAGAGAACCTCCCTGTTTATGAGCGTTGTATCAAGGTATATGAGGGCAATGACTTGCAGGTTAAGAACGGAAAGATATATATCAACGGTAAACTATCTAATAGCTACACCTTTAAGATGGACTATTACTGGATGATGGGTGATAACCGTCATAACTCTGCCGACAGCCGTTTTTGGGGCTTTGTGCCAGAGGATCATGTCGTTGGTAAGCCAATCTTCATCTGGTGGTCAAGTGATCCAGACCGCAAAGGCTTTGGAGGAATCCGTTGGCACAGACTGTTTAACTGGGTTGATAATATAAAGTAGGTCCCCTAAAGGACCTCCCCAAGCCCCTCCAAAGGAGGGGATGTGCAAGTTACCTGTGTTTGGTAAACGTTACACATCCCCTCCTTTTTTGTCATTGTTCAATCATATTATACGTAAAACTGTTATGGCATATTCTGACAATAACAACATCTTCAGTTCTAATAATAGCAACATTAGTAACTTAACATCCCCTCCTTCGGAGGGGCTTGGGGAGGTCTTGCTCTCCTCTGCTTACTTTGCGCCCATTCAATGGTATCAGAAACTGAATCGCTATGACGGCTGTCTGATAGAGCAACACGATAACTTTGTTAAGCAGACCTATCGTAATCGTTGTGTAATCGCTTCTGCAAATGGTCCACAAGCCCTCTCTATTCCTGTCGAGAAGTTTGAGAGTCTGAAGTGTCCGATGAAGGATGTGCGTATCAGCGACCACGATAACTGGCGTCACCAGCACTGGAACGCATTGCTGTCGTCTTATGGTGAGAGTCCGTTCTTTGAATATTATGAAGACGATATACGTCCATTCTTCGAGCGAAAATGGACGTATCTCTATGATTTCAACTGGGAGATAACGCTGAAAATGTGCGAACTCATCGACATTATGCCTTGTATGCGTCGCACAGATGCCTATCTGAAGGATATTCCCGATGGAATCGTTGATTTTAGAGAGATAATTCGTCCGAAGCATCCGGGTGTTGACAGCGACTTCATTTCTCGTCGTTATTATCAAGTTTATCAACAGAAGTTTGGCTTCCTGCCCAACCTTAGTATCCTTGACTTGCTTTTCAACGAGGGTAATGAGAGTGTACTTTACTTATAAGAGGCTGTTAACGTAGTGTTTTTAGGCTGTAATAATCGCCTTTTATCTCTCTTCTCAATTCTTTAAAAGGTATGTCTTGAGAATTATTTTCATGAAAAAAAGAAATTATTTACGTGAAAAGAAATATTTATTTTCATGAAGAAAAATATTTATTTTCATGAAAATAATTCGAAAAAGGCGTAGAGTTGTTGTCTTATAACAGCTCTACGCCTTTTGTTTTTAGCCTTTTCAGCGTTTTATTTTGTACCTTCTTAAAACAAAATAGAGGGGAGCTTGGATTATAACTGTCCAGCCTCAACCTGCAAGACAATGCGCTCTACAAGTCTGTCAGCTCCATTTGGCTCGTAGCGTTTCTTCAAACTACTACCGAAAGCCCAAGCAAAGGCTTGATAGAAACCTGCTCGCACAGGACCGAGGAAAGCCTGTACCAGTTCGTAGGAAGTCGAATTACACTCTCGGTCGATAAGCTTGATAAGCAACTTACCTTGGGTGAATGTTAGCTTCTTCATACGTGGCTTATAGGTGTTCCAGATTTCTTTCTCCACCTTCTTCATGTGTTCGTCACGCTCTTTCTTAGTAGGAATAGTCTCAAGATAAGCACCTGTTTCCAGAATAATCTGGTTACACTCCTTGGCGATTGGAAGTACCTTTTTAATGTTATAAACCAATCGATAGTAGGCTGTTTCCTGCGATTTATTCTTGAATTCGAGCGGTGGAAAGACGTAAACCTTGCTCGTTCTGACATATTGAATGCTGTCAGCGCCAACCTTTGCCTTACCGATGTGAACCATAGGCACAAACGTCGGAGAGTCCATATCTACCACACGATCCTCGGGGTTGATATGGTCTTGCGCTGTTGCAGCTGTAGAAAGCAATAGTAGCGTTCCAAGTGTGAAAAGCAATCGTTTACTCATAACTGATTCATAATCCAACTTCTCGTTGGGTACAGTTTATTTTCTGCAAAAGTAGCGATTATTTCTGAAGTGTGTTAGGAAATTCATAATAATTTGTCATTTGCCCTCATTAATTGTCTTTATATATTGATTTTAGTCCCGATAAAGGCAACTACTCCATGACTATCTTTGGGTTATGAGATAGGATAGAAAACTATACTTTTTGTCGTGTTTATAGGACTTATCCTATTCTTTTATATATCAATATGTCAGCTTTATATCATCTTGATTTCATATACTCCTTTCTTTAGCTTGCTTTATGACGCTAAAGAAAGTTAAACGCCTTATATTTATGTAGGGTATTTGTAAAAGCTATCAATATTTTTTCTACTTTTGTGAAACAAACCATAGCGCAGAACACAACACTTACGGAAGCGGTTTATTACGCCCGTTATAGCTGGTTTACTTCGGTTTAACCTGTAACGTGAAGTTTCAGGAGTGTGACTACATTCTGTGTCAGTTTATTTTATCGTTAGAGTTTATCCTTAAAAAAGAACGAAATAAAACATATATCATGATGAAGAAGACACTACTATGTAGCTGCCTATTTGCACTTTCTTTGGGTGTACAGGCGCAAGATAACCATGGGTATGGGGCAGACGACAGTCAGTTTAAGTCACTTGCAGAAGAGGTGGCACACTTAAAGAAAAGCAACGATATGTTTAATGTCTATATCAACTATGCTGCCAGTGTACAGGCTGTATCGGATGAAGGACATGAATGGAGTGCAGGCTTTAAGAATAAACACCTTCGTCTTGAAGTCAAGGGTAACCTAACAGATAAACTCTACTACCGTTTCTGCTATCGTTTGAATAAGTCAAATGTAGCAAGTAGTGAAGATAACTTTGCGCAATCAACTGACGTTATGATGATGGGTTATAAGTTCTCTGATAAGCTTTCGGTTGAAGCTGGTAAGATCTTTCAGCCTTTTGGAGGTTTTGAAGTGGATGAAAATCCTGTCTATATCTATGAGTTCTCTGACTTGACGGGGGGTATGGAGTGCTATTTAGGGGGCGCTATAGTTGCTTATAAGCCTATTCCGACTCAAGAGTTTGTTGTAGGTGTGACGAATGCGCATAATGATAAGTTTGCTGATGTATATGGTGATAATTCCATAGCAATCGAAGGTGATGGTACACATAGTAGGAGGTTAGAGAAGTCGCGTATTCCACTTGGTTATAGTTTGGCTTGGAATGGTAGGTTCTTAAACGATAAAATCCTTACTCGATGGTCATGGGGAATAGAGTCTGAGACACGGCATAAGTATAGTCGTATGCTCATTCTTGGACAGAAATTGAACTTAGAACGACTGCAATGGTATTTCGATTATATGTTGCAGAACGATGGCGTCGACCGCTTAGGCTTAGCGTCAGACGAGTTGAGGGGCTTTTTCCCAAGTAGTGGAAATGATGTGTGGATGAGTGATATACATTATAATTCATTTATAACAAAGCTCAACTGGCAGTTTGTTCCACGTTGGAATCTGATGTTGAAGGGTATGTATGAGACGGCAAGTGTCACAAAGATTGACCGTTTTAAGGACTTCCGTAAGAGCTATGGCTATGTAGGTAGTGTGGAGTATTATCCTATTAAGGGGCAAGACCTGCGTATCTTCTTAGCCTATGTGGGTAAGAAAGTTACTTATAAGGAGGGTGTTGGCTTGGATAAGTATAATACTAATCGCATCGAGTTGGGCTTTAAGTACAGAATCAAAGCTTATTAAAAGTAGGAAAAGAAAAGGATAAGAAAGATACTGAGAGGTGTAGGAAGGGTTGGAACTCTTCACGAAAAAGAAGTAAGTATACACACTATAAGTTGGTTAGAAAAGCCAAATAGTTGTCGTAGAAATCTCTTGAATCAGTGTTTTGAAACATCCTAATACATAAAAGAAATAAATCATTCTCTTCTCGTTAGTGAAAGAGATCAACGCTAACTTTATCAAAATAGAATCATGGAAGAAAAGAAATTTCGTGTAGAAAGCGACCTCTTGGGTGAGCTTCAAGTTCCAGAAGAGGCTTATTATGGTGTGCAGACACAGCGTGCCATCAACAACTATCACATTTCACGCAAGCGTATGTGTGATTATCCAGACTATGTTGTTGCTATTGCTTACGTCAAATTGGCTGCTGTAGAAACCAACCGTCAGCTCGGTGAAATCAGTGATGAAGTGGCTGATGCGATGGCACAAGCATGCCGTGAACTTATTGATGGTAAGATGCACGAGAACTTTGTGACCGATATGGTACAAGGAGGTGCGGGCACATCTGTCAACATGAATGCCAATGAGGTGATTGCCAACCGTGCTTGTGAGATTATGGGTCACAAGAAAGG
The DNA here is from genome assembly GCF_000144405.1 of Prevotella melaninogenica ATCC 25845. Taxonomy (NCBI): domain Bacteria; kingdom Pseudomonadati; phylum Bacteroidota; class Bacteroidia; order Bacteroidales; family Prevotellaceae; genus Prevotella; species Prevotella melaninogenica. The sequence goes on from NC_014370.1 coordinate 102,460, forward strand.
TGAGTTCCAGTACTGCTCTCCTAACGATCATGCTAACTGCGGTCAGTCAACGAATGATGTTTATCCAACTACCATTCGTCTGACACTTATCCTACTGAATAAGAAACTTGTGGCTTCTTTGAGTGAACTCATTGCTGCTTTCCGTAGAAAGGGTGAGGAGTTTAAGCATGTTATTAAGATGGGTCGTACACAGCTTCAAGATGCTGTCCCTATGACAAGTGGACAGGAGTTTAATGCCTTTGCCAATACATTGGAAGAAGAGATTGCCAACCTTAATCGTAATGCTGCTCTCTTGCATGAAATCAATATGGGTGGTACTGCTATCGGAACGGGTCTGAACGCTGCTCCTGGCTTCCCAAAGATTTGTGCTGAAAAGCTAAGCGAATTGACTGGTATGGACTTCATTGCAGGTGCCGACCTTGTCGAGGCTACACCTGATACAGGTGCTTATGTAAGCTATTCAAGTGCTTTGAAACGCTTAGCTGTTAAACTTTCTAAGATTTGTAACGACCTTCGTCTGTTGGCTTCTGGTCCTCGTTGCGGTCTGAATGAAATCAATCTTCCACCGATGGCACCGGGTTCAAGTATCATGCCTGGTAAGGTGAACCCAGTTATTCCAGAAGTAACAAACCAGACTTGTTTCAAGGTTATCGGTAATGATACAACTGTTATGATTGCTGCTGAGGCTGGACAGTTGCAGCTGAATGTAATGGAGCCAATCATTACAGAGTGTCTTATTGAGGACCTTACTTGGTTACCAAATGCCATGGACACACTGCGTGAGAAGTGTATTGACGGTATCACGGTGAATAAGGACCGCTGTCTTGAGATGGTGAAACACTCTATCGGTATTGTTACAGCACTCAATCCATACATCGGATATAAGAATAGCACGAAGATTGCTAAGGAAGCCCTTGCAACAGGTGGCTCTGTTTATGACCTTGTACTTGAACATAAGTTGCTCTCTAAGGAGAAACTTGATGCTATCTTGTCACCAGAGCATATGCTTGCACCAGAGGCAAGAATAAAGTAAAAAAGCTTTTTATGTTCGTGTTGATAAGCAGTAAAAAGCTGCTTTTCGCATACTAACTATAATGAAGATGCTGTATCCACACGTTGGATATGGCATCTTTCTTTTTATGGTGGCTGTGGTAATTGCCTAATATCCCACTGACAAGATGTTCTCTACAGTCTAAAACCACTGCGTTCTATTCTCCCTTTTCCTTTGATAGATATGTTTTGACAATTCTTTCATACTGAAAAAAAGAAGTAGACGTGGAGAATCCTACTTTTTATGAGCCTTTATTGTGGAGCTTAATCATGTTATATTTGTCCGAATTTTTCACAAGTCGAATTTTAAAAGACCAGCAAATAGCTTGCAATTAACGCCCTTTTGGCTTGCAAAAGATGCCCTTTAGAGGTCTAACTAACGCCCTTTTGAACCCTTATTAAGCACCTTTTAAAATGCATCTTTGCAACTATTTGATAATAAACGACTTGCAAAAGGGATGAAATAACTCGTTTTTAAGCTGTTTTCCTACCTTTTCTTTGAATATTTTGTCAATATATTTCTTTCCTTTTTTATGTAAGTTTCAGACGGAATCAGAGATTACGGTGTTTTTATTCTACCATGATAGGAACATCAAATATCATTTGAGTTCTTGTAACTCTTGACATACTTCCCTTTCTCAAAGTAATGGAAAATTGCGTAGTTCAGTTCCTTGTCTGTATGTCCAGTCAAAGGTGAATAGAAAAGATCAAGGTATTTTGCCCTCCATTTAGTCGGGAACTGCTTTGTATCAATCATCAGTATGGGGAACGTAGTATGCTTTTGTTTGAATATGTCATCATATATATTCGAGATGACAAGGACGTTAATTCCCTTGTCTTTGCACTGAGATACTAAGGCTGCAGGCGACACACAATAGGTAGAATGACAGAAAGGAGTATAATTATATAGCAATACTTTATCGTGCGTTTCGATATATTGTTTTACCTGATTAAGGCTGACTTTATATACTTTTGAGAAGTCATGAATATCGTCAATGTTTTCTTCAAGTGTTATAACTCTCTCCTTTTGTGCATCTGATAGATGGGAATAGCCAGAGGTTAAGCCTGCAATTTGGCATGATGAGAGTCCCAAGAGTATTAAAGCTGATAGAAATAAATGTTTCATAAGGTAGATTTAATTATTCAATAAAATGTGCTACAAAGATAAAGATAAATAGTTAGATATGCAGAAAACCTACCTAACAAGTTCTTTTAATACCACTTCTTGTTCTCTATAAAAGCTCTTTTCATCGGCTTCTGATACGGGGTTAATCTCCTCTAAACTCGCTGCAAGGTTCTGCATCTCCCATGTAATGGAATAGCCTAACTGCTTACGCATGGCAATACATTTATCTAATTCGTAGCGGGCTCGGCTTTTATCCTTTCTAAAGAGTAAGCCTGCAAGGGTGAAACGCATACGTTGGCGGAACTTTTCCTCTCGTTGTGCGGAGATAGCTTTACAGAGAAGTGCAATCTTGTAGCGTTCGTCATCAAGGAGTTCTGATAGCTCGTGATAGAGATAGGACTGTCGGTGGCTCTTGATAAGATGGGTATAAATATTGATTGCCTTATCTTTTTTGCCCATAATCCGATAGACCATCGCTTTGTAACGTTGGTTATGCATATTGTAAGGACTATGCTTCAGAGCTTCAGCTAATATCGGTGCAGCCTTTAAAGCCATGTCAACAGTAGGCTTACTTTCCACTTCCTTAAATACTTTTCCTACGATACGCATTCCTATTGAGGGAATAGGATGGCCGTTGCCTTGCTCCATTGTCCAGTCTTCATCTGTTAGTCGGGTGATACCCCATTGTGAGATAAAGTCGAGCATAGAGAATCCTGGATGGTGGTCGAAGACCAATAGTGAGGCACGCATTAAGGCGCTTTGTCCCTTAAGGTCCTTGTCGTCCATCGTCGGATAGAGTCTTAGCAAACTCTTGAATATCTTATATGCCTCTTCTAACTGACGTTGTTGATAGCGAAGCTTCATCATGTCTACACCTACCCAGAACATAGCTATGGTCGTGTAATGTCCCTTGTGTACAGCATACATCGGTAGAATGGCAGCGTATGCCTCCTCCGTACGTCCCTGCTTGCGCAGCATAAAGATGTCTCTTATCTCCATCTTCCCAAAATTAAAGAAAGCAGACGCCAAAGCCGAAACAACTGGTTCGTCTTTTAGCGTCTGCTTTTTATTTAATAATTTTCCTTTTCAACCTCAGTTATTACTGATTTGTGACCGTCAAACTTCCAGATGTATCAGGATTTGGTTTACAAGCCACATTGTTATGTGTCTCGTATTCAAGGATGAAGAAGTTCATCCATGGGCATACATAACCTTCCTTAGAATTGATTCGTGCAGATGGTTCATAATTGGTATTGTCCTTTCTGCGAATCTGAAGCGCAAGTCGTTTATAGTCGAAGTACGTGATTCCCTCGCCCCAGAACTCTATGCGTTTCTGTACCATCAGTTCTTTTATGAAGTCCTCCATAGTGGTGACATTATTTGCCTGATAGGAGTTGTCGGTATAACGATAGGTGTTCATAAAGTCTTTCAGTGCCGTAACACCTGCTGCAACACCATCAAGGTGGGCTGTAGCTTCAATGTCGATAAATACCATTTCTTCCATGCGCATCAAAGGAAGACTGATGAATTGTCCCTCGTAAGTATCAGTGATATTACCCTTTGCAGGACGGAACTTGATGTTAGCATAGGCTGGTAGCTGCTTCCAAGTCTCCTCATCTAAGAGGGAAAGTCTCTCCTTCTTAGTGCCAATGGTGATAGAGTCATATTTCTCGTAACCCTCATGTGTACCTGCAGCGGTCGGATCAATCCATGAATAATGGCGCCAGTCACCTTCTGGCATCTTATCATAGAGCGCACTACCAATCATACGAGTAGCACCGTATGCGCCAGCAAGTCCCCAAGTAGTTTCTGATGACATGGTGCTGGTGAAGGTATAGTAGATATAGCTGATTTGCTCACGTGTGGTATAGCCTAACTTCCACATCCATGCTTGGTTTTCCTTGTTAAAGCCGTCTTGTGTACTATGCCACTGTGCTTCGGTAACAGGACTATAACCACTGGCAGCCTTACGAGCATAGGTACGTGCCTTCTCATAGCACTCGCGAGCTGTGGTGATACCTAACTTATCATACTCAATGCTTGCAGAATCTTCTGCTGCTATGGCTGTGTTAAGGTCTGCACTACTCTGATCAAAACGACTTGCCATTTCCATCCAAAGGCGTGCCTTGAGTCCATAGACTACACTAAGGTTAGGCAAGTTCTTGTCGGGACGTGTATAATTAGCCAGATACTCCTCGGCATGGTTGAGGTCAGTAAGGATGAAGCGATACATCTTATAGAACGGAGCACGTGGATTGTGACGTTGCATTTCTTTCGTTGTCTTTTCGGTAACGATAGGAACTGTGAGCCCCCATATCCCATTTTTTGTCGCCTTATCATCCAAACTTGCAATGCCAGTCTTCTTGAATTCGAACTGACGAGCTATGTCAAGATAAGCCATTGCACGATAAGCCAGAGCTATACCTAAGTAGTTTTTAGAGGTTGGTGAGGCTGTGGCAGGATCTACTACACTTGTTACATTGTTACAGGTAGCAATGAAATCGTAGTAAAAACGATAGGTGTAATAAGCCTTGAAACGGGTGTTGACACCGCTTTCCACTGTCGTCCAATAGCTATAGTTACTACTATAAACAGGGAAATCACTTCCTAAGACATCCCTATAGTGCATCTGACAAGGATAACCCCAGTCGTTGAGAGGGTCACCAGAACCCCAAGAGTCAAAGGTTATCATATAAGAAAGGATACCATTGATAAGTCCTTCTTGTGAAGAAGGCATCTTTCTTACTTGGTCAGAAGTTAATACTTCCGACGGTTCAATGCTATCGATACAAGAAGTAAAGCCAAAGGTAATAGCAACGATAGCCAACGTTATGATGTGATTTGATATTAAGCGTTTCATAATGACGTACTATTAATGTAAGAAGATGGTTAGAATGTTAGTTTAATACCACCAGAGATGGTTCTCGTTGGGCTATAGATGGATGTACTACTACCTCCTGAGAAGGAACCACGTGGGTCGAATCCCTTACGCTTACTCCAAAAGTATACGTTGTCAGCAGCCACATATATGCGTACATTCTCCAATCCAATCTTGCTTACCCATAGCTTAGGTAGGGTGTAGCCAAGGTTGATATTCTGTAAGCTTAGATAGCTACCGCTGATGAGGAAACGGTCGCATTGAGCACTGACACTTGGATCGTCATATTGCCAACGAGGTATATTACTGGTCGGATTACTTGCTGACCAAGAGTTGAGAACGTCTTTATGGATAGTTGTTCCTCCTAAGGTACCACTCGGTGGACCCATAAAACCTGCGTAACCACCGTCGTATGAAAGTCCTCCTAACGAATAAGCGAAGGAGATAGAGAAGTCGAAACCATACGCATTCAGCGTTGTTCCAAAGCCACCATAGAGGTCTGGGTGTGGACTTCCACATGAGTAATAACTCGCATTACCATAGACATCTGTCGTCTTAAGTGTTCCATCGGTATCCGTGTAGTACCACATAGCCTTTCCTTCATTAGAAACACCAGCATAACGAGGCATATACCACTCGTAAATAGGGAGTCCCTCGGCATAGATTCGTTCGCCACTACTATAGCCAGGGTGCCCATCTACAACGAGATCAGCTTTGAGGACGTCAGCGAGTTTGATGATTTCATTCTTGTAAGTAGTTGCATTCACGTTGACATCCCATGAGATATTTTTAGTCTTTAAGACAGTAGCAGCGAGGTCAACCTCCACACCTTTGTTCGTCATATCACCAATATTGTCATACGTTCCTTTGTAACCAGCAGAGTAAGGAGCAAAGACAAAGCAGAGCATATCAGTTGTTTTCTTATAGAAATACTCAATACTACCACGCAAACGGCTATTGAATAATTCAAAATCGAAGCCTGCATTGAAGTTGTTATTGGTCTCCCAAGTAATATTAGGGTTACCCTTTTCAGACAGAACTAATCCAACCTTATTGTTCGTGTTTACGATACTATACGTATCAAGATAGTGGAAATCACCAATATTATCATTACCTTGCTGACCGAAAGAAGCCTTTAGTTTCAACATATTCAACCATTTGAAAGGCTTCATGAAAGGCTCTTTCGTAATAGTCCAAGCACCACCAAAGGAGTAGAAGTTACCCCAACGATGATTAGGATCAAAGCGACTGGAAGCGTCACGACGGAAAGAAAGACTTCCAAAGTACTTCTGATCGTAGTCGTATTGCCCACGGAAGAAGAAGCCTTCAGACTCATATTCGCTATTACCAGACTCTCCTGTGTTATCCATCTTTATTGCTCCAGCAAGCGTTTGGTTGGTAAAGTAGGATGCCATACCAAGTTTTGTACCCCACAAGCTTTCGTAGTTGTAGCGATAGAACTCATGACCAAGGAGCAATTCCATGTGATGATGACCAAAGTCATGATTGTAATTCACGAGTTGTTGGAAGTTATAAGAGAAGGTTTGATCACTTGTTCTGGTCACAACACCCGTTGGATAAGTCGTATGACTGTATCCATAGAAAGGCTGTTTCGTCTCAGTTGCACGTGAGTTGTTGACGGTCACCGTACCATTAAGGGTAATCTTCAATCCCTCAAGAGGCATGATATTCGCATAGCCATAGAGCGAATACATATTAACTTTCGAACTATTCGTATTCAACGCATTCTCTTGTAATGGGTTGATGTTAGGTAACGTAGGACGTCTTAGTCCAATAACAGCACCATTACCATAGTCATACATCTGTCCATTATCATCTGTCATGATGTTCCCTTGCTCATCACGAATGAAGGCAGGATAGATAGGTGCGACATTATTCAACTGATAGAAAAGACCATTATCATCCGATGGTATCACATGGTATTTAGCCCGAGAGAAGTTCATGTTCGTACCCACCTTCAACCATTTGCGTGCTTCATAGTCCGCTTTGGCACGAACGGTAATACGTTCAAAGTCCGAATGATATGCCACACCTTCATTGTTTAAGTAACCCAAAGAAAGGTAGTATTGCATCTTATCGCTACCTCCAGTTAGGTTTATATCATACTCTTTGCGTAATCCGTTACGAAAGGCAAGTCTCTTCCAATCGTCAGGTAGGATAGTATAACGTTTACCATTATGCTCAATAACACGTCCTAATGTGGCATGTGGATTCATATGACCATCTTCCCCAATGAGCTGTTCTCCGTTTGGAACAGTAAATATTGGATATCCCAATCCACCTGCTGCACCAGGTGCAACGAGTTGTTTGTTAGCCTCAATAGTAGCTTGAGCAGGAGTCAATCCGAGTCCTTTCAGTTGATAATTATACAATGCATTATAGTAAACCTCATAGTATTTAACAGGATCATCGATAGTCTCATAGTAGCGTTTAATACGACTATTCGTACCCCATCTCATATCAACAGAAATATGTGCATTACCAACTTGTGCATGTTTTGTTGTCACCATGATAACGCCATTGGCTCCTCGTGCTCCATAGAGTGCAGTAGAAGACGCATCTTTCAATACGGTTACAGAAGCCACATCGGCAGGGTTAAGGTTGTTCCAACCGCCATCGTAAGGCGCACCATCTACTATAATTAGAGGGCTTTGTCCTGCGCTAATACTACTAAAGCCACGTACACGGATAGAAGGGGTTGAACCAGGCTCTCCGCTGTTGTCTATAATCTGAACACCAGCAGCCTCACCTTTCAAACTACTCATTACGTTATTGACCTGCTTATGTTCAATCTTTTTAGAGTCAACAATGGCAGCAGAGCCTGTAAAAGCCGAACGCTTTTGTTCACCGAAGGCAGTTACAACCACCTCGTCCAACGCAGAGTTGTCGTTAATCATCGTAATCTTCATTGTCGGTTTGGCAGGACCAGTGAAGGTTTTCATACCGACATAAGATACTTCCAACTTAGCACCAGGCTTGATATTGGCAAGTGTAAACTTACCATCCATGTCTGTTGCTGTAATCAGTTTGCTGTCACCGACTACCTGAACCGTTGCACCGATAATCGTTTCACCTGTTTCGTCGACAACAACACCCGAAGCAGTGAATACTTGTTGGGCAAAGCTGACGATTGCCGACAGCATAAATAAGGTAGAAAATAAGAGTCTTTTCGTATTCATAAGGCAGGTCTTTATGTTATTTTCAAGTAAGGTTGTATGTAATAGATAATTATGTCGCAAATATAACTAAAAGTTTCAAACAATCAAATAAAATCATGGAAATAATTGAAAAAAATAACATTTGGTGTTCTTTAGGTTTGTAAGTGTTATTCTTACAAGGAAACTATTAGACGTGGATGTCATCTTTTTACAAGGTTAATAAGAGATTGTTTCCATTGAAATGTATTTTATTCTTTAGTCTTATTGTTCGATAATAAAGCAAAATATGTTGAGACTCTAATAATCGATTTGGGTTAAATTAAAGGTTATATGAGAAAATAACATTACCTTTGCCATAGAAACAAACAATCAAGGTGATATGAAATATCTATTGGTATCAGATATCCACGGATGTCTGCCAGCACTGGAGAAGGTGCTACAATTCTTTGATCGTGAGCATTGTGACATGCTTTGCATACTTGGAGACATACTTAATTATGGTCCACGCAACTCTATCCCAGAGGGAATAGATGCTAAGGGGATAGTGGAAGCACTAAATAAACGTGCAAATAACATCGTAGCAGTACGTGGAAACTGTGATGCAGAAGTTGATCAAATGCTACTTGATTTCCCTATGATGTCCGACTATTTGATGTTAGTTGATGAGGGACGAAAGATTTTCCTAACACATGGACATATCTATAACAAATCCACAATGCCAAAAGGTCATTTCGATGCGATTGTCTATGGGCATACACATCTTTGGGAACTCACCCAGCAGGAGGGTACGCTTGTTTGCAATCTCGGCTCTATCACTTTCCCAAAAGGTGGAAATGTTGCTACCTTCATGACCTATGAGCATGGTGTCTTCACAGCTTACACGCTTGACGGAACACCACTAAAGCAGGAAAGAATTTAGGGAGAAGTTATTAGCCTAATTAGCCTTATTGGGCTAATTAGGCTAATAGGGCTAATAAGCCTAATAAACAATAACCACCTAATCCCCTCCTTATATCAGCCCTTTCTTTCCAAAGAATAGCTTTGAGATGCCCGTGACATCCATCAACCATGTTATGCCAAACGAGCCTGCAACGGCAAATACCATACTGACCACAAGGAAGAACATTCCCGTCGGCTCCACACGAAGCAGCAACGGCTGATAGAATTTGGCAAGAATTGTGAAGATAGGAGAGAAGAGTAAGAGGGGTAAAGTGTTACGCCCGATAAAGAGAAAGAGGTCGCGCAGAGGTTGTGGAATCCCTAACTGATAAACCCACAACAGCGAACCGATAACTAAAAACACCAAACATGCACCTGCAAAAGAAGCCTTATCGTAATGGGTTGGGTCGATACACCATACTACTAAAAGTCCTATTGTCCACCAACGTGCAGGGAAAGCCAGACGAAAATTGCCCACTGCTTGACGTATGATAGCACCTACAAGGAAGTAGGCTGCATTGGCTATTGAGAGTAGTCCGCAGCCGTGTGAGAGCAACCAAATGAATAGGGCAAGAAGGATAAACCTACCTAACAGCACCTGATTCTCCAAACTCAGCATTTTGAGAGGCAGCAGTGGTTTCTCTTGTTTCAATACTGATGAAAAACGCCCTTTAGGTTTTCTGAATGCGATATAATAGAAGATACCGCAAATCATCAAGGTATGTAAGTACCAATAAGGTCCCATCGGATGAAGGAAGATATGGTCAATCAGTACTCCTGCGGTTAGATAATCAATGTGTTCACGGATAGGGAGTAGCGAAGCCATTAGGGTATAGCCGATTTCCATCACTGTGTAAGGGATGAAAATCCAAAGCATAGTTTTTCCCAAAGCAGCCCACGACTTATTCACATTAAACAGATAACCCGACACTAACAGGAAGCCCGGCATGTGGAAAGTATAGACCAACTTTTTAGCAACAGGGTAGGTGTCGCCGATATAGGTAAGGTGGAAGGCAATCATCAACGTGATGAAGACGAACTTGAGAAAGTCCAGTTCTTCCATTCTTGCCTTCGGTTTATGCATTTGAATAATCATGGCGACAAAGTTAGGAAATTAGTAGGACACTTCAAAAAGATGTAGTTGTAAAAGAATAATTAGCCTCTTAAAAATCGCGGTTTGATATGTGTTAGCAATTTATAATCCTCTTTTGACACAGAAAACCTTTTCTTTTTAAAACCTTGAAAATCCATAGATAAGGTTTTGAAAAATCATTACATAAAATCGGGTAAAACATCAATAAACAAGGATAAAAACACGTGTAAAATGTGAGTTTGTAATCATCGGTAAATCAGTTAGTTATAAAGTAGTAAAGTAAAAGGTGCTTAATTGGACTCCAAAAGGGCGTTAGTAAGGGTCTTAAAGGGCGTCTTTTGCAAGTCAATTAGGCGTCTTTAAGAAGCCAAAAGAGCATGTATTGTTTTTGAACTGCACGAAAATAGTTTACAAACATCAGTGCATAAAGGAACGAATAAAAGAAAAACTCCATTGCATTGTTCGTTGTGAACGTTTGCAATGGAGTATCTTTTAATCGAATAATCCCGGTTGTAGAGGATTGTCTTGATATGCATTTCGTCCGAGATGGTCGTAGGCAAGCTGTGTTGCCACACGTCCACGAGGGGTTCGTTTGATAAAACCTTCCATGATGAGGAATGGTTCGTAAACCTCTTCTACCGTACCAGAATCCTCACCGATAGCGGTGGCAATGGTTGAGACACCTACTGGACCGCCACGGAACTTATCGATAATGGTGAGTAGAATTTTGTTATCTATCTCGTCCAAACCATATTTGTCAATGTTCAACGACTGTAGTGACATCGTAGCGATTTCGGGTGTGATAGTACCATTACCCTTCACCTGTGCGAAGTCTCGTACACGGCGGAGTAGGGCGTTACAGATACGTGGTGTACCGCGTGAGCGACGCGCAATTTCATCCGCAGCTTCGTCCACGATAGGCACTTTTAATAGGGCAGCCGAACGCTTGATAATGCGCTTCAAAGTCTCTGGGTCATAATACTCCAAATGGAGATTAATACCAAAGCGAGCACGGAGAGGAGCTGTGAGCAGTCCGCTTCGTGTCGTTGCACCAACGAGTGTGAATGGGTTGAGGTCAATCTGGATAGAACGTGCAGACGGTCCCTTATCAATCATAATGTCAATACGGTAGTCCTCCATCGCAGAGTAAAGATACTCCTCTACGACAGGAGAAAGGCGGTGTATCTCGTCAATAAACAAGACGTCGTTAGGCTCTAAAGAGGTGAGGATGCCCGCAAGGTCGCCCGGCTTGTCGAGTACCGGACCTGAGGTAATCTTGAAACCAACGCCCAATTCGTTAGCGATAATATTGCTCAACGTTGTCTTACCCAATCCCGGAGGACCGTGCAAAAGGGTGTGGTCGAGCGGTTCGCCACGGAACTTAGCGGCTTCAACAAAGACGCTGAGGTTTTCGACCACCTTCGACTGTCCGCTGAAATCATTAAATTTCAGAGGGCGTAGAGCGTTTTCGAAATCCTTCTCAACCGAGTTCAGCCTTTCTTCATGTATGTCAAAATCTTCTGGCATATTGCTAATTTTCTGCAAAAAGATGCAAGTGGAAGAGTGTGTAGATAATGTCTTTGCACATGGTTAATATATCCGTCAAATGCATTCTTTTATGGATATATGTGTTGTGCTTCCCTATGAATTGCCGTCTACGACTCTTCTTCTACACGCTCAAGGTATATATTATTTTCTGCAAAGGTACTCTATTTTTTCTGTGCAAGTGCTTTGTTTCGGAAAATTTATCTAAATTTGTAGCGTCATTTCACTCATATCCTTAAACGTATGATTAACAAGATTAATAAGAAGGTCCTTTATCGGGAAATCTTAGACTATGTAATGATAGCCGTAGGTATGCTGTCCTATGCTATCGGCTGGATGGTTTTTCTACTACCTAATCACATCGGTAATGGTGGCGTAGCTGGTCTTGCTTCTATTTTGAATTGGGGTCAAGGAATCCCTGTTGCTAACACTTATTTTATCCTAAACGCAATTCTATTAGCCATTGCACTGAAGGTTTTAGGCTTAAAGTTCTGTATCCGTACTATCTATGGCGTTGTGATGCTGACAGTTATCACAAAGGTTATGGGTACTGTATTTCCTCATCCGGGACTCTTACATGGGCAACCTTTTATGGCAGCAATCATCGGTGCATCGTTTTGTGGTGTTGGTTTAGCTTTTGGACTCTCCTATAATGGTAGCTCTGGTGGCTCGGATATCGTCGCAGCGATAGTCAATAAATATCGTGATATTTCTCTTGGGCGTGTTATCTTATTAGTGGATATGACCATCGTAACGGGAAGTTACCTTGTTCTACGTAGTTGGGAGCAGGTTATCTATGGTTATGTAAACTTGATTATCACCTCTTTTGTACTCGACCAAGTTATCAACTCCAGTCGTCGTTCGGTGCAGTTCCTTATCATTTCGGAGCGTTATAAAGAGATTTGTGATATGATATCGCAAGACCAACCCCATCGTACCAGTACGATAATCGATGCAAAGGGCTATTATACGGGTAGCGATATAAAGATTGTTATTGTAGTAACTCGCCAACGTGAAGCGTCATATGTCTATCGTATGATTGATGATATCGACCCAGATGCCTTCGTAACACAGAGTCAGGTAATGGGTGTCTTTGGTAAGGGATTTGATAAGTTTAAGGTGAAGAAGAAGTCACCTAATAAGAATAAGCCGAAGGCTACTAATCTGCCTAAGCAATAAAGATAACAAAGCCGGCTGACACGTGGTTGCGTGTTAGCCGGCTTTGCTTTGTGGGTATTGGGCTTATTGGCCCAATAAGGCTCATTAGTCCAATAAGGCTTATTACTTTATTAGCCTTATAAGGCTTATTAGCCCAATAAGGCTTATTGCTCTCTTAGCTTTTACTTCATCTTTAGTGCCGCCTTGATACCAGCCTCAACGTCTTTCATATCAGCTGTTGGCTCAAAGCGATCGATGACGTGTCCCTGTCGGTCTATGAGGAACTTTGTGAAGTTCCATTTGATACTTGGATCTTTGGCGTAGTCAGGGTTCTCTGCGCGGAACTTCTCATCGAGAAACTTACCGATGTTGTTATTCATGTCAAAGCCCTTGAATGGCTGTTGAGCCTTTAGGTAAGTGTAAAGCGGTGATTCGTTACGACCATTGACATTAATCTTTGCAAACTGTGGGAAAGTCGTACCATAGTTGCCTGTACAGAAAGTGTGAATATCACGGAAAGAGCCCGGAGCCTGTGCGCCAAACTGATTACAAGGGAAGTCAAGGATGACAAGTCCTTGGTTCTTATAGGTTTCATAGAGTTTTTGTAATGCCTCATACTGTGGTGTAAATCCACATTTTGTCGCTGTATTAACGATGAGCAGAACCTTACCCTTATAGTCCTTCAATTTGACGGTATGCTCGTTTCCGTCCTTTACACTAAACTTGTAAACATTCTTCTGAGCCATGATTGGCAATGTCATGAGGGCTAAGAAGAGGAGTGAAAATAGTTTCTTCATTTGTTTCTTTATTGATATATGCTTTCGTTTTTGCCCCTATGAGAATTTAGGGAATGAAAACTTGGTAGTTTATATGCTCTCTGTTTATTAGGAATAGGATTTTATTTCTGTGTGGGAATGCGATGTAATCAGTTCCTTATGATGCTATAATCAGTTTTTTACAATAGCTTAATCAACTCTTTCATACCTTCGCTTGCACCCTTTTTTATATGCGTTAATCGTCCAGAAGCATGTGCGGGCGTATCGTCAGGGTCAATCAGATAGATAGGAGTTCCTGGTCGGGTGTATTGCACAAGACCCGCAGCAGGGTAAACAACCAGCGACGTTCCGATGATAACAAGTATGTCAGCTTGTGCCACAACCTCTGCAGCAGGTTCAATCATTGGGACTGATTCACCAAAAAAAACAATGAAAGGACGCAATAGACTACCGTCTTCAGCCAATGCTCCAGGGACTACTTCGCAGTTGTCTTTAGGTAGTTCTTGTATGTAGCGGCTGTCGTAAGGAGTCTTACTTGAGCATACCTTTGTCAGTTCTCCATGTAGATGGATAACCTTTAAAGACCCTGCTTTCTCGTGAAGGTCGTCAACATTTTGCGTAATCACCGTCACATCATAGTCTTTCTCAAGTTCCTTGATAAGGCGATGACCCTCGTTAGGCTTGGCCGCATAGAGTTTTTTGCGTAGATTGTTGTAGAAGTTGTTGACGAGTGTGGGGTTGGCTATCCAGCCTTCGTGCGTTGCTACCTGTTCTACAGGATAATCCTCCCATAATCCATCATTGCCGCGAAAGGTCTTGAAGCCACTCTCTACGGACATTCCAGCACCTGTTAAGAATACGATTTTCTTCATACGTCTGTCTTTTATGAGTTGAGGCTTGAAGGAGATAGACGAGGTTATAGGCATTAATTTCAAAACACTTGCAAATAGAGTTTTGGACAAATGAAGTACTAATAATATACTTCTTGTTTTTTGTCGATACCTTTAACTTGCACAGTAATCCTCCATTCTCTTTGACAAATTTAGTAATTTTAATCCGATTAATGCAAAACTATACCTTAAAAATAGTATCTTTGCACATTAATTATTAATAATATTAAGAACGATAATGGATAAATTAAGCTATGCACTGGGAATCGGTATCGGTTCACAGCTCGCAGGAATGGGCGCAAAGGAACTGAATATTGACGACTTCGCACAGGCTATCAAGGATGTTATTTCAGGTTCAGAGCTGAAAGTTGACAATGCAGAAGCACAGACTCTCGTACAAAACTTCTTCCAAGAGCAGGAGGCTAAGCAGCAGGCTGCAGCCGCTGAGGCTGGTAAGGCAGCAAAGGTTGCTGGTGAGGCTTTCCTTGCTGAGAACGGTAAGAAGGATGGTGTTGTAACCTTACCATCTGGTTTGCAGTATCAGGTGTTGAAGGAAGGCGACGGTAAGAAGCCTTCAGCTACAGACCAAGTAGTATGTCATTATGAGGGAACACTGATTGATGGTACTGTTTTTGACAGTTCTTATCAGCGTAACCAACCAGCTACTTTCGGCTTGAATCAGGTTATCGCAGGTTGGACTGAGGGTGTGCAGCTTATGCAGGAAGGTGCTAAGTATCGCTTCTTCATCCCTTATGACCTTGCATATGGTGAGCGTGGTGCTGGTGCACAGATACCTCCATTCGCTGCTCTCGTCTTCGACGTAGAGTTGATTGAGGTAAAGTAAGAAAGGTATGTAGGCGATAATAGACTGCAATATACGTCCATCATCGCCTACTCTAATAATATTGCTTAAGAAACTAAACAATTAAAATAATGAAGAAAATTTATTTTTTAGCCGCTATGGCTATCGCAGCTGCAGGCTTCACAGCTTGTGGTAACTCAGCTCCAAAGGAGGATTTGAAGTCTGATGTTGACTCTTTGAGCTATGCTTTCGGTATTGATCAGGGTCAGAGTGTTAAGCAGTATCTCCAGCAGATGCAGATTGATACAGCTTACATCGATGAGTTTATCAAGGGTATGAACGATGGTGCGCAGAATGCTGATGATAAGAAGCGTGCTGCTTACAATGCTGGTATCGGCGTAGGTATGCAGATGAACATGATTATCAAGAATCAGATCAACCGTCAGATCTTTGGTGAAGACTCTACAAAGTCTGTTTCTTTGGCTAATTTCCTCGCTGGTTTTGCAGCAAGTGCAAAGGGTCATGGTCAGAAGATGACTGTAGAGCAGGCTCGTGAGGTTGAGCAGAAGACTTCAAAGACTATTCAGATGAAGGCCGCTGAGAAGACTTATGGTGCTAATAAGAAGAAGAGTGACGCTTACATGGCAGCCAATGCTAAGAAGGAAGGTGTGAAGACTATCGGTCAGGGTGTACAGGTTAAGGAACTCAAGGCTGGCTCTGGTGCTACACCAAAGGCTTCTGATGTTGTTAAGATTAACTATGTTGGTAAGACTATCGATGGTAAGGTTTTCGACCAGCGTGATGGTGCAACAATGCCTGTAGGTGGTGTTATCCCAGGTTTCACTGAGGCTTTGACTAAGATGCCTGTTGGTTCTAAGTGGGAGATTACAATTCCTTATACAGCTGGTTACGGTGCTGAGCAGCCAAGTCCAGACCTTAAGCCATTCTCAACACTTATCTTTACTGTTGAGTTACTCGGTATCGAGAAGGCTCCAGAGGGTCAGCCAGGTATGCCTCAGGGTATGTCAGGTATGCCACAGGGTAAGCCAGGTATGTAATCAACTAAAGCTTGATAATGGTTCGATGAGTCTTCCTTTCTTATATGGAAGAGCATCAGCTGTAATCCATTTTCACGATGATGACGAATTATTTTCATGAAAGAAAATCTTTATTGTCGTGAAAATAAATATTTATTCTCATGAAAGTAATTCTTTATTTTCATGAGAATAATTCAGTAATGATACTCTTGTCTTATAGGAAAGGAAGACACATACATACTTCTTAAAGCTTAGTAATATACTTCTTAAAGCTTGGTAATCATCGAATCTACATCCTTTTAATATAGAAAAACCTGTTCTTTAAAAACGACAAAACAATGAAGAAACTTTTAATGCTGGCTCTGCTCGTTGCAGCAGGTTCAGTCTTTAATACTGCAAGTGCGCAGAGTAAGAAGAAAGGAAAGCAGAATGCGAAGTGTTCTGTAGAATGTAAAGAAGGCGCAGTAGTACTGACTTCACCTTCTGATACATTGAGCTATGCTGCAGGTATGTCTATGACACGTGGTTTGGACGACTATCTTGCAAATCAGTTTGGTGTTACTCCAGCACAGATGCCAGACTTCCTGCGTGGCTTGCGTCAGGGTATTGCTAATCGCAAAGACTCTGCTTTTGCTGCTTATGTAGCCGGATTGCTCATCAGTTCACAGGTAGACAAGACCATGTTGCCTAATATTGCATCTAAGTTCGAAGGCACATCGGCTCCAATTAACCCAGATTTGCTTTATAAGGGCTTTGTTGCAGCTTTGGCAAAGGATTCTACTGTCCTCAAGCAGGCTACTGCTGAGCAAATTTTCGAGAAGAAAGAAGTAGAGTTGAAAGCACAGAAAGATGCTGAGATGAAGGCTAAGAACGAGGCTTACTTGGCTGAGAACAAGAAGAAGGAGGGTGTTGTAACATTAGCTGATGGGCTTCAGTATCGTATCATTAAGAAGGGTGATGGACCTATACCAACAGCAGCTGACCGCGTTCAGGTTATCTATGAGGGTAAGACCATTGATGGAAAGGTATTCGATGCAACTTCACGTCATGGCGTAGAGTTCGATACCTTCAATGTTGGTGGACTCATCAAGGGTTGGACAGAGGCGTTGCAGATGATGCCTGTAGGCTCAAAGTGGGAGATTGTTATCCCACAAAACCTTGCCTATGGTGAGCGTGGTGCAGGTCGTGACATCGCTCCTTTCTCAACACTTATCTTCACCCTTGAGTTGAAAGGCATTGAGGCAGCACCTGAAAAGGAGTCAAAGACGATTGATGCTGCAAAGCTCGTTCCAGCCAAGAAGGCTCCTGCTCAGAAGACAAAGAAGAATGTAAAAAAGTAAGATAAAAGCAGTGAAATACTGTTCTCTTGCTTAAAATAAAAACAAAATGCGCCCAAGTGGCGCATTTTTTATGTCATTTTGTTGTCTGTTCCATAATTATTCCCTACTTTTGCTCGTCATCAATTAAAGCTTTAGAAACATAGAATTAAGAAATAATATCAACCGTAGAACATGGAAAAAGTAGATCGTTTGGACAAGAAAATATTGGGTATCCTCTCGCAGAATGCTCGTATGCCTTTTAAAGATGTTGCTGCCCAGTGTGGCGTTTCACGTGCTGCTATTCACCAGCGCGTACAACATCTCATAGAGAATGGAGTCATAACAGGTAGTGGTTTCGACGTTAATCCTAAGAGTTTAGGCTATACAACCTGCACTTATGTGGGACTAAACCTCGAGCGTGGCTCTATGTATAAGAAGGTTGTTGAACGTATCAGTGCTATTCCAGAGGTGGTTGAGTGTCATTTTACAACGGGTCCTTATACAATGCTTGTGAAGCTTTATGCAAAAGACAACGAGCAGTTGATGGACCTTCTTAACAATCAGTTGCAAGGTATCTCAGGTGTCGTATCAACCGAAACACTTATTTCTCTTGAGCAAAGTATCAAACGTGAGATACCTATAGCAGAAGAATTGCTCTAAAGAAGTCAATGACAAACCAATCTTTTAAAAAAGAATAAGAATGCAATACGATCTTCAGTCACATCTCGATAAGGTGTATTCAACTTTCCCTGAAGCAAAGCGTAAGCCTATAATTGGTATCACTACCAATTATATGAATGGTGATGCAGCGTTAAGGAATGTCTATTATAAGCAGGTGGTAGCTGCGGGCGGAGTCCCAATGCTTATTCCTCCTGTGGCTGATAAGGATGTGCTTATTAACACCCTTGACCATCTTGATGGTCTTCTCCTTACAGGTGGTGCTGATATCAATCCTCTGTGGCTTGGCGAGGAGCCTTCTCCCAAACTTCATAATATCAATGCTGAGCGTGATTTACCCGAACTGATGCTTATCCGTTTGGCGTTTAATCGTCAGTTGCCTATCCTTGGTATCTGCCGTGGAGCGCAAGCCCTTGCTGTCGCTTTGGGTGGAAAGATACAGCAAGATATCTATGATGAATATATAAGAGAGGAGGAAACGGTTGAAAAGAAACTGAGCAAAGACAAAACGGTAACAACCTATCATGCTGCTACATTAAAGCATTCACAGGATGCTGAACGCTGTGAAGCTACGCATAGCGTGACCCTTAACAAGTCATCTGTCCTCTATGCGCTCTATAAGGAAGAGCGTCTTATGGTCAATAGCTTCCACCATCAGGCAGTGAAAGATGCTGGAAAGCACTTCCGTGTGACGGCACTTTCGCCTGATGGAGTGATTGAAGCCATTGAGAGTAGCGAGTTCAAGCCTATCATGGGAGTGCAATGGCATCCCGAATGGATGGGTGAAGAGGGAGGAAAAATCTTCCAGTGGCTGGTCGGACAGTCTAATAACTTCTACCTTGCTAAGCAACTTCATCAGCGCATCTTGACGCTTGATACACACTGTGATACGCCTATGTTCTTCCCACAAGGTGTCAACTTCGATCAGCGTGACTCACGTATTCTCTACGATCTCCATAAGATGACGGAGGGAAGACAGGATGCTGTGACGATGGCTGCTTACCTTCCACAACCGAAGATAGGCGAGTCTTTCTCGTCAAAGATTGATGTTGAAGGGTTGAAACGCTATAATCCTCACCTCGTTGAGACATTGAATCATCTCTCACCAGCTGTCTATGCCAACCTTATCTTCGACAAAATAGAGGAAATTGTTAAGCAGAACCAACGCTATATCAGTATTGCTCGTACACCTTCCGACCTTTACGAAGATAAGCGCAAGGGACGTAAGAGCATTATGTTTGCTATTGAGAACGGTCTTGCTTTGGAACATAAGCTTGAGAATGTAAAGCACTTTGCACAGCGTGGTGTGACCTATATAACCCTTTGTCACAATGGTGATAACGATATTTGCGACTCTGCACGAGGCTGCAACACCCACGGAGGAGTAAGTAAGTTTGGCGAAGAGGTCATCAAGGAGATGAACCGTAACGGTATTATGGTCGACTTAAGCCACGGCGGAGAGAAGAGTTTTTATGATGCGTTGGAGATTAGTACGATGCCAATCGTATGTAGTCATTCTAATAGCAAAGTACTCTGTGACGTTCCTCGCAACCTTACCGATGATCAGATGCGAGCATTGGCAAAGAAGGGTGGTGTGGCACATATCACAATGTACCAAGGCTTCTTGAAGAAGGGTAGTGAGGCAACAGTGATGGATGCGATAGCCCATCTTGAGCATGCTATCAACATTATGGGTATCGACCATGTAGGTATTGGAACCGACTTTGATGGTGACGGAACCGTACGCGGTATGGCTGATGCGAGCGAAATGATAAACTTCACCCTTCATCTTTTGCGTCGTAAATATAGCGAAAGAGATATTGAAAAGATATGGGGAGGCAACTGGCTGCGTGTAATGGCGCAGGTACAGAGCGTTAGAAAATAAGTAGAAAGAAGGTTTCTTACCTACTCTTTAGGATAGAGTGGGAGAGAATAAGAAAACAATCAACAATGAAGACGAATATAAAAATCATTTTCGGCTGCCTCTTGGCAGTGTCCCTCGCAACCGTAGCATACGGCTGTAAAGGGAAAGCAAGCAACAGTGATAATGGTGCTGACACAGTAGCTACAGCAAAACCGGTCGGACCTACGTTTAATGCCGACTCTGCATACGCCTTTACAGCAGCACAGTGTGACTTCGGACCACGTGTGATGAACTCTGCAGCACATGATAAGTGTGGCAAGTGGATAGTAGAGAAATTTAAGGAGTATGGCTGTGATGTACAGGAGCAGAAAGCCGATCTAAAAGCCTATGACGGTACGGTCTTGAAGTCAACTAATATCATTGCACGTTTTAATCCAGAAGCAAAGAAGCGTATCTTAATCTGTGCGCACTGGGATAGTCGTCCTTGGGCAGACAATGATCCAGACTCTACTAACCACAAGAAGCCTGTTATGGCTGCGAATGATGGTGCCAGTGGAGTGGCTGTAATGCTTGAGTTGGCTCGTCAGTTGCAGGCTGATAAGAAGTTAAAAGTAGGTGTTGACTTTGTTTGCTTTGATGCTGAAGACTGGGGAGTACCACGTTGGGAGACTCGATATCCGAATGCTGACGACTCTTGGGCATTGGGTGCACAATACTATGCAAAGAACTTCCCGACAGCTGTTAAGCCTGAATTCGGTATTTTGTTAGATATGGTAGGAGGCGAAGGTGCACAATTCTATCGCGAGGGAATGTCTATTCAGTTTGCTTCTGATGTCGTAAACCGTGTTTGGGAGGCTGCAAAGGGAGCAGGTTTCGGCTCTTATTTCCCTGATGCTATCGGTGGAATGGTTACTGACGACCATGTTCCAGTGAACCAGTTTGCAGGTATTCCTACTATTGATATCATTCCTTACTATCCTGATTGTCAGCAAAGCTCTTTCGGTCCAACATGGCATACAGTCAATGACACTATGGAACATATCGATAAGAATACGTTGTTAGCAGTTGGTCAGACCGTCATACAGGTATTGTATACGCTGTAAAATATAAAGTCTCATATAAAGAGGATGTGTCCAAAATAGATACATCCTCTTTTTTGTTTTTGTTCCTTTTTGGGTTCTTCCGAAATATGGAGTGATAAATTAAAACGCTTATATAATAAGGCACACAGAGCTACGGAGAGGACGGAGATAAAGGCAATGTCACGGAGGTGCCGACGGCACAAAGAGCGACGGAGGTATAGCGTACAGATTTCTAATGATTCTTTTGGTATGAACGCTTTGTATATAAATTGCTAACAGAATTGGCAAACAATCTCCGTCGCTCCACGTACCGACGGTACCTCCGTGCCTACCAGTGCTTGTTTTGATATCCCTCCGTACTCTCCGTTCCTCTGTGTGACATTTCATCAGAGACCTAAGCTTAGGTGCATTATTATCACTCCAAAATACTGAAGACCCTCTTTTTGACGCTCTAACCCTGATATAGAAAAATAGAAAGCGTACTATTCCGCACAAAGTGTTTTTTGTTTTATAACTTCAAAAGTATGGATAAGGTTTTGAAAAATAATTATATAATTTCAAATAAAACATCTATAAATAACGGCAAAAATACGAATAAGAAGCGGGTTTGTAACCAACAGGAAATCAGTTTGTTATAACGGAGCAATTTAAAAGGTGCTTAATTGGACTTCAAAAGGGCGTTAGTAACGTTGCTAAAGGGCACCTTTTGCAAGCCAATTGGGCGTCTTTAAGAAGCCAAAAGAGCATGTATTGGAAGTGAAGTGCATGAAAATAGTTTACAAAAAGCGGTCGTGAAAAGATGAATCCGATTATGGGAAGAAACTCTTGCAACCATAATCGGAATTTATTTGGATTGATATTGTGAATCCTATTCCAGACGTTTAGATACGCTTTAACGACTGTTTAACGCCAGAGATAAGCAAGCCCATTTCCGCAGCATTCAGTCCTCTAATTAAGACGTTAGGCTCTCTATACTCCACAGCGTAGTTGGATAAAGCGGGTACACAATGAAAGAAAGGTAAGTCAACCACCTCTCCTTTCTTTGTCGTACTTACAAATGTAAGACGAATGTCAGAGAAGTTTTCTTTTTCGTTTTTATATAACTCATTGGGATACATTGGTAGAATGGTATTAACTCCCTCTGTTATAACAAAATTCAAAAGCTTTTCTTTTCCCTCTTTTTCATAACATTGTGGCTCTGCCACATAAGCCTTCGACCATAGGTCAGCCTCCCCTGTCCCTTCTTCATCTAAGAGACATTGTTCATTTTGCTGATCCTTACGCTTATTCTTGTTAAAGAAATCGAATATACCCATATAGTCTTGCTGTTACTATCTTTATTCGCAAAGTGACTAATTATGTAATAAAAGTAATCGGAAATAGATAAAATTCTATCCCAAAAAGACGTTTGCAAAGATAAAAACTTCGTACAACATAAACACAATTACGTATGTTAAAAAGACTAAACTGTATATACAAATCGGTTTAATCATCGATAAAACATCTAAAAACGGGGCTTAATAAATGTTGTTTTGGTAGTGCTTTCGAAAATATCCTACAGCTTATTATCGACAAAACAGTTAGAAACACGGAGGCTAACAACATCTTTTTAGTTTATTATGCTGTAGGTTCACACAGAAATGTTTATCTTTGCATTGGGAAAGAATGGTGCCATTGTGGGGCTGTCTGTCCCCACTTCTGATTCATAACAGACATATTAAAACAGTTATAAAAAGCGATAAATGGCACTGAACTATATTTGGATAGGATTCTTCGTAATAGCATTTGTCTTCGGAATTATCTCTCTGTTGATGGGCGATACAACGATATTCGAGAAGATGATGAACTCTACCTTTGATTCATCTAAGAATGCCTTTACAACATCAATAGGCTTGACAGGAGTCTTGACACTGTGGTTAGGAATCATGAAGATTGGTGAAAAGGCTGGTGTTGTCAATGTTCTTGCACGTATGCTCAGCCCTTTCTTCTCAAAACTCTTCCCTGATATTCCTAAGAATCACCCTGTTATGGGTTCTATCTTTATGAATATAGCATCGAACATGTTAGGACTTGACAATGCAGCTACGCCTACAGGATTGAAGGCGATGGCGCAGATGCAAGAGTTGAACACAAAGAAAGACACGGCAACTAACCCGATGATAATGTTCTTAGTATTGAATACTTCGGGTCTGACGCTCATCCCTACGACTATTCTTGGCTATCGAAGCATGAACGGTGCAGCACAACCTATGGATGTGTTTATTCCAATTCTGTTGGCAACAACGGTAGCTACGATTGCTGGTATCCTCATTACGGCAACTTGGCAGCGTATCAATATCTTCCAACCGACATTGTTCTTGGGACTTGTTGGTATTATTGGCTTTGTCGGATTGTTAATTTGGGGATTCGGACATATGGATAAGCAGATGACGAATACGGTGTCATCTGTTGCCTCTAACTTGATTGTCATGTCGATAATCATGCTTTTCATCATTGTGGCGTTGTTACGGAAAGTGAACGTTTATGACGCTTTCATCGAAGGAGCGAAGGACGGATTCCAAACTGCAGTACGTATCATTCCTTATTTAGTAGCTATCCTTGTGGCTGTAGGAGTGTTCCGTGCTTCGGGGGCAATGGACCTTTTGATACAGGGAATTAAGTGGTGTGTGGAGCAGTGCGGACTTGACACAAGATTCGTAGATGCACTCCCAACGGCGTTTATGAAGCCGCTTTCTGGTAGTGGTGCACGTGGTCTTATGTTGGAATCAATGAAAACTTTTGGTGTTGACTCATTCGTTGGCAGATTGAGTTGTATCTTCCAAGGTTCAACAGATACGACTTTCTATATCTTAGCGGTTTACTTCGGAAGCATCGGCATAAGGTATACACGTCATGCATTAGCTTGTGGATTATTAGCCGATTTGGTTGGTGTAATTGCCGCAATCGCAATCTGCTATATATTCTTTTAGGAGATCATTGAATCTATTAAGCTATTGGGCTATTAGCCCTATAAGCCTTATTAGCCTAATAAGGCAAATAAGCTAAACTACAATACAACAATGGCAAATTTAAAATCACTTGCAAAAGACACTGCTATCTACGGAATGAGCAGTATCATCGGAAGGTTCTTAAACTACCTTCTTGTACCCCTCTATACAGCGAAAATTAGTGCGGCGAGCGGTGGCTATGGTGTTATCACAAACATCTATGCCTATACTGCGTTGCTGTTGGTCGTTTTGACTTATGGAATGGAGACGACTTTCTTCCGTTATGCCAATAAGACTGACCAAGATCCGAAGAAGGTTTACTCTACTACTTTGTCTTTGGTAGGGCTTTCTTCACTGCTATTTATAGCAATGGTCTTCGTCTTCCTGCAGCCTATTTGCGACTTTATGGGTTATTCGGAACATCCTTCATATGTGTGGGTTATGGCTGTCACGGTAGCGATTGATGCCTTTCAGGCTATTCCTTTTGCCTATCTCAGATACAAGAAACGCCCAATTAAGTTTGCTACTTTCAAACTGTTATTCATTGCTTTGAACATCATTTTGAATCTTGTTTACTATCTAATCCTTGACGGACATGAGGTGGGTTATGCCTTCTATATCAACCTTGTATGTACAACGACTATCACCTTCTGTTTCTGGAAAGAGCTAAAAGATGGCTTCTTTGCAGGCGGTAAGCTGCTTGATATGCCTTTGGCAAAGAAGATGTTGTCGTATACTTGGCCAATACTTTTCCTTGGTATAGCTGGTATTCTTAATCAGACGGCAGGTTATATCATCTTCCCATACGTCTACAAGGACAATGATGCACATACACAATTGGGTATCTTCGGTGCTGCAAGTAAGATAGCAATGATTATGTCGATGATTACGCAGGCTTTCCGCTATGCCTACGAGCCATTCGTCTTTGGTAAGGCACGCGACAAAGACAATAAGGAAACCTATGCGAGGGCTATGAAGTTCTTTATTATCTTTACGCTTCTTGCCTTCTTGGTGGTAATGGGTTATATGGATATTCTTCGCCATATCATCGGTCGTGACTACTGGGTAGGATTGAAGGTGGTACCTATCGTGATGGCAGGAGGTATCATGACAGGTGTTTACTTCAACCTTAGTTTCTGGTATAAACTCATTGATAAGACGATTTGGGGTGCCTATTTCTCAGGCATTGGATGTGCTGTAATCATCGGAATCAACGTGATTTTCGTACCAAAATATGGTTATATCGCTTGTGCTTGGGCAGGTTTCATGGGTAATGCAACGGCAATGGTGCTCTCTTATCTTGTCGGTCAGCGTAAGTATCCGATAAACTATCCACTGAAGAGTATCTTTGTTTATCTTCTGATAGCTGGTTTCTTCTTTGCCGTTATCACCTATACTAACGCCAATCTTCCTGTTCCTGCAGCCTTGGGAATCAATACATTGGTTATCATTCTCTTTATAGCTCATGTGCTTTATCACGACTTTCCACTGCAAAAATTACGCAGTCGGTTTGCAAAGAAATAAACAAGTATCATTTAATCAATTATATCATTATGAAGAAATCGACTTTACTTATTGCCGGACTTCTCGCATTGGGTAGTACATCCATGCACGCCGACGAGGGTATGTGGACGCTCTATAACTTGCCAGATGCCGTCTACGAACAAATGGTAGCTGAGGGATTCCAGTTGCCACGCAACATGCTTTATGGCGCACCTAACGCTATTAGCAATTCTGTTATCAACTTCTCTGGCTTCTGCTCAGGTGTTGTTGTATCACCAAATGGTCTTGTCTTCACTAATCATCACTGTGGATTCAGCGCAATTAATGCCCTTTCCACCGTTGAACATGATTATATGAAGGATGGTTTCTATGCAAAAAGCTATGCAGAGGAACTCCCAAGCAAGGACTTGTTTGTGTCCTTTATGAAGAAGCAGGAGGATATTACTCCTCGTGTTAATAAGCTTATTGCAGGTAAGAATGCTGAACAGACAGAGGCGATTATCGATTCTCTTACAAATCATTTGACCGACTCTATCAAGACCATTGATAAGACTTTGCATATCAGTGTTGATGCTTTCTACGAGGGAAATAAGTATTATGCCACTACATATCAGGACTTCCAAGACGTACGTTTGGTGTTCACAGTACCAAAGAGTATGGGTAAGTTCGGTGGTGAAACAGACAACTGGATGTGGCCACGACAGACAAGTGACTTCTCTGTGTTCCGTATTTATGCCGATCCTAAGACCAACGGACCAGCTGCCTACTCAAAGGATAATGTGCCTTATAAGCCAGCTAACTGGGCTCCTGTAAGTCTTGAGGGTTATAAGGATAAGGATTTTGCAATGACAATTGGCTATCCTGGCTCTACTAATCGTTACTTGTCTTCGTTCGGTATACAGCAGCGTAGAGACATCGAGAACACCGTTCAGGTACAAGTTCGTGATATCAAGCTCGCTATTATGAAGAAGTACATGGATAAGAACGAGAAGACTCGTCTCCAATATGAGAACAAGTACGTTACATCAGCTAACTACTGGAAGAACTCTATTGGTATGAATAAATGTATTGATTCCATCGGTTTGATTCGTCAGAAGGCTGAATATGAGGCTAAGATACAGAGATGGTTGGATGAAAAGACCGTGAAGGACCCTACTGTAAATGTTGATCTCAAGAAGTTAAGCAACCTTTATAAGGAGAGTGCTGAGCCTGCTCTGGTTCAAGCTTACTGGAACGAGTCATTCTGGAAGGTGTCTGAATTGATTCAGAGAGCTATTGATATCACCCGTGGTGCTATCGAACCACAGGGCCCTAAGGATGATGAATCAGCACAGTATGTACAGTTTAAGGACAATAGTAGCGACTGGAACTTAGCCCTTGATAAGGAAATGACAGCCGCTATGTTGAAGAACTATGCTGAACACGTACCTGCTGCGTATCGTCCAGAAGTATTTAATGTTATCAAAACAAAGTTCGGTAACAATTATAAGAAGTACACTGACTGGCTCTATGCAAATAGTAAATTACTTGTTAAGGACCATAAGTTCTATAATGATGAGAACACACTCAACGACCCAGGTATACAGCTTGGAGTAGAACTCGTGATGCTCTATCAGCAAGTTATGACCAACTATGTTAGCAAGATAGAAGCTATCGAGCAGGAAGAGAAGAAACTTTGCGAGGCAAAGGTACAGATGGAGATGGATATGCCACATTACAGTGACGCTAACTTCACGATGCGTATGTCTTATGGTCAGGTAGGTGGTTATATGATTGGTGGCTTTGACAGCAACTACTACACAACTGCTGAGAGTCTTGTTGAGAAGATGAAGTTAGGTAAGAAACTTGAGGATTACAAGGTTGAGCCTATTATGATGGACCTTATGAGTGCTAAGAACTTTGGTCGTTATGCTGATAAGACAACTGGTAAGATGCAGCTTTGCTTCCTTACTAACAATGATATCACTGGTGGTAACTCAGGTTCTCCAATGTTCGATGGTAAGGGTCGCCTTATTGGTCTTGCTTTCGACGGTAACTGGGATAGCCTTTCAAGCGATATCAACTTCGATCGCAAGCTCGCACGTTGTATTGGTGTTGACATCCGTTTCGTCCTCTACCTGATGGATAAGTGGGGTCATGCTGACCGCCTACTGCAGGAAATTAACCCACAGTAAGGGTTACTCCTAATATATTAAAATAGGTATGTTCAAGAATGAGCATACCTATTTTTCTTTTGAAAAGTAGTATCTTTATGGGTATATTATCAGCTTATTGGCTTTTACTGTAAGCATACTACATTTTTATTTAGATAATAACGAAAAGGGTAATCATTAATATTATTACCAAGAATACATAAGAAAACAGTCCCAACTGATATTCTTTCTTTGTCAGTAATGCCTCTTGTTCTTTCATCTTTCGTTCGGGAAACATACGAAACATTAAGAGGTATAAGGGAACGACAATAACTGCACCTATCAGGTAATCCCCTCCTTTTGAGCCTGTATGCCAAAATTTTAATACACTCTGCATATTTAATAAACCAATTATTATAAATAAACAAAGTATAAACAGTGCGAGAAGGTTTGTCAAGGTAGCAAAATAAGGAATGCTTCTGTTAGCCCCTCTCATATTAAAACGGTATAAACTGGCTATGATTTTGTACATAGTTATTGCTGGTAAACTGAGAAACTGCTTTCGTATGAGTGATACCTCACGATATAAGATACCGGTAATAGCCTTCTCTCTTTCCCCCTTTAGCTGTCGTGTTGCGGCTCCGCACTACTCGTGCTGATGCTCCGCACGAATGGTGCTGAGGCTTAACACCACTCATGAAGATAGTAATGCGCTATACAATATATGATTGATGTATAGCCAATTTATCGAAAACCTCTCCAATGTTATACGCTAAGTCTCCCTCCCCTTTGGGGAGGGTCGGGGTGGGGTATTTACTTCTTTGGTCTGCGTCTTGCCCATCCTTCCTCAGAAAAGTCAGGCTCTTCGCCTTTCAACTTAGCAGGACCACCTTTCATAAGTTCCTTCCAATCATCTTTCTTGAACTTATGCTGTCCTCCGAAAGGATTATCATCATACTGGCGACGACCACGGCCCTTGCGCTCACGAGACTCTTGACGGCCTTCGCCACGGCTGCCGTAACCGCCACGTCCACCCGCAGAGCGACTGTTGCCACCTGCTGAACGGCTATTAGACGAACGACCATGACCACCTTCTTCGGCATCGTTACAACGCACCTTACGACCTTTATAGGTTGCACCGTCCAGCGATTGCATCACCTTCTGTGCGTCCTGCTCTGGCACTTCGATGTAGCTCTGCTTAGCAAGGAGGTCGATATGTCCTACTGCCTGCTTACCATGCACGTTCTTATTGACAAACTGCATCACCTCACCCGGATAGAAACCATCTGCCTTACCGAGATTGATAAAGAGTCGCTTATAACCACTCTCCGCCTTACGTGGACCACGGCTGCGGCTTCCTCTGCCTTCACCTCTTGCGCCACGGCTATCTTCACGTGCACTACGTGATGATGGCTTCTCAATCTCCTGAGCATTCTTATAATAGTCAAGGAAGCGACCGAAGGTTGCAGAAACAATCTTCTTGATGACAACCTCCTTATCGATATACTCGAATTGGCGGTTGATATCCTTCATATAAGGTGCAATCTGGTCCTCATCAACGTCTGTCTTCAGGATGTCATCCATTGTCTTAAACAGCTGCTTTTTGCAGATTTCCTCTGGTGAAGGCAGTGTTCCGTCAACAAAGTCCTTACTGATTTCGCGTTCAATATTACGTACCTTATACTTCTCGCGTGAGTGAATAATCGAGATAGAAGTACCCTTCTTTCCTGCACGACCCGTACGGCCAGAACGGTGGGTGTAGTTCTCGATATCATCAGGGAGACCATAGTTGATAACGTGTGTCAAGTCGTTCACATCCAATCCACGTGCTGCAACGTCTGTAGCGACGAGAATCTGTGTGAGATGTGAGCGGAACTTCTGCATCGTGAGGTCACGCTGCTGCTGCGAGAGGTCGCCATGCAACGCCTCGGCATTGTATCCGTCCTTAATCAACTTGTCAGCAATCTCCTGTGTCTCAACCTTTGTACGGCAGAATACAATCGCATAAATCTTTGGATAGAAGTCAACCAATCGCTTCAAGGCAAGGTACTTGTCGCGTGCATTCACCATATAATAAATATGGTTTACACTCTCAGCACCCTCGTTACGGCTGCCCACTACAATCTCTTTATAGTCATGTAGATAACCCTTTGCAACACGCTCTACCTCACGACTCATCGTAGCCGAGAATAACAATGTGTTACGATCTTCAGGTACACCGGTCAATATCTCAGTGATACTCTCTTGGAAACCCATGTTCAACATCTCGTCAGCCTCGTCCAAAACAACGTTTCTAACCTTGTCAAGACGAGCCTTACCACGGTGCATAAGGTCAATCAGTCGGCCCGGTGTAGCCACGATAATCTGTACACCATGACGCAACTGGCGAATCTGTGTGTCGATAGATGCACCACCATAGACAGCTGCGATATGCAAATGAGGGATATACTTACTGAATTCCTTTAGGTCATCGGCAATCTGCAAACAAAGTTCACGCGTAGGACTAAGTACGATAGCCTGCGTCTCCTTGCTGCTTGTATCAATACGTTGCAGCAAAGGCAAACCGAATGCAGCCGTCTTACCCGTACCAGTCTGTGCCAGTGCGATGACGTCGTTACGATTACCAAGTAAATAAGGGATTACTTCTTCCTGTACAGGCATTGGATGTTCAAATCCAAGCTCACTAATGGCGCGACGAATCTCTTCGCTCACACCTAACTCTTCAAATGTCTTCAAATTCGTTTGTTTATTATTTATTATCCTATATAAAAGGTAAGCTCACCACCAAACGAACCCACTAAAAAGACACTTGCCTGCGACGGGCTTCAACCAGTCAGTACGCAGACTCTCAGGTGGTATGTTACCTTTAATTGGCTGCAAAGGTACGTTAAGAAGTTGAGATGAGCAAATAAAACCTCTTATAAATCAATGGAATGGAAGAAAAAGAACGGATAGAGCACAGAGGAGGCGATGAGAATTCTAAAAAAAAGTTGATAGATTTAAGTATTTTATCATAAGCTATTAAAAAAATACTACGAAAACACCTGTACTGTTATAAAGTCTAAAAGTGTCATCGAATATTCGTGAATTACATTTTTTTTATGTGTTTTTTTTGTAACTTTGCAATGTCAAATAGAAAAATAGTCGTTATTAAAGTTAATTATTTGAGTTAGTACAAGGACACAAAACTTACGTGAGTAAGTTTGATGTTAAACGAAAGGCTTCGCAGTGATGCGAAGCCTTTCTTCTTTTATTCTATATGTAAAGAGGCGGCTTCTGTTAAATGCATGGGTTGGAAATAGTGTCAAAGCTTACGCATTGGCGTGGTGTGGATATGCTCAAATTAGATGGTTTTACAAATGGAAAAACTGCAAGATAATATGCAATTTGATATTATCGCTATCCGTAATCTTCAAATATCTTATTCTCACTTTATAGCTGTATGTAAATTATTTTCATGTGGCTCAAATCCAATACATGCTCTTTGGGCTTCTAAAAGACGCTTAATTGACTTGCAAAAGGTGCCCTTTAAGACCCTTACTAACGCCCTTTTGAAGTCCAATTAAGCACCTTTTACTTTGCTATTTTATAACCAATTGATTTCCTGTTGGTTATAAGATTGTCTTTTATTCATATTTTTATCGTTATTTATAGCTTTTTTACTTGAAGTTTTGTAATGATTTTTCTGCGCGTTGTCTGTGATTTTGCAGTATTAAACTGAAGGAGTTTTCTATGGCAGAAGATAACCATAGAATAGTTAGCTGAACGTCTTAGCTATGTTGTTTGTTTAATGAGTAACTTCATTTCTTCCGTTAAGACTATACGAAGTACAATCTACACATTGAACGGAAAATGACCTCCAAAAATGATAAAAGGGGATTAAAAGGAAAAGAAAAGCAAGTTAAGCGATTTAACATCTGATAATTAGCAGACCTAAAATAAATTCGTTTTTATTTGGGTGTTACATATATAATAGGTAAATTTGCACGGATTAATTTTTTCGGGACGCGTGAGAAGGTAAACGTCAAGGCATTCGAGCCTATAAAGAGTTACCACTTTGGTTCCCAAAGATGTTGGTCAAAACAATAAGTATTTTAAAATTTTAGATGAACGTAATTACGAAAACAGTTCAATTGCCAGATGGAAGAACCATCTCAATTGAAACCGGAAAGGTTGCAAAGCAGGCCGATGGTGCAGCAGTTCTCCGCATGGGTAACACAGTACTTCTTGCCACTGTTTGTGCAGCTAAAGAGGCAGTTCCGGGAACAGACTTCATGCCTTTGCAAGTTGATTATCGCGAGCAGTATGCTGCCGCAGGTCGTTACCCAGGTGGTTTCACCAAGCGCGAAGGCAAAGCCAATGACGACGAAATCCTAACATCACGCCTTGTGGACCGTGTTCTTCGTCCACTTTTCCCATCAGATTATCACTGTGAAGTTTATGTACAGGTAATGTTGCTGTCTGCTGACGGCGTTGATCAGCCTGACGCACTTGCTGGTTTGGCAGCTTCTGCAGCGCTTGCAGCTTCAGATATTCCAATCGAGCATACTACTTCAGAGGTTCGTGTTGCACGTGTTAACGGCGAGTACGTTATCAACCCAACTTTCGAGCAGATGAAGGAAGCTGATATGGACCTCATGGTTGGTGCTACCAAGGACAATATCATGATGGTAGAGGGTGAGATGGACGAGGTTTCTGAGCAGGATCTCATCGGTGCTTTGAAGGCTGCACACGAGGCAATCAAGCCTATGTGTGAAATGCAGGAAGAGCTTTCAAAGGCTTGCGGTACAGATGTTAAGCGTGCATACGAAGATGAAGTCAATGATGAGGAGTTGCGTGAGGAGCTCCGTAAGGCTACATACGACGCTTGCTACGCTCAGGCTCAGAGCGGTGACGATGATAAGAAGCACCGTGAGGAGACTTATGACAAGATTAAGTCTGATTTCACTGAGGCTTATGACGCAGCTCACACAGACCTTTCAGAAGACGACCTCGAAGAAAAACACACTCTTATTGACCGTTACTTTGCTGATGTTCAGC
This sequence comes from Prevotella melaninogenica ATCC 25845, assembly GCF_000144405.1. Taxonomy (NCBI): domain Bacteria; kingdom Pseudomonadati; phylum Bacteroidota; class Bacteroidia; order Bacteroidales; family Prevotellaceae; genus Prevotella; species Prevotella melaninogenica. Next base: position 135,538 of record NC_014370.1, read on the forward strand.
GTGACTCAATGCGCCGTAGCGTACTTGATACGGGTAAGCGTATGGACGGTCGTGCAACAGATGAGATTCGTCCTATTTGGTGCGAGATTGATACACTACCAATGCCACACGGAAGTTCTCTCTTCCAGCGTGGTGAAACAATGTCTCTCTCTACTTGTACTCTTGGTACAAAGATGGATGAGAAGATGGTTGATAACGTTTTGGAGAAGAGCTACCAGCGCTTCCTCCTTCACTATAACTTCCCTCCATTCTGTACAGGTGAGGCTAAGGCTCAGCGTGGTGTAGGCCGTCGCGAGATTGGTCATGGTCATCTTGCATGGCGTGGTTTGAAGGGTCAGATTCCTGCTGACTTCCCTTACACTGTTCGTTTGGTAAGTCAGATTCTCGAATCTAATGGTTCTTCTTCTATGGCAACCGTATGTGCAGGTACACTTGCATTGATGGATGCAGGTGTTCCAATGAAGAAACCAGTGTCAGGTATCGCTATGGGTCTTATCAAGAACCCAGGAGAAGATAAGTATGCTGTACTGAGTGACATCCTCGGTGATGAGGACCACTTGGGCGATATGGACTTCAAGACAACCGGTACAAAGGACGGTTTGACCGCAACTCAGATGGATATCAAGTGTGATGGTTTGTCATTCGAGATTCTTGAGAAGGCGCTTATGCAGGCAAAGGCTGCTCGTGAGCACATCCTCAACATCATGACTGAGACTATTGCAGAGCCACGTGCTGAGATGAAACCACAGGTTCCACGTATCGTTCAGTTGGAGATTCCTAAGGAGTTCATCGGTGCTGTTATCGGTCCTGGTGGTAAGATTATCCAGCAGATGCAGGAGGAAACAGGTGCTACTATCACTATCGAGGAGACTGATGGTGTTGGTAAAGTACAGGTTTCTGCACCTAATAAGGATTCAATCGACGCTGCTTTGGGTAAGATCAAGGCTATCGTTGCAGTTCCAGAGATTGGTGAGGTTTACGAGGGTACAGTACGTTCTATCATGCCATATGGCTGCTTCGTAGAGATTCTACCAGGTAAGGACGGCTTACTTCACATCTCAGAAATTGACTGGAAGCGTCTTGAAACTGTTGAAGAGGCAGGTATCAAGGAAGGCGATAAGATTAAGGTTAAACTCCTCGAGATTGATCCTAAGACAGGTAAGTACAAACTTTCACGTCGCGTTTTGCTTGAGAAACCAGAGGGATATGTTGAGCCACAGCGTCGTCCACGTGGTGATCGTCGTCCACGTCGTGACGGTGAGCGTCGCTTTGATGAGCGTCGTCCACGTCGTGAGAACAATGAATTTGAGAACAACGATTAATCGTTTGTTATAATACTATAATCCCCCAGAAGCAGCCTATAAGCTTGCTGGGGGATTTATTTCTCTATCTACAAAGCCAAGTAGACTACAAACCCAATTCTACCTGACTGTACAAACCATATAGCCTAAATGGTAAAAACCACATCTATCTTGCATCGAGTGAGATAGCATAGAACCTATTTTTAATTTAACCAAACAATTAACACTAAAATGAAGAAAGATTATCTTTCCCCCGCTATGGTTGTAATACCAATCATAGAGGAACTTTCTATCTTATATTCAGCCACTGGTAATCTCCCTGAAGGTTCCGAAGGGCATAGCGTGGATGATGAAGACGAGGAGTATGAGGTGGACCCTCCAGCTACTCCCAGTGTCCCAGCTAAACATAAATCAATCTTATCTTGAAATAACTGAAATTATGAATTACATTGTAAGAGCATTCATTTACGCAACAATAGCACTTGGACTTGTTGCCTGCTCGCAGGAAGATATCAATTCAACTGAGCGACAGAAAGCAAAAGAAGAAATTACTTTCACCGTTGATGTTACATTAGACAAGAATGTAGAGGATATGGTGAACGCAAAGCAGATGACAAATGTATGGGATACTGAACAGCCTGCTACGACCCGTACTCCTATTACTTACGATAAGCAAGGGTCATTGACTTATAACTGGCGGGTTGGTAGTACGATTCCTTTATTCGTCTATATCACTGATGGAAAATACAAAAAAAGTTACAAACTTGACAAAGGTTTGCAGGTTATCTCAGCCCATAAGGGTTACTTTACATTCTCTGTACCATCCTATTTTGACTTGTCTAAACTGCAAGTGGCATCGGCTACGGGTAAGGAAGACGGTGTAGAAAATGGTGCATGGACAATAGGTATAGGCTATGATGGTGTCATGAGAGTTTTTGGACCAAAGGCTATAGATGCAAGTTCATACGATTATAACATCCCACTTTATTCGAAGTTAACGAAAGTAGACCCTGCTACAAAGCATGCTAAAGTTCAGTTTTTAATGTTAGGAAGCTGGATTGGCGTTAGAGCAAAGTCGGATATGTATTACAAGAGCAATGTTTATTCTATTGCTTTGAAGTCTGACGTGCTCCACATGGATGGAAAATTCGATCTGTCAAAAGCTTCTCCTGTATGGGAAGCAGACAAATACAGGATCAGTTTCAATGCTCGCCATAATACGATAGTGGACGAGTGTGACACGATTAGAGTTAATAATTTCGCTATTGGTGGTGAGGCTGATGGAGCAGGAACAACCAAGTATACCAAGCCTTTCTATATCTGGGTAAAGGCTACACCAGGCGCAACCAGTACGACAAAAGCAAGAGTTATCCTCCGCAGTGAGGCTGATAGCAAGACAGGAGCAGTAGCTCCACAGATTGATTTCTTGTCTATGCGTAATCGATTCTATCGTGAAGCGAAAGATATTGTAAACTTCAAAGATGGTGATACGTATAACTTTAGTATTAATGCAAGTCTGAAAGAGACACGTGGAGCATTGATGATAACAGAGTATTACCATTCTTCTGCACAAAATGGAGAGAACAGTTGGATTGAGATAACAAATGCTTCAAGAGAGACTGTATCGTTGAAAGGATATTATCTTGTGAGTCCAAACCCATGGAATGTGGAACCTTATAGAGCATTATATGTCGCTAATCTGACTGACCTCAAAGCATTGAGCCGAGGAAGCAGTAGTGTTGGTATGCCAGGAAACTCAACAACATCGATACCTGCAGGAAAGTCTATTTGCTTAGCTGCGGGCACAGGTTATGCAGAAGTTGTTGCTAAGAATAAGGCTTATCAGGTTATTAATACAGGGTCTGGAGTGTCTACTCCGTCAGCTGTTACGGGTGGTGTACACTATTCAAAGTATATTTGTAAAGACGGTTGGAACATCGATTTGAAAGACCCTAACAATAATATAGTAGACAATTTTGGTGTTGAAGTAGCCTATTTGTTGAATGGCAGCAATGGTTTTTATTATAATTATTATTTAGGAGAGAGGGATTTTATTCGTTCAAAAGAGACACCTTTTAATGCTCCTTATAATGGATTTAATCCAAAGGGATGGTATTATATGCCAATAGAAACAAGTGGATTAAACTTCCTTGGAACTTTTAATGATTATGATAGTAGGTTCATACCATTCGTGGATTATAAAGATGGTGGAAGTGGGAATAGACCAGAACGCTACCGTGATATGTCTTATTACACCAATATCATTCATCTTCCATAAGCAAAGGGAATGAAGATTCTTTGATAATAAGCGCATCGTTTATATAGGTATAGGCAGGGATACCACGTGTATTCCTGCCTTTTTAACCTAAATCAGTCATTAGAGGCTAAACATATTTTGTTTTATTATTGGTGGATTAGATTTACGTATGATAGCCATAAAAATAAAATAAAACTTGTACGATAAAGATAAATAAAGGTTAAAACATTCTTGTTTTTAATTCTAAATACAATATCTTTGCACCGCGAGAGTTAAAATAGAGTTTACAATATAAAACTAAAATGATTATGAAAAAGATTATGTTTTTGGTAGCTGCTTGTGCAGCTATGGTAGCTTGTAACAATGGCAAGACTACTGCAAACAACGAGGGTGCAGATTCTGCAGTTCAGGATTCAGCTGCTGCTGGCGACTCTGCTGTTTACGAGGGTTTGACACCTGCAGCTGATGTTGCTGGTATCAAGTATCGTGTTGCTTTGGCAAAGGATTCATCAAATGGTTTCAGCGTATCTGAGTCTTACATGAAGTCTGCTTCTGAGACTGATACTGTTTACAACTATACAGGTAAATATCAGGTTGTAGAGAAGGACGTTAAGGGTAAGAAAAATACTTACTACCAGTTCGAGTTGGGTAAGGACAACAAGACCAACTTCCTCGTAGTAAACGATTCTACACTTCGTCTTGTTAACTCTGACTTCGAGGAGCCAGCAGTAAATACAAAGGATATGAACTACGACTTGAAGTTGAAGTAAGAAGAATCTGTAAACAAAACATTAATATAAAAGGGCTTGCCAAGGGATTATACCTTGTGCAAGCCCTTTTTCTGTAGGGTAGGGATGAATAGTCTTTATCATGTAATGAATGCTTCTCTTCGATTGTATGGCTCTTTTCTAATAGTATGTAGTGTTTATTATAAGAATAGATAGAAGTGTGTTTAGGCTTTCGCACTATAGGTGTTCATGCTCCGCACGATGTGTGCTAAGCCTCCGCACTATTGGTGCGGAGCGTTAACACGAATGGTGACGATGAGAATATTGATGCTTTCTCGTCGTATATTTCCAGAGAAAACACTAATGATTGGACAGCGAATGATACTTATCAAGACTGCATAAAACGCTTTATATGACTGCTGAAACTCCTTATAGAAACAAAAATAGGGACACGTCTGTGCCCCTATTTGATATTGTAATGTAGCAAGAATGAATCTTATCTTCTTGCCATGAAGAAGCTTGTACCAGCCTGCATCTGACGAACCTCGTATACACCATTTGCATCAAGTGTAACGTCTGCTGTCAAACCATTGTTGAGGAAAGCCTTTACAGAACCATCACCATTGAAGTGAATAATCTTCTGTTCCTTACCCTCAGCATTCATGTACCATGTGTTCTCCTGCTTGTTGTAAGTGAAGTAGAATACGCTACCATCTGGCTTTGTAATCTGATAACCATTCTCGAGATACTTTACAGCATAAATCAAACCATCGTCACCCTTGATGTTGCGAGTCTTACCAACGCGGTTAGCTACAGGGTTATTGCCTGTCCAGAACTCAATACTGTTGAGTACGAGTGCATCTGCAGCACTACAGAATGCGTAGGCAGGAGAAATTACGAGGAAGATAATCTCATTGAGGAACTTAGACTTTGTAGCGTGCTTGTTCCACTTTGCAAGTTTGTTGAATAAAGCAAATGAACCTACACATGAGCTCATGAGTGTTGCGCCAAGCAAGAGGGCAACCATAGACTTGATTCCTTTTGTTTTCATAACTTTCAAATTAGTTTATTTGGTGAATATTAATCTATTATTACTAAGCGGTTTAATTTATGTCTACAAAAATAACACTCTTATTTTTATTAAGAAATAATTTTATTTTATGATATTGAATGTTTGGTGTTTTTAACTTGATAAGTTAATGTTTTTGACATAACAAACGCTTTTGTTAACGCTTATTTAAACCCGAGTCGGTTATTAGAGCCTAAACATATTTTGTTTTATTATCGATCAGATTGGCTGTCTTTAGGGCGTAGGCGTAGCGGGTTACGTCAAGTTAAAAAGATAGACAAGATGGCGATAAGAAAATAAAAGATGTTAGGGAACAATTTCATAGTTATAAAAACAATACATATTGTGGTCAAATAACCTATTCGGATTTAGATTGTGTGGAGGTTGATTTACCAATTACTCGACAGAGCTTCATCACTTCTTCCTCGAAGGTTTCTTTGTTAATGGCTTTCCCCTTTAGGACAGAACGATAGTTATAGATGGTCTGTGGAGAGTAGAACAGCAGGTCGGCTATCTCGGCACTTTCCTTTACGCCTAATCGGATGAGTGCCATAATGCGCTGTTCTGTTGTGAGTTCATCGGTGCTTTTGTTCTGAATCTGCCCTTCTGGTAAGAGTAGGCTGTTTAACTCCTCAGTAAAGTCTGGATAGAGATCGAGGAACGCCTTGTCAAAGCGAGAGAGGAAAGTGGCTGCGTCTTCTTCTGATAATCGTTCTGATGAAAGCTGACTAAGCAATTCAGTTGTCTGATTGGCTTTGATCTTTCTTTTAACCAATGTCTGTTGTTTCTTGAGTCGGGCAATATACTTTGCACAAAGGTCGATATACAATTTTGCTAATCTTTCGCGTTTGCTGTTGGTATCAACAAGTAACGCATTAAGGGCGTGTAGCTGCGTATTCAACTCTTTTTGTTGTCTGTTCAGTTCAGAGAGTTGGTTGTTATTCTTTTGCAATTCCTGTTGCTGAAGACTAAGGCGTTTGGTCTGTTTAACGATATAAAAGACTGCAGAAAGCAGGAAGAGTAGAAGTAGCGAGATAACGATGATGGCTGTCATCTGCACTTTGTTGCGCTGGTTAAGCGTCTGCTGATAGCTACTTACAATCACTGGTAACTTGCTTGATATCTCAATAATGCGGAGTCTGTTATTATAGAAATGAGCATCCTCGAGTGCTGTCTGAATATATTGTTGTGCAAGGTCAAGCTCATCTTTGTTGTGTTCAAAGATGTACATTGCAAGGTTTTGGAGGGCAAAGTTCTCCATCGTACAGTTCTCTATATCTGCAATACTCGACAATAAAAGGAACTCTTCTTGCTTTTCTGTATTTCCCTCGTTGCCATAACTACCAGAGAGAGCAAAGCACGACATGGCATAGAATCGGGAATTTTGGGGTAACTGCTTTATGGCTTTGATGTAATGAGCACGTGCTGTTTGTGGATTATTCAATACAAAAACAGCGTATTCACCGAGGTAATACTCGTAAGTTTTATCGGTTTCATCGCAAAAAGGCATAGCCTTCTTAAGATACTCTTGCGCCTTTAATCGGTGTGTAGGCGTATAGGTCTTATCGTTACAGAAGTCTGCCCAATAGGTGTGAATACGGAAGAGAGAGAAGTAATATTCAAAGTGTTGTGCCTTGTCAAGAACGGTTGTGTCCACCTGTTCTATTTCATGAATAGCCTCATTATATAAGCCACCAATGGATAATAGCTCTGCCTTACTGATGGTATTACTATTGTAATAGTAGGTGTTCTGCGTCTCTTTTGCAAGTTTGATACCTTCGTTTAGGTATGTCATCGCAGAGTCAAATTGGAAGACATAGTATTCTTCAAATAGCTGTTCGTAGGTCTGTAGACGTTTAAGCGTATTCTCGCTGGTTGTGAGATTCTTCTTTAGTCGGTTGATATCTTTATTCTTATTATCGATAAGTGCATTGCGTTGCTCCAACAAATTGTCTAACTTTTGTCGTAGCTGTTGTGTCTTACTACCAGCAGATAATGTCGTTGGCAGTAGCAAGAAGAGTATATATAATAAGCTTCTTTTCATCGTTTAATTACTAATGAGTACAAAGATAATACTTTACTTGGAAATAGAGGACATCTACTTCAATAAATTATTATTATTATTTAAAATGTTGATAATAAGTTGTTTATAATTAATAACAACATAGCTTCATCTACTTGAGTACTACTATCGGTAGTTACTTCAACTCTTTTTTACTATCTTTGCATAAAATCAAATAATTACTCTTACAATCTTTAAATAGAAATTATAATCATTTTTATACTTTAACAAAACAATGAAGAAAACCAATATTGCCCTTATTGGGCTACTAATGGGGTGGGCAAGCATTGCGAATGCGCAGACTGTAAAGTCTCCTAACGGTAATGTTGCAGTTACTTTCTCATTAACAGGGAATGGAGTGCCTACTTATGAGATGACTTATAAGGGTAAGGCTGTTGTAAAGCCTTCGCACTTAGGTTTGGAATTAGCTAAGAACAAACATGCCAGCAAGGGCATGAACGAAACCAGTCTTATGGATGGTTTCGAGAAGACAGCTACCAAGACTACAACTTTCGATGAGACTTGGAAGCCTGTTTGGGGTGAGACTGCTACCATTCGTAACCACTACAATGAGTTGGAAGTAGACCTTAATCAGCCAAGCAGCAAGCGTAACATTGTTATCCGTTTCCGTGTTTATGACGATGGAATGGGCCTTCGTTACGAATTCCCACAACAGCCAGAACTGAACTACTTTGTTATAAAGGATGAGCATACACAGTTTGCTATGGCTGGCGATCATACAGCTTGGTGGCTTCCTGGAGACTATGATACACAGGAGCAGGAGACACAGGAATCAAAGCTTTCTGAAATCCGTAAGCGTTTCCACGATGCTGTAAACTGGGACAACTCATCTGTTTCTGTATTCTCAGAGACGGGTGTTCAGACCTCTTTACAGATGAAGTCTAATGATGGCTTGTACATTAATATTCATGAGGCAGCATGTGCAAATTATGCTACAATGCACTTGAATCTGGACGACAAAACAATGACCTTCGAGTCATGGCTTACTCCTGACGCTACTGGTTTGAAGGGATTCATGCAGACTCCTTGCGAAACTCCTTGGCGTACGGTGATGGTTAGCGATGATGCACGTGATATGCTTGCTAATAACCTTATCCTCAATCTTAACGAACCTTGTAAGATTGAAGACACGTCATGGATTCATCCAACCAAGTACTGTGGCGTTTGGTGGGAGATGATTGCAGGTGGTAAGTCTTGGGCTTATACTGATGAATTTAGTTCAGTGAAGCTTGGTCAGACTGATTATGCACATGCAAAGCCTAACGGACATCACCCTGCTAACACCGCAAATGTGAAGAAATACATCGACTTTGCTGCTGCTAACGGCTTAGATCAAGTGTTGGTAGAAGGTTGGAACATCGGTTGGGAAGACTGGTTTGGTCACTGGAAAGACTATGTATTCGATTTCGTTACTCCTTATCCAGACTTTGATTTGAAAGGCTTGAATGAGTATGCACACTCTAAGGGTGTTAAGTTGATGATGCATCATGAGACTTCTTCAAGTACACAGAACTATGAGCGTCACATGGAAGATGCCTTTAATTTGATGAATAAGTATGGTTATGACGCTGTGAAGACTGGTTATGTGGGTGACATTATCCCACGTGGTGACCACCACTATTCACAGTCAATGAACAACCATTATCTCCATGTTATAAAGGAAGCTGCTAAGCATCATATAATGGTGAATGGACATGAAGCAACTCGTCCTACGGGTCTTTGTCGTACATGGCCTAACCTTGTTGGTAACGAGTCAGCACGTGGAACAGAGTATGAAGCATTCGGTGGTAGTGATCCTAACCACACTGTTATCCTTCCATTTACTCGTCTTCAGGGTGGACCAATGGATTATACCCCTGGTATTCTTGAGACTCAGCTCTCAACATGGTGTGATAATAAGAGCTATGTACATACAACTCTCGTGGGTCAGCTTGCACTTTATTTAACGATGTATAGTCCACTTCAGATGGCTGCCGACCTTCCTGAGAACTATCAGAAGTATAACGATGCCTTCCAGTTTATTAAGGATGTTGCTTGCGACTGGGATGATAGTCGTTATCTTGAGGCAGAGCCAGCACGTTATATCACAGTTGCTCGTAAGGCAAAAGGCACTAACAACTGGTTCGTAGGAGGAAAGACAGGTCTTGCACCACACCTTAGTGTTCTCAAACTCGACTTCCTTGATAAGGGTCGTAAGTATGAGGCAACCATCTACGCAGATGCTAAAGATGCTGATTACGAGAAGAATCCAAAGGCTTACACCATTACTAAGCGCACTGTTAAGAAGGGTGATGTTCTCAAGCTTCAGCAGGTTCGTGGAGGTGGTTTTGCCATCAGCTTGAAAGCACTTTAAGCCATTAATTGTTTTCGGTATTAACCGATATCAACATAATATAAGATAGAAGTGCCGCAGAGAAGCGTGATTACTCAGAAAATCAAAGGGTTATATTCTTTGAAAGATGGCTACGTTTCTCTGCGGATATTCTATCTCTTACACGAAGCGTCTTACTTACTTACATTACTACATACTAAAACCATTAATTGTAACGTTACATAAGAGATGATATCATGTCCCCAAATAAGAATAAAGCAAATGAAAAGAATTGCAATCATCTGTGTAATTTTATGTACGCCATTACTTATTAATGCACAGACCCAAATACCAACACTTGACGATCTCGACCATGAGATAGCCATGTCATCTCAGTATGACAAACAATATGAAAATGTTATACGCAGTGTAAAGAAGCAACTTCATGCCGCTAAGACCTTGAAGGCTCGTTGCGAATTATCCGACAAACTATTCAATCTTTACACATCTTATTCTGTGGACTCTGCTATTGTCTATGCTATGGAAAAGCAGAAAATAGCAAAGGCAATGGGCAATCAGAGTAAGGTAAATGATGCAAAACTTAATCTTGCCTACCTCCTGATAAGGGGTGGAGAACTCAAGGAGGCAAGCGATATTATTAACTCCATTCCTCGAAGTGAGATAAACCAAGACTTGTCTTTCTATTATTTCTCAACGCGAAAGACGCTCTATCGTACACTTGCTGATGCCGCTTTAATCCCTTCGCAGAGGAAGCAATACAAGCAAATGGAGAAACTTTGTAACGATTCTGTCGTAGATAATAACCAATCTCCCGACATTTGGTCACGTGCTGAACAGCTTGTTAATCGCCAACAGTATGAACAAGCAAAGAAAATTCTCCTTGATGCCTATCACCACTTGAAACCTGGTGACCGCCAAACAGCATTTGTGTCAATCTCGCTTGCTGATATTTATGGTAGGGAGAAGAATGTGGAGGCCCAAAAGCAATACCTTATTGCAGCTGCTATCTCTGATATACGCAACTCGGTAAAGGAATACCTTGCCCTGCAGCAATTGGCTATGATCCTTTTTGAAGAGGGTGATACAAAACGCGCTTATGCCTATATGGACCACGCTATGAACGATGCCGTATTCTGTAATGCACGTCAGCGTACAATTGCTATGGCTGACGTTTGGCCGGCAATAGAAAAGTCACATGAGCGTGAAACAAAGAGTCGTACACTCAAACTTACAGCCGCTCTTGTGCTGATAAGTCTCTTATCTGTCTTCTTGTTGGTTATGATTATCTATACGCGTCGTCGTGTTGTAGAATTGCGTGCTATTCGTGCGCGTCTTTCTAACACAAACGAATTGCTGAAAGAATCAAATAATATTAAGGATGAGTATATCACTCGCTTCCTTAGCGAGTGTTCTGCTTACATCGACAAACTCGACAGCTATCGTAAACAGATTTATCGTCTTGTTACAGCTAACAAACGTACAGAACTGCTGAACACATTGAAATCACAGGAGATAATCGACCGTGAGTTGGATTCTTTCTATTCAAGTTTTGATGAAACCTTCCTTGGTCTTTTCCCTAACTTTGTAGAAGATTTCAACGCATTACTCAAACCAGAAGAGAGGATTATTCCTAAACAAGCGGGGCATCTCTCTACTGATCTTCGCATCTTTGCACTCATTCGTCTCGGTGTAAGTGAGAATGAGCTTATCTGTTCCTTCCTTCGCTGCTCAAAGGCAACGGTCTATGCTTACCGTTCTCGTGTGCGTCTAAAGTCTATTGATCCTGATAAATTCGATGAAATGGTATTAAAAATATAGTTGTCTGTGTACTATCTATAATTTACCGACTACAAAACTATCCACGTGCGACAATTCAATGTTCTTATACATAGAGTTGTCGCACGTTTTATTTTTTATTATTTACAGTCATAAGAACTGTGGCTTATTCTCACGTTTAATACCCTTTCCTGTTTAAGTGTAGTAGGCTATTTGTATGGTTATAAATCTTTAAACTGATTAGTATTTACGCTCAGCACCATTGGTGTTGGGCCTTCGCACAATGTGTGCTAAGCCTCTATACGTTGATAAGGAATAGTTAGCAAGATTTACTTTGATTCTATGTCTTATATGGAGAAAATGGATTTAAGGTATGAACTTAATGTGGATACGACTGCTTGATACTTCTTCAAAGAATGTATTTGTGATGTAATATGCTATGTTATTTTCATTTTAAATCTCTGTCTTCTATGGTAAAGCGTTTACTTTGACACACCCTCTTTATGTTGAAAATAAGATTTCCTGTCACTGCCATCATTCGATATAAATTTCTAACAGTTTGTTTTACAGTTTGTTTGTTGAAAGTGTTAAAAGTGACAGCAAACTGAATTTAAAGTTATGATAGTGATAAGGTTATATTTTTGCAAGGTGATGACTGATTCTTTTTCTTTAAGCGTAAGGTAGAGATAGAATTCTTTGAGTACTTTCGTTTCTCACATTGAAGAACCTCTGACTTTGGTAAGCTTTATAACTTTCTCTTTGGTAATCGCTAAAAATGATTGTTTCTCAGTTGAAATCGTTTGATATATAACTAATACTTTTCTGTGCCAGTCTTTGTTTTACAGCTCTTATTTATAATATTGACGGTTCTATCGGTATAATTTTGTTTTATCAAAGAGTGTGACGAGTTTCAGATAAGTGTATCTTGTTAGTTTGACTATTCTTTGATAAACTTCATTTTGCATTATATTTTGTTTGTATTATAGTTTGTTGGAGTTTGTATAACTTGTTGTTACTGTGTTTAATAGACTTTTTGATAACTTGTATTTGTCATTTTATAAGTCTAATGAGCAATTTATTTGTTTATCTTTGCAATTGTTTTCCTATTTGATGTTTGAAACTAAGATATAACTTTTATTTCATAAAGCAAATCAGAAAACAATAGTGCATTTAAGGATGACGAAGAGACAAAGAATGAAAGGATAACTATTTACTCCGAAGCAATTGTCAAGTAGTCTACCATATATTGTTCGAATCAAATAAATAAAAAAATGAAGCGAAATTTACTTTTAGTATTACTTGCATTCACCTCGATTGCTACTTTTGCTCAGAATCAGATCAATGATCAAGTTCGAAAAGCAAATTTGTTTATTGATGGTGGTATATTGTTTAGTATTCAGAAGTTCGTATCACAAAATTCAACAGAGAATGAGGTTGAGTTTTGTGGAGATACCTCAGACGATGAGGCTGATGATGCGTTGAGTGTTACATCTAACGGTGAGATTGGTATTGGTATGAACTCACTTTGGGATGAATAACTACTAATATTGTTTACAACGATGGCATTGCCAAGTCTTGGCTTGAGAAAGTCTGACTGTGGTAATGCCTAACCATATTAACCTAAAGAATAAAGTAGCCGTATAAGGCACATTAATATTAACCAATAAAATTAAAAACCATGAGATTAAAACGATTGCTTATTTTGTGTGTAACGCTGTCGTCAGCATCGATGTTATTTGCTGATGACTTTGTTTATGACAACCTTAAGTATACTACAAACTCCGACAATTCGGTGACTGTAGTAGATGGAAAGAGGGCGAGTGGGGAGGTAATTATCCCTTTTGACGTTCGCAACAAAAACAAAGTTTATGTCGTTACTTCCATTGAACACAATGCCTTTGAAGGCAACAATGCTATTACTGCTGTGACAATTCCAAGTTCGGTTAGTACCATTGGCTACAGTGCATTCAATAGTTGTAAGGGCTTGCGACGAGTGATGGACGCCTCACGTGTCACCGAGATGCAAGGCTTTGAGTACACTGATTGTTCAAATCTAACTTCCGTAACCTTATCTGGAACGCTACAAAAGATTGGCTATCGCTCTTTTGCAGGTACCGCTTTGACACGTCTTGTCTTACCAGCAAGCGTGAAGGAGATTGGTGGTGAGGCTTTTCAAGATTGTCTCCAACTAACAAACGTAGAGTTTAATAAAGGTCTTCAGACTATAAAGGACCATGCTTTTAAGAATAGTGGCTTGGCTTCTTTAGAACTTCCTGAGGGGATAAAGGAGGTTGGCGAATGGTCTTTTGAGGGTTGTAAGAGCCTGAAGACGGTGCAAATCCCTCAATCTGTAACAACCTTAGGGACGGGTGCCTTCTATGCATGTTTAGCCCTTGAGTCAGTTGTTATACCAGCCTCCGTTACGAATTTCAACGACAGAACCTTCAATGGATGTCGTAATTTGTCTGCTGTTTATTACTTAGGCAGCAGTTGTCCAAGCCTTGGTCAGAACACTTTTGCCGATGTTTCCGATACTTTTGGTTTCTATGTAAAGCCATCAGTTCTGTCTGCTTTGCAAGGAATAGCCTATGTTTCTGACAAGGTAAAGGATAGTTTTCCTTATCAGCAAGTTAGTAAGTACACCACTTTCTCTCGTCCTTTTGATGTAGATTTTACATCTGCTACAGGGCTGAAAGCTTATATTGCAAAGGAAAGTAATGGGAGAACTTCTGTTGCTTTAGCACCTGTGACTGCTGTAAGTGCAGGAACAGGTCTTATTATAGAGGCTGTTCCTAACACTATTTATCAGCTCCGTTTGGCTGATAATGCAGTTTATTATGATGATAATGCTCTTCGTGTTTCAACAGGAGAAACCGTTGGTGCAACAACATTAAAGTTAAAAGAAGATATAACTTATCTCTATGCTCCTGTAGAACTGACAACGGATAAGGTGCGTTATGAGCCTGGAAACACAGTTGTTTTTACATCAAAGAATGTTCTCCCAGCCAATGCAAAGGTGCGTTACTTACATGGTAATACTGTCGTGAATACCGATGAAATCGGTGGAAAACAGCGTTGGGATTGGAAAGTACCAGCAGATAATTTCACCGGATATATGGCTGAAATCTATGTTGCTGATGGTATTGCCGAGCAGACTCTCGCTACAATCGGTGTGGATGTTTCTACCGAATGGGGTCGTTTCCCACGTTATGGTTTCGTCTCACACTATGGCTCTGATAAGACACCTGAACAGGTTAAAAAGGAAGTAGATATGCTTAATCGTTACCATATGACTGGTATTCAGTTCTATGACTGGCAGTGGAAGCATCATATACCATTCCCTCAGGACTCTACAAAGTGGAAAGATATTGGTTTGCGTGATGTCTATAAGTCGTCAATAGAGAACTACATTAATCAGTTACATGTCGTAGGAAGTAAGTGTATGTTCTATGACTTAGTGTATGGTGTGACTGGAAGAGTGGTTAATGGTAAGCCTGAAACAGTTGATAACTTTGATGGGCATGACGGTATTAGTAGTGATTGGGGTTGGATAGACTTGCATGAAAAGAAAGGTGGTGGCTATGATCTTCGTCAGGTGCAGTATCCTCTTGGTGATTGGCCAAGCATTTATGTGATGAATCCTGGTAATCAGGACTGGGTTAACTATCTTTCTGGTTCTATCAATAAGGTCTATCAGAACCTTGCCTTCGATGGTTTTCATATCGATCAGTTAGGTCACCAGCGTGATGCTTATTACGTCAACTTGAAGAGTAAGAAGGTAAATGGTCAGAAAGTGTATACTGATGGTGACCGCCGTGATACACATGACTTTGAAGGCTACTTTGCCAATTTCATCAATCGTATGAAGGCTGACAATCATAATAAGAGCCTTGTTATGAATGCTGTCTCAACCTTCGGAGGTTCCAAAATCGTTGGTACAAAGAACGTTGAATTCGGCTATAATGAGATGTGGGGTGACGACGATTATCTGTGGAACTATCGTAAGATTATACAGGACAACCGTCGTAATAATGGCAAGAATACTTTTAATACTGTCTTTGCAGCTTATCTACACTGTCGCAATGGAAATGGTGGTCAGTTCCATACAAGCAGTGCGTTGTTTGGCAATGCTACTATTTTCGCACTTGGTGGTTCTCGTATTGAGTTGAGTGGTGACCACATGTTATTTACAGAGTACTTCCCTGATGATGCTCGAAAAATGTCAGACAAGTTGCAAAAGTCAATCATTCACTATTATGACTTCCTTGTTGCCTATGAAAACTACTTGCGAGATGGCAATGCTGAAACCTCTGTTAATATGACAATGGATGGTGTTAACGTGGCTGCATGGGACTTGTCTGATCCTAATCCAAGTATTGCAGATGCTGCAAATCAGACGATTGGACCAAAGCCTTATTGTGTGAATACCTACAGTACTAAGAAAGGAAACGTGACAGCTATCCAGTTACTTAATTATAGTAATGTGTCAAGAGACAACTTTAATGTTCGTGATTTGAAGGAGACAATGCCAGAGCCTAATGTCTTGCTTAATAAGAAGATAGTTCTTGATGATGCTACTTCTGTGTCACGTATATGGGTAGCAAGTCCTGATTGTTTTGGTGGTGCCCCACAAGAAGTTGTTTTTAAGCAGAATAATGGTAAGGTAACATTTACTCTTCCTTCTCTGGAGTATTGGACTATGGTTGTAGTAGAGCATGGTAATAAGCTGGATAATAGTGCATCAGAGGTTCGAAACTATGTTCTTCATGGCGAATCTTTTCAAGAGGCATCTAATAATACTGTGCCAGCAGGAGAGGCTTATCTCTCTTTTCCTGCTACTATAGGAAAAACTTTGCAGCCGTCATTACCTTTAGTTCCTGTTACCGCAGGGATTGCTAATGTAATTGATAACGGACGTGATGATTATTATACCGTGTCTGGTATTAAGGTTGATCATCCTGTGAAAGGGATATATATCCATAAAGGAAAGAAACTGGTAAAGAAGTAATTAGCCCCTGATTCAGTATTACCCCCAATTGGTTATTAGTAACGTTCACTGCCTGTGAAGGGTAAGTTACTAATGACTGATTGGGGGTAAAATGTTTTATTAGGAGATAAGTAAGTGAGTCCTAAGTCTTCTTAAAGTCCTTCTTTAAGGTCATATATTGAAAATAGAATAAAGTCTTATACACTTATATAGTATTAGTCTCCCCAAATTAGATGGTCTTACAAAGGCGGATAAATTGTAAGCTGAAATGTAGAAAGGGGAAATAGCTACGATGTCTATTCGTCTTCTACAAACAACTTATTCCTTTATTAGGATGTGTTTGTAAACTATTTTCGCATAGTACAAAACCAATACATGCTCTTTGGGCTTCTAAAAGACGCCTAATTGACTTGCAAAAGGTGCCCTTTTGAGGTCTAAGTAACGCCCTTTTGAAGTCCAATAAAGCACCTTTCACTTTGCTACTTCATAACAAATTGATTTCCTGTTGGTTACGAACCTACTTTTTACACGGGTTTTTATCTTTGTTTTCAGATGTTTTATTCGAATTCATGTAATGAATTTTCATGGTCTTTTTTGTGTTTTTGAAGTATTAAAAAGAAAAGGGATTCTATGGCAGAAGATGATAAAAGGGTAGACGGCTGATAGTCTTTGTTATGTTTGTGTTCGATACTTACAATTCTTTCTATTGTGCCCTTCTATTGTGCTTTAACATCATCTAATTGTCATTTTGAATCCGGTTTTTCCCTTTTAAAGAAGTAGTTTCAAATTGTTTTCACGACAAGAAGTCGAGGATTAGTGATAAATTAGGATAAGAAAGAGAGTGAACTGAAGAGGGGGTAATAAAGAATAATGATAATAATAACTTATAAACAATATAATAATAGTCTATTTTTATGAATAAAAAGAGCTTCCCCTATTGCTCGAATAGCTACGAACCAATAGGGGAAGGGAATACATTTAGTTCTCAAGAGTAGGGAACTGAATGTTTTATTTTGCCTTCAAAATCAAACGGAGGCTTTGCTTATAATTAATATAGTTCCATACCCAGTTGAGCAGAATAAACGTCTTATTCTTTACACCAAGGATAGAGCGAAGGTGAACAACGAGCCACAACGCCCAAGCAGGGAAACCTCCAAACTTCTTTCCAGAGATTTCGGCTACGGCATGATTACGACCAATAGTTGCCATTACACCGAGATTTTTGTATTTGAAAGGCTTTAGTTCTTTCCCTTTCGACATTGCTTTAAAGTTCTTTGCTACTGTCTTTGCTTGCTGCATAGCAACCTGCGCTAACTGTGGATGACCGAGTGGATATTCCTCATCACCCTCGACAAGACTCACATCACCAATAGCATAGACATCTTTTACACCTTTCACACGACAAAAACGATCGGTTAAGAACCTACCAGCATGACCAATACTTTCTGCAGGAAAACCCTCGACGGTGTTTGCACAGATTCCACTCACCCAGATAACGGTCTGTGTAGGAATCTCTAAGCCAGCACTGGTTTTCAGAATACCATCTTTGTATTCAGTAGCAAACTGAGGCTGACGGATATGAACATGCAACTCCTTTAAATCACGTTCTGCTCGCTTTGATGATACTGGGTCCATAGCTGATAGCAGACGGTCAGCAGCGTTTACAAGGTAGATATGCATCTGTGAAGAGTCAAGGTCGGGGTAATCACGAGCAATAATGTTCTTCTTCATTTCTGCCACAGCACCTGCAATCTCTACACCTGAAGCACCACCACCAACAACGACAATATTCATTAAAGCTTGTTTGCGTGCTGGGTCTTCTTCTGTTAGAGCAAGTTCAAGATTACGGAGAATAGTGTTACGAAGTCTCATAGCCTCACTAACCGATTTCATCGGGAGGGTCGTTGCTTCGATATCCTTATTACCAAAGAAGTTTGTCTTTGCGCCAAACGCCATTACAAGATAGTCGTAATCTATCTCACCTACAGTCGTATTGATTATCTTTTTATCCGTATTCACCGACTCTACCTTTGCCATACGGAAGAAAAAGTCCTTTTTACCTTGGAAGAGTCGACGGAAAGGAAAAGAGATACTACTTGGTTCAAGACCACCCGAAGCCACCTGATAAATCAATGGAGGGAACTGGTGATAGTTATTCTTATCTATTAATACTACTTGATAGTCATCGTCTACTAATTTGAAGGCCAATTCCAAACCTCCTAATCCACCACCAACAATAACGATTCTTTTTTTGTCAGTGTGTTCAATGTTTGCTTTCATTATCCTGCTTTTATTTATGTTTGTTTTCTTTTATATGTCTACTTCCTTTTCTTTCTTACAGAGAAAATCGTGCCAGAGGTATTCTTTGCTAAGGGAAAAGTTATTCCGTTTATATATAAATCAGTTTTGTAAGTCGTTCTTCTGGGAAGAGTTCGCGTGCAACAGCTTGCACCTCTTCAGCAGTGGTAGCGTCAATATTGCGATAAAGTGCTGATATATCTTTCTTCCAACCATAGTGGAGAAAACCTTTACCGAAGTCTAAAGCAAGGTTCTCTCGGTTGTCACAAGCTATGCCTATCTGTCCTTTAATCTGCTGTTTAGCTATAGACAACTCGTCATCTGTTAATGGAATGTCGATGAAATGGTCAAGTTCTGCACGTACAAGGCGCATACATTCGTCCAAATCATCTGCGTCGCAGCCAAAGTAAATGCTCCAAATACCTGTTAAAGAATAGCTCACCATAGAGCTTTCTACCGTATAAACGAGTCCGCGACGTTCACGAAGTGCAAGATTCAACCGGGCACTCATACCAGGTCCACCTAAGATGTTATTAAGTAGATAAAGTGCCATACGTCTTTTATCATGTATGCTATAGGCACGATTACCAATCATCACGTGGGCTTGGTGAGTATGCTTATCTATCTTAACTGTCTGTGGCTGATATTCACTCAATGCAGGAAGCGGCGTTTCTATTGGCTTTTCAGTTTCACCCTTTATTCTTACTTTCGAGTGATTTTCCTTCTCTAAAAGGCTAAGTAGATTATCAAAATCCACATCACCATAGGCAAAAAACACCGAATTCATCGGTTGGTAGTGCTTCTGAGTGAAACGAAGTGCATCCTCGGTAGTAAACTTCCTGACACGCTCTGCCGTACCAAGGATACTATGTCCTAAAGGATGTCCACGGAAGATGATATTTTCAAACTCATCATATATCAACTCTGCTGGACTATCGTTATAAGACTCGATTTCATCGCAAATAACTTCTACCTCCTTGTTAATCTCTTTTTGTGGATAGATACTGTGAAAAACAATATCTGTCAGTAGGTCTATCGCTCGGGGAAGATGGTCCTTCAGAATAGCTGAATAATAAACCGTATCGGTCTTGGTGGTGAAAGCATTGAGATCGCCTCCTACTTGCTCAAGACATTGAATAACATCAATTGCTGTTCGGCGAGTAGTACCTTTGAAGGTAACATGCTCGCAGAAATGAGCAATACCCTCCTCGTCAGGTAGCTCGTTAGCTGTCCCGACGTTGAGTTGATACCCACAATAGACCACTGGTGAGGTCGTTGGAAGGGTAATGATGCGCAGTCCATTCTCTAAGACTGCAGTCTGATATCTTGTCATAGGGTGCAAAATTAAGAAAAAAGAATGAAAACTAATAGACTTTAATAGACAAAGAAAAAAGAACTCGATTCATTTTGTGTTCCGCCTAAATTTCTGTATATTTGCACAACTAAAGCGAGAAACAACATAATTCACAATAAAATGCGGAAAGTTATAGGTATCGGTGAAACCGTCTTAGACATCATCTTTAAGGATAATAAACCAGTTGAGGCAGTTCCAGGTGGTTCTACCTTTAATGCCATTACGTCGTTAGGACGCTGCGGAGTCAACACATCATTTATCTCTGAGGCGGGTAATGACCATGTTGGAAAATATATTATCGACTTCTTGAAGGA
Source organism: Prevotella melaninogenica ATCC 25845 (assembly GCF_000144405.1). Classification (NCBI taxonomy): domain Bacteria; kingdom Pseudomonadati; phylum Bacteroidota; class Bacteroidia; order Bacteroidales; family Prevotellaceae; genus Prevotella; species Prevotella melaninogenica. The sequence continues at coordinate 156,037 of NC_014370.1, forward strand.
CAATGGTGTGAATGCTGATAACATTTCAACCTTCCCTGATTCTAAGTCGCCTGTATCACTCGCTTTCCTCAATGAAAAGAATGATGCTGAGTATATCTTCTATAAAGATCACCCACACGTTCAATTAGATTTCACATTCCCTGATATACAACCCGATGATATCGTGCTTTTTAGTTCCTTCTATGCGGTGAATCCGGTGATTCGGCCGCAGGTGGTAGGACTACTTGATTATGCACGTTCACGTGGTGCAATCATCTACTACGATGTTAACTTCCGTCCTGCACATAAGGATGATGTTATTAAGATTACCCCTAATCTGATAGAAAATCTTGATTATGCGGATATCGTACGTGGTAGTTTGGAGGACTTCGCAACGATTTATAAAAAAGAAGATGCCGATAAGGTCTATAATGCGGAGATTTCTTTTTATTGCAAGCAGTTTATCTATACACAGGGAAGTCAGCCTGTTGAAGTGCGCAGTGGTAAGGAATTGAAGAAGTCCTATCCTGTTCTCGACACGAATGTTGTCAGTACAATCGGAGCCGGTGACAACTTTAATGCAGGTTTCATCTTCGGTATGTTGAAGCATGGTATCACTCGTGCTGATCTCGAAAGAGGGCTGACAGAAGAGCAATGGGACAAACTTATCAACTATGCCTTGGCGTTCTCTGCAGACTGCTGCAAGGACATCTTCAACTATGTAAGTAAGGACTTTGGTGAGAAGATGAAGGAGGAGGCTTTGTAATAAGCCTTATTAGCTTAATAAGCCCAATAAGCTAACAAAAGAAACTACATAAATTCAAAAATAAAATGATAGAAATTGCCAATAAAGTTTATTACGTAGGAGTTAACGATCGTAATAAGAACCTTTTTGAAGGATTATGGCCACTGCCTTATGGTGTTACCTACAATTCTTATCTCATTGATGATGAGAAGGTTTGCCTTATTGATACAGTAGAAGTAGACTTCTTTACACAGTTTATTGAGAGACTTCGTGAGGTGTTGGGCGACCGACAGATTGATTACTTAGTCATCAACCACATGGAGCCTGACCACTCTGGTTCAATAGGTTTGCTGCGTAAATATTATCCTAATATCCAAGTTATCGGTAATAAGAAAACCTTTGATATGATGTCAGGATTCTATGGTGTCAAGGATAATACGTTAGAGGTTAAGAATGGTGAGGAGTTGAGCTTAGGTAATCATACCTTACAGTTCTTTATGACTCCAATGGTTCATTGGCCAGAGACAATGATGACACTCTGTAAAGGTGAGGTCAGCCACCTCTTTACAGGTGATGCATTCGGCTGTTTTGGTGCATTAAATGGCGGTCTCATCGATCAAGAGATTGATACAGATTGGTGTTGGTTAGAGATGGTTCGCTACTATTCTAACATCGTTGGAAAGTACGGAACACCTGTTCAGAACGCATTGAAGAAGCTTGCGGGTATTCATATTGATTATATCTGCTCTACTCACGGACCCGTATGGCATAAGTATGTTGACAAGGTTATCGGACTTTATGACCGTATGTCTAAGTACGAAACAGAGCCTGGTCTGGTGATTTGCTATGGTACAATGTATGGCAATACAGAGCGCATGGCAGAACAGATTGCACGTGCAGCATCGCTTGCTGGTGTGAAGAATATTCGTTTGTACAATGTTTCTAAGACACACCACAGCTATATTCTCCAAGACATCTTCCGCTTCCGTGGCTTGATTGTTGGTGCTCCTACCTACAATGCAGGACTCTATCACGAGATGGATGTACTCTTGCAGGAGGTTGCTAATCGCGATATCAAGAACCATCTTATTGGTTGGTTTGGTTCTTACTCTTGGGCTTCAAAGGCTGTTGCTGCCATTGGCGAATGGAATGAGAACCATCTTCACTTTGAAAAAGTGGGTGAGCCAGTAGAGATGAAGCAGGCACTCACACCAGAGATTAAGGAAGAGTGCAACCGCTTAGGACGCGAAATGGCTGCAAAACTTTTAGAAGAATAAAATGAATATAGCAGTATTTTGTTCTGCAAATAATAACATTGCTCCCGACTACTTCCGTGCTGCGGAAGAGTTGGGACGATGGATTGGAGAGAATGGGCATACGCTCGTTTATGGTGGAGCCAACAGTGGATTGATGGAGTGTATTGGTAAGGCTGTACACGAAGCTGGTGGACGTACTATCGGAGTTATCCCTCGCATCTTAGAGGAAGGACGTAGAGTTAGCGACTATGTAGATGTAGAGATTCCTTGTGAGGACCTTACTGATCGCAAGGCAATCATCATGGAACGCTCTGATGAGTTCTATGCTTTACCAGGTGGTATCGGAACAATTGATGAAATTTTCACTGTTGCAGCCTCTGCTTCTATTGGTTATCATCATAAGAAGGTTACCTTAGTCAACGTGCAGGGCTTTTGGGATAGTCTTATTGCCCTACTGAATGACCAACAAGAAAAAGGTATGATGCGTGGTAGAATCCATGATTATATAGAGATTAAGAATATAGACGACTTTTAACCCGAATCTCTAATTTTGCAACATGAATTGCAAACTTAGAGATTTGTTTTTAATACGTAACTATTTTTCAAAGGATTATTTCGTTGAGACGCATTGAGATAAAAACGAAACATAAATAAACAATAGGCGTGTTCATTTCATATTCTTCAACAAAAAATGAATACGTTTACAATACCTTACAGTTATTTTGCACTCTACCTGAGCCACAAAGCATGTAAATATGCGGTAAATAGTGTAATTTTGCAGCCGAAGGTTAGCTAATGATTAGATTCAAGAATTATAACAGGATAGCTTTACAAGATGTTTTAGTATCCCTGTTTAATATCAAGCTACCTTTATCTAATTAAATAACATGAGTGGCATAGGGCTACTTTTTAAACAAAATCAACATGAAAACAACAGGACTAATACTTTGTGGATTGTGTTTAGGCTTCTCTAACCTATCTGCACAAGTAACACAGAACGCCGTACCGTCCATGGCTGGTTGGAATTACTATGGTGGCGATGAGTTTAATGGAAACAAGATTGACGAATCTAAATGGGGCGTCTATGGTGATCCAAAGTATAATTACAAGTTTGATGATTACGGTAATACAGAAGGGCAAGGAGGTGTTCAGTATTATCGTGCCGATATGGTTAAGGTAAAGAATGGTGTGGCATATATTACTGCTTCACGTGAACCTCTTTTAACAGGACGTCGTCCTGACGCTAAAAAAGACCCTGCTGGGACCGATTACAGCGTAAAGGTACAACCACCTTTTAAACCTAAACATGACTTTGGTAAATACGGTTGGTGGTCTGGTGCACTCTCCAGTCGTAATGCTAACGGAGCAGACTTGGTGAAAGCTAAAGGGTTAGAACATGGAACTTACTACCCTCTCTACTCACGTATAGAGGTAAAGGCTAAGATTCCATATGAGTTCGGAACTTGGATGGCACTATGGCTCCGTCACTGTAATGGAGCAAGTACATTTGAGATTGATTTACAAGAGTTCTTTGTTAATGAGGACAGAAAAGATGCAATGAAAGAGAAAGGCTTTTATCTGCATCAAACTACCCATGGAATGGACTACGATGCCGGTTGGAAAAACGGATACCCCAATAATACTTATAACCATAATGACTATGGAGATCGTGTAAGGGAAATTGACTTCGACCCAGGAAAAGATTTCCATGTTTATGGCGCACAGATTGACCCAGAGCCAGGTGATCCAATGCACTTAGCCGTAACTTTCCTCTTAGATGGAAGAGTTAGATCCGTTTTCCGTACAAAGGATAATCGATATAAATCAAAAAACTCGAAGTATCCATATCGTTATAATGCACTCTTAGCACAAAACCTTTCAAAGTATGGAGAGGACCGTGTTTGGGACGTTGCTATCACAGGACAAGTAGGTGGTAAGGCATGGAAGGCTAATACAGAAATACTACCAAGTATGTATCCATATGAAGGATTTGGTGGAACTCTCTACCCGGAATTAAATCCGAAGTATGGAGGTGATATTAATAAGGTCCCTAAGGAGTTCGTTACAGAAATTGACTGGTTGCGCGTTTTTAAACGAGCAAATGAACTACTATGGATTGGAAACTTACCAGAATATAGACAGAATCAGAAGAAAAGTCTTGAACTTGCAAAAGAGAAGTTTACTAACATAAAGCCTGGTGATCAGTTGGTAATGGACCTTGAGGTCTGCGACCCTAATCAAAAAGCAAGTCTTGATATCTTTAATAAAAGTGGAAAAGCTATCACAACGCTTAAGCCAGAGCTTGCTAAGAATGACGCACAGGTAACTTTCGTTGTGACAGAAGCACTTAGTAAGTTACTAAAGAGTGAAGGCTGTGTACTGAAATGTGAGAACATCCGTTTATACACCGTTTGTCATTCATCAAAGAAGGATGCTATATGGAGTGGCTTCAAAGAAATCCAGTGGGGTGAAACAATTATCCCAGCAGAGTTGTTTGCGAATTTAGGAGAAGGACAAAAACTTGAGTTTGTGGTGAGAGATGTTAATCCAGGTGGAAAGATTTTCTTACGCCAGAATAAAAAGAATCCTACTGATTCAAAAAGACCTAAGTTCTCGTTTAGCGCACAATATGGTAGTATTATCAACTTGGATAGTGGGAAAGATGAAAAGACCTATAGTCTTGACCTCGAACCTAAGGTTATCGAAGAGTTAAAACAGAATGGCTTGGTGGTAACTGGACTGGGGTACTACTTGCGTAGTGTTAACATTATAGGTACGAGTCATACGTCAAATAACACTGTTACAGGTATTGCTATAGACAAGATAGACTCCGCGAATCAAAATGATGGTACTGTCTATTCTATCAATGGAATGAAAGTAAGAGATGCGAACGATAAAGGGAAATTAAATCCAGGAATCTACATTATTAATGGTAAGAAGGTTCTGGTAAAATAAATTAGTAGATAACAAAACTACGAGCAAGGTATCTATAACATGGTACTATGGATTATCTTGCTACGTTAGAAAAGTATTCTGAAACCCTGATGTTATACATCAAATAGGCTGTTACATTGTAATTACCAAATGTTGATAATATCGTGAAAGAGGGTAGATGAATACAAAAATATATAAGGGGCTTGTATCAATGTTGTCATTTGATATAAGCCCTTTTTGCATCCAATTATTTATAAAGTCACTTGGTTTATAAGTGTTACTCTTATTTGATTAATCTCGATGAAATCGATAAATTTTTATCAAAAAGAGATGAAATAATAGTCTGCTCAGCCCTCTATGCACATATATCTCAGTGTTTCTTTAAAAAGTAGATTTGGGTTTAAGATACGGCTATAAGTAATCAATGTTATCTCTTTTTAGTGGCTGGAGGAAGTTTTGTTTAAGTATAGTGAATTTGATAATATTTGACGATATTTGCTTTGCAGTTTTATCATTTTACGTTACCTTTGCAAGGAAGATAAGATAAAAACGTAATATCTATTAAACAATGAAGCATAAAATCGGAAACATTTTGGCGGCAGGCTTTGCGATTGTTGGACTCGCTGCACTGGCAAGTTGTGCGGGAGAAAAGTTCCATGTGACAGGTTCTATTGCAAATGCCAAGGACTCTTTGCTCTATTTTGAGCATAACGGACTCAATGGATTTTCTACTGTTGACTCTGTTAAACTCGATGAAAAGGGCGATTTTTCGTTCTCAGGTGATAAGGTGGATAATCCAGAGTTCTATCGACTTCGCATTGCTGGACAGATTATCAATATTGGTATTGATTCTACAGAGACAGTTGATGTGAAGGCTACTTATCCGCAGATGGCTACCGATTATAGTGTGAAGGGTTCCTATGAGAATGAGAAAATCAAGGAATTGGCACTGAAGCAAATTGACTTACAAGCACGTTGCCAGTCTATTCTTGCAGAACGTCCTGACCTTGCTGATTCAATTATCACAGTATTGATGAGCGACTATAAGCAGGATGTATCACGCAACTATATCTTCAAGGAGCCAATGCGTGCCTATAGCTATTTTGCTTTGTTCCAGTATATTGTAATAGGTAATCAAGCACATTTGATATTTGATCCATCAAGAGACGTAGCTGACAATAAGGTGTTCGGTGCTGTTGCAACCAGTTGGGATACCTATTATCCGGGTTCAGAGCGTACGCAGAATCTCCATAATATCACGATTAAGGGTATGAAGGATGAGCGCATTGTGAAGGCACAGAATAAGCCAGTGGAGATAGAAGCTAAGGAATTAGGTGTTGTCGACCTTCCATTACGTGACAACCGTGGTGTAGAACGCCATCTTACTGATTTGAAAGGTAAGGTCGTTCTGCTCGACTTCCATGTCTTTGCAGCAAAGGGTTCTACAGAATATATTATGCAACTGCGCGAACTTTACAATAAGTACCATGACCGTGGCTTCGAAATCTATATGGTTTCATTAGACGATAATGCTCATTTCTGGAAAGAGCAGGTGGCTAATCTGCCATGGATTAATGTCTATGATGATACTGGTATCAGTCAAGCTTATACAGCTCCTGCACAGACGGTTCCAATCATCTATCTCATTGATAGAGGTAACAATATTGTGAAGAACCCATCACAGATTAAGAATCTTGAGCAGGAGATTGAGCGTTTGTTATAAGAATCAGACATGAATCTTCTATGAGCTAAGCTGAGAATACTTTGGCATAAAGAAATTAGGTTATTGATATAGAATCTCTATCTCAATAACCTAATTTCTTTTTTATTTAGTTTGCTGTCACTTTTAACACTTCTCGTAACCTCTTGTTAAGTAATCATATGCAAGAGTTATTGGAGTGACAGGAGTGACAGCAACTTTTATTTCATGTTTTTACACGTCATACACTAACCTCTAAAGCTGTTAGTATCCCCAGTACGCTTGGTCAATGGTTGTCTCTACACTTTTACAAGCTTTTTCTTATTCCGAACTTGTGTATATAATGCTCTTAGATCTAAGTATGAATTGCCTCTATCATATTAACATTTCGTCTGGTGCGAGGCGTTTGCACCATTGGTGTTAACGATCTGCACAATATGTGCTGGGCACCTGCATCATAATAGAAAAGCGTGTTATAATTAAAAAATGCCGTTATAATTAGAAGTAAAAAGCTCTATCTTGATTGATTTGGGTTTTAAAAAAAAGGCTGAAACCCAATGAAGGATTTCAGCCTTTAGTCTTTATTATCAATGAGAGATGATAGTATGCTTAGATGTTTATGTCTTTTCCTATATGATGAGGATAATGCTAAAATACTATGCTTCAATTATCTCATGCCTTTACAATCATACAAACTGCGTATGCAGCCATACCATCTTCACGACCAACGAAGCCCATGCGCTCGGAAGTGGTAGCCTTGATAGATACGGCGTCGATGTCACAACCGATGATATCAGACAGACATTTGCACATAGCAGGGATATGTGGGTTTATCTTTGGACGCTCGGCACATACCGTAGCATCGATGTTTCCTACTCGATAACCCTTTGTTGCCAAGAGGTCAATGGTCTTGCGAAGAATGACCTTTGAGTCCATATCGAGTGTGTCAGCAGAGGTGTCGGGGAAATGATAACCAATATCGCGCATATTAGCAGCACCGAGTAGGGCATCACAGATAGCGTGAATGAGTACGTCAGCATCACTGTGTCCAAGGAGTCCAAGGGTATGCTCAATTTTGATACCACCTAAATATAGGTCGCGTCCTTCAACGAGTTTGTGTACGTCGTATCCCATTCCGACACGGAAAGATGGGATGGATAGGGTAGAATTGGTCATATTCTTATATAAGGAGAACCTTCCTGTTACCCTGCAAAGGAGGGGGATGTCTATACAAATAGATAAGCAGAAGGTTGGTTGAGAGTTAATGCTAAATAATTAATGAATAAGGTAAGAAGCGGATAACTAAGTCTGCTCTAATAGTTTCCCATTAGGTTCTCCCCTCCTTCGGAGGGGCTGGGGGAGGTCTTTACCTCCTCTTAAACAAATCTTTTATACCATCCATGTCAAATGATAAAGAGAAACGGAGGGTCTGATCAAGTGGGTTGTTCTTAGCTGTTGCAATAACATATCCGGCATCCAGTGAGAAGACATTCATCTTGAAGCCTGCACCGACAGTGAAGTACTTGCGGTTACCTTTGTTTTCGCTTTCGTGGTGGTAACCAGCACGGAGTGAGAACTTATCATTATAAGTATATTCAGCACCTAAGCTCCACTGAATCTCCTGTAACTCTTCAGAAGCACCATTAGGTGCATCACCGAAGCTCTTGAAGATACCAGAGATAGAAGATACGTCATAATATTCCTTCTGAAGACGGTTATCATAGTCTACCTGTGTTTCATCAGCCTTGCGCTTTGGATAGGTAGGGACTAATAACTTATTAGCATCAGCAGCAATGGTAAAACGGTTGAATTCATCGATAGGAATCATCAACGAAGCACCTAAACGAAGGTTGGTTGGGATGAACTCAGAGCGATTATCACCACCGAAGGTAATCTTTGAACCGATGTTTGAAATATTCATACCTAAGCCCAACTGGCACTCACGCTCACCGATATTGATATAGTTCTGATAATAGCAAGACAAGTCGGCTGCAAAGGCAGAACCTGGCGCGGTATCATCGGTATAGTTATAGGTAAGGTCAGAGTATATCCAACGTACAGCCGCACCTAATGAGAAATGCTCACTCAACATCAGAGAGTAGGCTACGTCCATTGACATCTCATAAGGGTTAATGGTCATGTTAGATCCGTCAGTCATCTGTACTTCACCCAAAGAGAAGTAGCGCATAGAAGCTGAGACTGCACTGTAATCACCGATACGATAGTAACCAGAAAGATAAGCCAAGTCGATGTCACTCACCAACTGGCGAAGCCAAGGAGTGTAGTTTAGTGAAACACCCGCACGAGAAATATTAAAAGGATATTTTGCAGGGTTCCAATACTGTGAATTCACATCTGGGTCGGTAGCAGCACCAACGTCACCCATACCTGCAGCACGTGCATCAGGAGCGATAGTCTGTGAGGTAACAGATGTGTTGACTGGATTAAAAATGTCTTTCTTATCCTGAGCGAAAACGGTAGATGAGGCAAATACCGTCAGTGAGAGGATGGCTATACGAAGCTTATTAATCATTCTATTTTAATTGGATTGCTTATTAAATGTTGCTATATGGATTGAAACGTTCGTTCTGTGTTATTTATTGTCTAAGATAATTAGTTTCTTAGCTTTCGATACCTTTGTCGCACCATTACTGCTGAGGCGTACTCGATAGAGGTAGACACCTGTCTTGAGTCTTGCTCCACTCTCAACGGTAAGGTCCCAGTTGGCTGTAATGGCATTGCCCGATGCAACACCAGTCTCACTGCGGTGCCATAGGAGGCGACCGCTCATATCGAATACTTCAATGTCAATATCGACATCTGAACCAATATAGTTGTGCGTAACAATGAATGTCGTCTCTGTCGTGGCAGGATTCTTAGAAGCATTGACACTATAGATTTCTGGTGCCAGTCCTTTTACAACCTTGAACTGTAATGTAACGGTTGAAGGGTTGTTCTGTATGTCCCACGCACGGAACTGCAGAGTGTGTGGTCCCTCAGAAAGCTCAGGCAGACTAAAGCCTGTTGTTCCTGATGTATAGCTACCGAAGTCATATCGGAAGTTATCATTCAGAATATAGGTTTGCGTCAACTTGCCGTCGATGGTCAACTGCATGTCATGTCCGATACCATTACCAGAAGCGTTGATACCATCTTTATCCGTTATCTGTGCAAAGAAGTAAGGAGTACTATTGACCTCACCACCATTGACAAAAGAAGGAGAATTGAGATAAGCATAGATTGATGGACCAATAGAGTCGTTGTATACAATCTCTGAACCATCAATCGTGAAGCCATCTTCATGTCCTTGTGCCATGAGGGTGTGGTTGTCGTTAATGGCAGATAGGTTCATCAAGCCTGTTCCTGCTGCATAGTTGATGTCACGTGGTACGGCGAAGGTGAATGTAAACTCACCATTCTTGATACTGTCTGTACCATTGTATAGCACTTTCTGTCGATCGTAATATTGGAACGCACTTGCGGATGTATCCTCTTGCTTCTTACAGGTAATAAGTTCTTTTGTGTCACGTACGGTAGCAGTGAGTAGCCCCTTGAAGTCACCTTGCTTACTACCATTCTTTGCAATGTAACCTTTGACAGTTACAACGGAGCCACCTTTGAGTACAACAGAACCTGTCGTACTTGGTGTTTGTCCATTGATTGTCTCCACTTTTACCTCTAATGTTGGGAGGTTCAGTGAGAGAGCAGGGTCGCCTAATAAAGCATATTGCAGTTTATTTGGTGTGAGGTCGCTGTTAGAATTAATCAACTCACATTTAGCTAAACGCTGTGCTTCGCCCAATGTGGTTGGTTTACCATTTGTAAAGCTAAGTACATGCTTGAGGAAGGCGGTATTGATTGCCTTGTTATAGTAAGCATATACCGTACGAGTAGTACCCCAGAAAGCAACAGAGCCACCCTTCTTGTTTAGCATTGCTGCTTCACCGATAGTTGGGATAGTACCATCGTATGGCATAATATCACAGCTGGCGGTAATCCAAAGTGGTAGATTAGCGTTGGTAAAGTTGGCATAGTCGTTGAGGCGGAGTACTGCTTCATGAGAGATCTGGTCTTCCTTTCCGTGACCAGCATAATCCATGATAAGTGCACCTTGTGCCTGTTGCTGCTTGATAATAGCACTTACCTCAGGGTAGGTGTTACCAGTTGCAGACGATATACGGGTGTAAGCATCCCACATCACCTTCTTTACTTGATAGTCAGGATAGGTCGACATAATGGTTTCTGCGGTCTCATTGACATCGTGCATGTGGAGATTATTGTTTCCATCATCACCCATGAACATGATAATATTCTCCCAACTTCCGCCATTCTTGTTCTCAGCATATCCGATTGTCTTATCAACTAATACCTTTGCATCTGATATCTCTGTCACAGGAAAGCGCCCAACTCCAAGGTCTTCTTTGTCGCGTCTTAACAAGTCTCCACCTTCTCCATCATCCATCAACGTAAACCAACCATCATTGACATAGCAGTCGGTCTCGCTGAATGAGTTTTCACTCTCGTAGGCAAGAAGATAGTCATCAGGGTTAAGGTTACGACAAGCACTGGTAACCATACGGTTGTCCCATACGCAGTCGCCAAAGAGTAGGAGCGACTGTGGGAGATTGTTACTGGTAGCACGGTCGTAAAGCATCTTCATATAACGGCGGTAAGCCATTGCATCAGGTGTCCCACTGGAGAATTCATTATAGAGTTCGTCTGCTGGGACAATACGTACAGAAATATTATCGTGTGTACGATGGAAGTCGGCTAATCGTTCTGCCTGGGCTAATAACTTCTGACTTGTAGGGATGATAATCACCATGTTGACAGGTTCGTCAGCATGATGGTCTTGATTGGTTATGTTGTAAACATACTCTGGGGCAGGGAAAGAAGCCTTCAAAGAAGGTGCTGGCGCAGGAGTAGAGTAAGTCATGATGAGGTAGTCAAGACGTGCTGGACCACCAGATAGGGTTGTCAGTTTGATGCTATCAACTGCATGGAGGGTGTTGAGGGTATAGGTTCTTACTTCTTCATATCCTTTGTCAAAGGATTCTTGTGGTGTGACTCTTATGTCGCCAAGATATTGACCATTTGCTTCTACCTTTACAACTGAAGTATAGGTACCTGTTGTTACGGCTACCGTTAGTTTTGCACTTGTAGCACGTGCTTTGTTTGCCAAGGTGAACACCTTACCTTCGTTCAGTTTTAATGGAGTCTCTTCAAAGAGGTTTCGACCTCCGTGATACCAACTGAAGTTATCTACCTCATGCAGACTATGATAGTCACCTGCTGATGGATAGAAACTGTTGAGGAAGGTTGTGCTATCTGAAACAGTTGCAGGAGCACTGTTGTTGTCTTCTGTTAGGAAGTAATAACCATAGTTAGAATAAGGGTTGCGGATTCTCTTTACCGATGTGTTGCTTTCCCAACTAACAGGTCCACGTGCATAGAAGAGCCGTCTACCATTACTATTATAGGTTGGTACCTCTTTTAAATCATCAAATGAAGTGATGTCGTCAGCTGTAAGAACCTCCTTCTGCAAGTTTCCACCATAGCCATAGATTTTGACTTTGTCAATATTAGAGAAGCCGGCACGACGGATTAGATCATTGGTCAACTGATAGACACCATTAGCAGGAACACGTATCTTTGCCCACTTACCACTTGCAAGAACGGAATGTGCAGCGTAGCGATTTGAGACAGTAGATACCGATATGCCACCGGTACGAGTCTCAATACCTTTTGTCTTCTTCGTCGTTGTTTTCTTAGGACGAGATGTAAGCGCTATCATGAAACTGACGAGGAACTGCTTCTTTCCATTGCGCTGAACGATAGGCATTAGAGATATCTCTAATACACCACGCTTACGTTCCACAGTCATCTGCTGATGTATCTCTGGTAATGCAGGAGGGACAACACTTGTCAATGCATTGTAGCGTTCAATGTCTGCCTTGCTCATGTCCATAAACTCAGGATAGCGTATCTCCAATTCGTAGATAGAATCAGCGTACTGTTCACCAACAGGGATAGCATAACGGAAAAGTGGCAATAGCGAGTCTATTGTCACATCTTGAACCGTTAGGTTGAAAAATCTTTGCTGTTGAGCTGATAGTTTTATACAACCCAACAGAAGTATAAGGCAGAGTATTGCTGAACGTTTCATTAACAGCTTGTTGATTCCTTTCGTCATTTTATTGATGTATTCCTTCTTAAGTCTTTTTGTCAGTTATTCCCTCTGTTCGGTTGATTATTTGAGTTCCTTAATTGGAGAGTATAGAAATCTATGTTGTAATCGTTTAGAAGTCTTTCACTTACTCTCCTTATTTTACTTGCAATTAAAGTCGAGAACCTTTCTCTCTTCAATGTATCCTTCCATATGGTCATTGATATGTACAAGTCCACAACCTGATGGACAGCCTGTATAGATGATGTCGCCAGTCTTGAGGGTAAAGTAGCGACTAATGTAACTGATGATTTCATCTACTTTGTATAGCATGTCAGTTGTACATCCTTCCTGAACCGTCTGTCCATTGATGTCAAGGTGGAAGCGGAGTCGTTGTACATCAAGGAATTTATCCTTTGATATCCATTCGCCTAAAGCAGCCGAACCATCAAATCCTTTGCAGAGGTCCCATGGTAGTCCTTGCGCTCTTAGCTTTTGTTGTAATTCGCGAGCTGTGAAGTCAATACCAACTGTCACAGCATCGTAGTATCTATGAGCGAAGCGCTCTGAGATGGTCTTCCCCAATCGACAGATACGCACCACGAGTTCCGTTTCATATTCAATCGTTCCCAGGTCATCGGGAATGAAGAAAGGCTTTTTATCTTTCAGTAGGGCAGAGTCTGCCTTAGTGAAGATTACTGGTCCTTCCTTTTTAGATAACGTTTCGTTTAGCGATTTATTATGTTCGGCATAATTCATGCCGACTGCAAAGATTTTCATTGTTGGTAGTTTTAGGAAATTATTGGGCTTATTGGCCCAATTAGTCTTATTAGCCCAATTAGCCTTATTAGCCTTATTAGTCCAATTAGCCCAATTAGTCTAATAAGCCCTAACTTCTAATAAAAGAGAGTTGCAGGAGCCTAATGGCTATCCTGCAACTCCCATATCTTTCTTCTAATGAAGCTCTGTGATTACTCTGCAGCGAGAGTGAAGCGCTTGTAAGCAACAATCTTAAGATCCTTGCTCTGAGCCTTAAGCCACTCGCTAACGCTCTGCTTGTCGCCATCACCGAACTGGAACTCCTGATCAACGAGACAATTCTCCTTGAAGAACTTGTTCAGACGACCCTTAGCGATGTTCTGAATCATATCCTCGTTGAGGTTTGCAGCCTTCTCAGCAGCAACAGTGTTGCGAATCTCGATAGCCTTGTCAGCCTCCTCACGTGTCAACCAACCCTTCTTGATGTTAGACTCGATGTGGTCTTCACTGTCAACGAGGTTAGCGTTGATACCTGCCTTCTTGATAGCAGCAACAACAGCCTTCTCAATCTGCTCTTCCTTAGTCTTCTCAACAGCAACCTTGAACTCCTCGTCCTTAACAGACTGTGGAATAGATGCCTCGTCAAGAGCTACTGGCTTCATAGCTGCAACCTGCATAGCTACCTTGTGACCAGCCTCCTCGTTGTTCTCATTGAGCTGAACGATAGTTGCGAGAGTGTGCTTGTTCATATGGTCATAAACAGACAAGTTCTCACCCTCAAGGAAGTTGTAGCCGTCGAGCTCCATCTTCTCACCAGTAACACCAGAACGCTGCTGAACTGCTGTAGCAGCATCCTCGCCATTAGCGAGCTTAAGTGTCTTAACCTCATCAAGGCTCTTGCACTTGTTAGCAACAGCAGCGTCCAGAATCTCCTGAACGAGGGCGATGAAGTCCTGACCATTAGCAACGAAGTCTGTCTCACACTTGATAGCAACCATAGCAGCAAAACCATCTACCTGCTTAACGAGTACACAACCGTTTGATGTCTCACGGTCAGAACGCTTAGCAGCGATAGCCAAACCACGCTCACGGATCAATTCCTTTGCCTTTTCGTAATCGCCTTCAGCCTCTGTGAGTGCCTTCTTTACGTCAGCCAGACCTGCGCCAGTCATAGCGCGGAGCTTCTTGATATCTTCAATAGATATAGCCATTTTTTGTTTTCCTTTCTAATATTATTAAATATTGTGGGCGTTGATGAGGGATAATAAACTTCACGTATTATAAATAATATAGAAGCTCATTAGCACTCACCAGCGCCCACTATGTTTCTTTTAATTACTCAGCAGCTGGTGCTTCGTTCTCTGCCTTTGGAGCTTCTTCTGCCTTACGAGCAGCACGCTTTGGCTTAGCCTCAGCAGCCTCTTCAGCCTGCTCTGCAGCAGCCTTCTCGTCAGCCTTCTCAGCCTTACGCTCCTCAAGACCCTCTGCAATAGCACCGCAGCAAGCAGCGAGGATAGCCTCTACTGAATCCTTAGCATCGTCATTAGCTGGAATAACATAGTCGATGTTCTTTGGATCAGAGTTGGTATCAACGATACCGAATACAGGAATGCCGAGACGGTTAGCCTCCTTAACAGCGATGTGCTCCTTCATTACGTCTACAACGAAGAGTGCAGATGGCAAACGAGTCAAATCTGAGATAGAACCGAGGTTCTTCTCGAGCTTAGCACGCTGACGTGAAATCTGCAAAAGCTCACGCTTAGAGAGGTTAGAGAATGTTCCGTCGTTCATCAACTTGTCGATGTTCGTCATTTTCTTCACAGCCTTACGGATAGTTGGGAAGTTGGTCAGCATACCGCCAGCCCAACGCTCGTTTACGTATGGCATGTTAACAGCTGCAGCCTTCTCAGCTACAACTTCCTTAGCCTGTTTTTTAGTAGCGACGAACAAGATCTTCTTACCACTCTTAGCGATACCCTTGAGTGCCTCTGCTGCCTCGTCTATCTTAGCTACAGTCTTGTGAAGATCGATGATGTGGATACCATTGCGCTCCATGAAGATGTAAGGAGCCATAGCTGGATTCCACTTGCGACGGAGGTGGCCAAAGTGACATCCTGCCTCCAATAACTGGTCAAAATTTGTTCTTGACATTTTGTTTGTTTTTACTTGTTTACTTTCTTTTTAATTCTTTCTTGGCGAATGAGCTTCACCACGCTTTGTTAGAATCAACTGACGGGTAGTCCCCCGATAAGGAATCGCGTCAGTTTAGATACTAAACCCTTTTCCTTTGAACTTTGAGCTTTGAAATTTGAGCTTTAGCCTTTCAGCTTTCTGTTTGAACTTTTACCTTTCTGCTTCGTTTTATTCTTTTATCAAACAAAACATATCATAAAGTTCAATGTTCCAAGTTCAATGTTCAATGTCAACTGTTCAATGTTCCAACTTCAATGGTCAAAGTTCCAAGTTCCAAGTTCCAAAGGAAAATATTAACGCTTACTGAACTGGAAGTGAGCACGAGCCTTTGGCTGACCTGGCTTCTTACGCTCAACAGTACGGCTGTCGCGTGTCAGGAATCCCTGGTCCTTAAGTGCTTTCTTATCTTCAGCGTTAACCTTAACCAATGCACGAGCGATAGCAAGACGCAGTGCCTGGCTCTGACCAGTAAAGCCACCACCATCGAGGTTGGCCTTAATGTCATACTGACCTTCTACACCGAGCAACTGCAGTGGCTGCTTAACCACGTACTGCAGGATAGCTGATGGGAAGAATTCAGTTAAATCTTTCTTGTTGATTGTGATCTTACCGGTGCCCTCTGAGAGGTAAACACGCGCTACAGCGCTCTTACGGCGACCAATTGCATTAATTACTTCCATCTTTCTCCTTATTATTTATACTGGTTAATATCAATTGCCTTTGGCTTCTGTGCCTCGAGACCGTTGAGCTCTGTACCTTCGATAACATAGAGGTTATCCAACAGATGACGACCTAAAGGACCCTTTGGTAACATACCCTTAACAGCATGACGAATCATCTTGTCAATACCGTTCTTACGAGTACGAAGCTGTGCAGGTGTGTTGAAACGCTGACCACCAGGGTAACCAGTATAACGTGTGTAAACCTTATCAGTCTCCTTCTTACCAGAGAATACAACCTTAGCTGCATTGATAATGATTACGTTGTCACCACAATCTACGTGTGGGGTGAAAGTTGGCTTGTACTTTCCGCGAAGAAGCTTAGCTACTTTAGAGCAAAGGCGACCTACAACCTGATCGCTCGCGTCAATAACGACCCACTCTTTCTTAGCTGTTTCCTTGTTTACGGAAATAGTCTTGTAACTTAAAGTGTCCATTCTAAAAAATTAATAATTTTACTACTAAAAAACGTTTTCTATTTTTACGACTGTGCTTGACCTAACCATGCTGCCCGGCCAAAGACAACACTATTAACACGTATCGTATGGGGTTCTAAGAAAATCCCCCTTAATAATCGGACTGCAAAGGTACTTATTTTCAACCTTATATAATTGTTTTGGATAGTAAGATTATATGTAGTTTATGATTATTTAACTAAAATGTTCGCTCGTTTGAGTCTGTTATTGTGTTTCTCCAAGGTTTTGTTTAATGTTGTTCTTACATCTTACCTTATAATATTCGTTGTCTTTGATGTTTGAACTTCTGCCTTACTAAACAGTCAAAATATTAGTCTTATCTCTCTGCGAATGTTTTTAAAAACTTAAAAACAAAGCGGGGAAGTCAAAAATGGTAAAAAAGATAGAGGTTTATCATAGTTTTATTTATTTTTGTAGCGCTATAAAGCTACTTCTTATATCTTGAAAGAAGGGAATAAGTGAGGGGCTTATTATATTATAATAGGTGAAACATAAAATATAAACAAATATAGCAGATTAAACAAAGATGAATTTTAAATCTATTTTATTAGGTGCGGCTTTGGCCGTTAGTCCTGTGTTCGGTTTTGCCGACAGTAATATCAAGATGGTTGTCGGAACCTATACTGATGCTGGCAGTCAGGGGTTGTATTCATTCTCTTTCGACCAGTCTACTGGTAAGGCATCGGGTATCACTTCGTTAAAGGTTGACAATCCTTCTTATTTTACTTTCAGCAAGGATGGTCGTAATATCTATGCTGTTAGCGAGAAGAATAATGCGACAGCTGTTCTTAATAGCATTGGTTACGACCCTGTAAACGGTACTTTCGCTTTTAAAAACTCACAGCTAACGCATGGTGGCGATCCTTGTTATGTGTCTACAGATGGCAAGATTGCACTTACTGCTAACTACTCTGGGGGTACTATCTCTGTCTTCCCAATTCTTAAGAATGGAACACTCGATAAGTCTTTGTTGCAGTTGGGTAGTGTGAAGAGTGGTCCTAACCGTTCACGTCAGAACACACCTCATGCACATTGTGCTATCTTTGCGCCTGATGGTTATATCCTTACAACCGACTTTAGTGGCGACCGTATTCTTTGTTTCTCTTATAACAAGCGTGATAAGAAGTTAGAGGATCATGGTATTGCGGCTAATGTAAAACCAGGTTCTGGTCCACGTCATCTTGTTTTCTCTCCTAATGGTAGATATGCTTACCTTATGAACGAGTTGTCTGGTAAGGTGATTGTTTATAGTTATAGTGACGGTAAGTTAAAGGAACTTCAGTCTATCGCTGCTGATAACGCTAACGCACGTGGGGGTGCTGATATCCATGTCAGTCCTGATGGTATGTTTGTTTATACAAGCACACGTCTGAAGGGTGATGGTATCACTATCTTCCGTGTAGGCAATAAGGGTACCTTGACTCGTGTGGGTGCGCAACTTACTGGTAAACATCCACGCAACTTTGCTATCACCCCAAATGGCAACTTCCTGCTCGTTGCTTGTCGTGATGATAACTCTATACAGGTTTACTCACGTGATAAGGATACGGGCTTGCTTAAGAATACTCATCAGGATATTGTCCTCAGCCACCCTGTTTGCGTGAAGTTCTATCCGGAATAAGGCTCTTTTGGGAGTTAAGGAGATTTCAAGAGGAGTTAAAGGAGTTAAGGAGTTGAAGGGAGTTAAGACATTAGTCTTTTTCCTTTCGCTCTTTTGCTGTTTTTAGGAGTTAAGGAGTTAAGGAGTGAAATGGAGTTAAGACATTAGTCTTTTTTCTTTCGCTCCTTTGCTGTTTTTAGGAGTTAAAGGAGTTAAGGAGTGAAATGGAGTTAAGACGTTGCTACTATTCCTTTCAATCCTCTCACTCTTTTATTATTTTTATTGCTGTCTGGTAAAAATAAACTGAAAGCTCTGTATCTCTTTATCTATCGGTGTTGCAGCCGTTTTAATTATCCAGGGGCTTGGTTTTTAGTTTCAAACTGTAAGTGTTATAAAATGTGCTTATTTTGACAAGGCAAGACCTATAACAACCAGATAAATTAATGAAATCATAATTTTTAGCCTATTTTATCTAACACAGATAACTCTAAAAAAGTTTTATCGGACACCAATATATTATTTTCTCACAGAGTATAAGAAGTCTACACTTAATTCTAATTTACAAAAAGGCTGCATCAAAATGAAACCATTTTAATGCAGCCCTTAATATTTAAAGTGACTGAGAATTAATTCGTAGGACTTGCTACTGGGCGAACGCCGAATGCATAGCTGTAAGCATTTCGTGCATCACTATTTTTAACTGGCAATGACAAAGAGCCATTTGCCATCTTGGCACGCCATGCATAACCTAACTGACCGCCAACCTCTACTGCAACACCAGTCCAATAGAAACCAGCCACATTCTTCTGAACTAATTTTCCAGCACTACGTGCACCACACGCTGGGAAGTAGATTTCCTTATTATTATCAGCACGAAGAGTGTATCCATTATCCCATGTTGCATCCGTAGTATTGAAGTCCTTGAAAACGTATGCATTAGGCATCTGATAACCTACTGGAGATGGGTCGTAAATAGTCTTAACAACAACAGAATTCAAACCATCAATTGTATTACTATTAATTGACCACAGGTTAATGTACTGCTTGTACTGCCAACCCAACTTACCTGCACCTACCTCTGGAAGCATTACACCTGGATTGCAAATACCACGTCCAATTGTACGACCTAACATAATAGTTCTGTATGGCTCATTATGCTCAGCTTGGTCTGGAATCTTTTGATAACTGCTTTCATAAGAGTAACCGCTAATGTTATCTACTCCTGGGAGTGCATCCTTACGACCCCACTGGTAGAGTGTGCAGTATCCCTCACGGACAGCATCATCACCAGCCTGCTCGATTTCAATCTCACCCTTCTTTCCTGAGCCTTCCTGCTCGATAACAACAGTTACCTTGCGTGCTTCCGTCTTTGCCATCCACTTTGTGTACTTCCAACCCAGCGTCTCGTTTGTAAAGTTATAAGTAGTACCTGCACTTGTAAACTTGATTGGATCGAGCGCAGTCTTAGGAGCAAACCATAAATGCCAAGACCAAAGAACCTTACCTGAATCATCTGTAACGGCAACAATGGTATTACCATTAGCAAGCTGATTTTCGTTAACAGTGAATGTAAGGAAGTCCTTATCTCCACCATTCTGCTTAACTTCAAGATTGCTTACAACACCTGGCACATCAGTCCATACAACCTCTGCAAGTTTTGCAGCATAAGAACGATTCTGCACATTGATGTAAGGACTTGTGATTTCTCTGTCCAAATGATCAACAAACTTATGCAGAACAAGGTCCTCGTCATAAAAACCACCGCCATCTTTCGGCAAGTATACACTTGAAGCTTTACTGATATAAGCTGACTCGTTAGTTGATCCGCCCTTGATAGCATTACCATATACCAAAGGAATACGGTAAGTACCTGGCGCAGAGATTACGTAGCTGTTAGCGGTATTCTCAATTGCGTCAGCACCAGTCTTGTTAGAGAGGTTATAGTTTGTTACAGCTGTTGCTTTCTGCAAGCCCTCATTACGCTCCTTGAGAAGGTCCTTAACGTTCTGTGTGATAGTTGCTGTACCAGTCTCACCAGCAGAAGTTGTACTACCATTACCACCTTCCAGAGTAAGGTTTGTCAGCCATTCAGGCTTCGCTACAGAAGCACCATTAACCTTGTAATCAACAACCTTCCACTTCAGAGGCTTCTTCACACCATTCTCTGTAATGTATGACTGAACCATATATGTACTTGTTGTTGTAGCATCCTTAGCAGCAATACCAGGCGATGATGGGTTCAGCACATACTCAAAGCTACCAGCTTTCTGAGAAAGCTCATAGGTCTTTGTTGTACCGGCCTTCCAAGAGCCCCTGAGCGCAGCAGTGATAGCTGGAGTACCAGCGTTGTCAAAGTAGATATTAACTCTCACACCAGCAAGACTTTGTGGAATCATATAGAAGGTGTAGTTGTCATTATTATCTCTACCGGTGATAATCTTATTCGTACCCGATGTGCTTACGTTCAAGCCGTCAACTTTGAAGGTTGCCTTATCCTTCACATCTGTCCACGCACGGTCAAGATCGCCAGTAGATGTTAGGAGCACACCTGAAGGCAATGTAAACTTACCCTTGCTCAAAGCATCTACAATCTCAATCTTGGTAATATTGTGACCAGCTGCAACATTCTCGCCGAGCTTGAAGCGGATAGCTGTCATTGCGTGCTGGAACTTAATAGGAACAACTGGTGCTGTACCCTGTGTTACGTACTGTACAGGAGTCTCACCAGAGCAAGCTGTCATAAGGTCCTTCTGATTAGTAGCATCAGTCTCTACCTGTACGTTCACGTAAGGAACTGAAGTACCCTGTGAAGAAAGAGCCAGCTTGTCATAAGCATCTGTAATCTGTGGATAGACAGCATAGAACTTAGCATAAGGCTGGCTCATTGCCCAATAGAACGTGTTCTTGAAAGTACCGTTAGCACCTACCTCCTCATTGTGGAACCAAGAGCTAAGGGCAGAGGCTGATGCACCACGAGAACCAATGGCAGAGAACTTGCCAAGTGTTGCAGTGGTAATGATGTCAGCACGGGTTGCAGGATTTGACTTAAAGTCTTCATTGTAAATACCTGGCAAGGTTGTCTCAACAAGACAGTAGTCGCTATTGCCCTCAACAGCAAGCTTCTGGTCAACGAGATCCTCTGGCTTCAAGCCAAAATCGCTCAACTGATCAGCATAGGCAGCACGGGTCAAGGCACGTGTAGTCTGTGTATTGTCACCTGCCACACCTACATTGAAAGCAACAGCTGTGCCGTTCTCCTGATTATTTACTACCGAATCAAAATCGTTGTCTGAACAGCCGGTAAGTCCCAGAGCGGTCAAACCGCTGAGACAAACAAATGTGAGCGTTTTTACGCCCGACTTATGCGTAAAGCAATTTCTGAAATTATTAATCTTCATTATAGTTAATGTCTTTTTTATCACAAATAATAAAAAGATTTAAAACTTACTCGCCCACCAATTCTGTGTCTGTATTATCCTCCACAGGGGGAATCACTTCAGGAGTTGTATTAACAGGAGGGCTACCAGCCAAGATTGGGCAATCCCCAGCCAAGCTAAACGTCAAAATTTGAGGCTCTATATAGGCCTTCTTCTCTTTGTCTTGTTTCATTTTTATTTAATATATATAAAATTATTTTTTGTGTCTATAATTATTTGGGTGGTTATAGCTTATAAGGTGTTTAAAATCTGTAATTTAAAGATTTGTTGGTAATATCGCATTATTACCCTGAAAGCGGGTGCAAAATTAATAAAAGATATTCAAATATACAAATTTTATTTAAACAAATTTCTTTTTATACATTTTTTTTTTAGGTTCTTCTGTTAAAAGCATAGATTGGAAATAGAATAAGACTTATACACTTCCTTAGTATGACTATCCCAAATTAGATGGTTTTATAAAGGGGATAGGCTATAAGGTTAAATTCAAATTGATACTATATCTATCCATTGCCTACAAACTGTTTATTCCCTTATTGATTGAGGTTTGTAAACTATTTTCAAGCAGATTGAAATCAATAAATGCTTTTTTGGCTTCTAAAAGACGGCTAATTGAGTTGCAAAAGATGCTCTTTTGAGGGCTTACTAACGCCCTTTTGAAGTCCAAGTAAGCATCTTTTATCTTGGTACTTTATAATCATTTGATTCTCTGTTGGTTACAAACTTGCTTTTTATGCGTGTTTTTATCCTTATTTATAGATGTTTTATTCGAAATTATGTGATGATTTTTCGGGCTGTTGTCTGAATTTTCATCGTATTAACCCCAAGTCGGTCATTAGACCACAAAATGTATATTTCTTATTATTATGGTATTGTTTCCTAACATCTTTTATGTTCTTATTGGCATCTTGTCTGTCTTTGTAACTTGATGTAACCCACTGCGCTTATGTTCCAGAAACAAACAATCAGCTCGATAATAAAATAAAATATGTTTAGGCTCTAATGAGCGATTTGGGGTAAAACGAAACAGTTGCCTATGTCAGATAATGATTATAAAATAGATAGTTTGATAGTCTTGGCTATGTTTTTATTTAATGAATCATTGCTGTTCTTCCGTTAAAGCTATACGTAAAAAGTCTACGCATTTAACGGAAAATCTCATAGGAAGATACAAAGACGTTTCAGGACTATCTGTCGTTATTTATTTGCTCGCATAATAACGTCTTGATTCCTTGCAAATACAAAAAAAAGAATGTATCTTTGCTGCAATAAACCTGTATTATACATAATCTTTTTTGATATTTATGCAGATGAAGCAATGGTTATACATACTAATTTTCACTTTGTTGTTTTCAGCTTGTTCGGATAACAACGTAAAAAAATATGTTATAGGAGTATCTCAGTGTTCTGAAGATATTTGGCGTGATAAGCTCAACAACGAACTTGTGATGAGTACCTATCAGCATGATAATGTAACACTAAAATTTGCTTCAGCTAATGATAATGACAGGTTACAGAAACAACAGATTGAACAGTTTATAAAGGAAGGAGTCAACCTTCTTATTGTTTCTCCCAATCAAATTCATACGATTTCATCGGTCATTGATAAAGCATACGATGCCGGAATCCCTGTTATCCTCTTCGATCGTAAGACCGATTCAAAAAAGTACACAGCCTTTATAGGGGCTGATAACTATGAGGCTGGATACGAAATAGGCAATTTCATCGGGCAGCAGTTAGATGGTAAAGGGAATATAGCTGAGATTTGTGGATTACAAGCATCGTCGCCCGCCATAGAACGCAATCGTGGTTTTATGGATGCACTAAAGGATTATTCTGGGATAAAAGTGATTGCTCGTAAGCATGGAGATTGGGTGAAAGAGAGTGGTGTAATGGCTATGGACAGTGTACTCTCACAAGCAAAAGAGCCTATCCAATACGTCTTTGCACAAAATGACCGTATGGCTTTAGGTGCTTTGCAATCTATAAAGAAGCATAAGGTTAAGGGAATAAGAATAGTTGGAATAGATGCTCTTCCTGTACCAGGAGGAGGTATGGAGAATGTTCGTGATGGTAATTTAGAAGCTTCTTATATCTATCCTACCCGAGGCGATTCTGTTATGCAACTCGCGTTGAATATCCTTGAGAAGAAGCCTTATAAGCGTGACAACTATCTAAAAGGTGCATTGGTAACAAAGGCAAACGCTAATGTTCTACTTATGCAGAATGAAGAGATGAATAAGCAAACAGCTCGTCTCAATG
Source organism: Prevotella melaninogenica ATCC 25845 (assembly GCF_000144405.1). NCBI lineage: Bacteria > Pseudomonadati > Bacteroidota > Bacteroidia > Bacteroidales > Prevotellaceae > Prevotella > Prevotella melaninogenica. The sequence goes on from NC_014370.1 coordinate 180,262, forward strand.
CACTTCATGGGAAAGTGGATACTTATTTGGTGCAATATAATCATCAAAAGATGTATATTGTGCTTTTTAGTATAATCCTTTTCTTGCTGATAGGTATTATGGTTTATATCTATCGAACTATCCTTATGAAGCGAAGAATAGAAGAAGATGCCAACAAAGCAAAACTTCAGTTTTTCACAAATATAAGTCATGAATTGCGTACACCACTTACGTTGATAGCTGATCCTGTGAACTATATCATGCATGATGATAACCTTAATTCACAACAACGAAGTATGCTTCAGATAGTACAACGTAATGTGCTTGTCCTGACACAATTGGTCAGTGAGATTCTTGACTTCCGTAAGGTGCAGAATGGTAAGATGGAACTACGCCTCTCCGACTTTAATCTTTCGGAAAGTATGAAACAATGGATTATGCTTTTCAGTGCCTCTGCACAGAAGAAGCATATTGCCATTAGTATGAATGCTCCTGATGCGGTTATGCTCAGAGCAGATCAAGATAAGATAGAGCGAATCTGTTATAATCTTCTTAGTAATGCCCTAAAATATACGTCTGAAGGTGGAGAAATCACTCTGACAGCTAAAGAAGAGAATGGACGTGTTATGATTAGTGTGGCAGATAATGGTTGTGGTATTTCAAGTGATGAGCTTCCTTATATTTTTGATCGTTTCTATCAAGCAAAGAATGCTGGACGTGGTACGGGTATTGGCTTGGCTATTGTGAAAGCTTTCACAGAATTGCATCACGGAGAAGTAAGTGCTACAAGTGTCGAGGGAAAAGGAAGTACCTTTACTATTCATATTCCTGTTAGACAGAAAGGAGAGGTAACTAACCAGCCTACAGAGAAAATAGAACAATTGGTTGAGCCATCATCCGCAGAAGAAGTTCCGAATCAAGCTCGTCATATAGACGAACTTATACAGCCTTATCAAACAGATAAACCAGAGGTATTAATCATTGATGATAATATCGATATTCGCACTTATTTAAGGTCGGTACTATCCGAAAAGTATAATGTGAGTGAAGCCGCTAATGGAAAAGTTGGTTTGGAACTTGCACGGAAAATAGTTCCAGATATAGTGTTGTCGGACATTATGATGCCTGTGATGGACGGATTAGCGTTTTGTCAACAGCTGAAAACGGATAAAGCTATCAGTCATATACCTGTCATTTTACTGACAGCACGTAGTCTTGATGAGCAACGTGCTGAGGGGTATGAGCATGGTGCGGATGCTTATTTGTCCAAACCATTCTCACTTCGTCTACTTTTTTCGCGTATTGATAATCTTATTCAAAGTAGGAAGAAACTTAGTAAGTTATTCTCAAATAGTGATGAAAACGATGCTTTTGAAAAGTTGTCCAATGAAACAGATAAGACTTTTGCAGCACAATTGCGCAAGATAATTCAAGACCACCTTAGTGATAATGAGTTTAATGTAGAGCGAATAGGCGATGAAATCGGCCTTTCTCGTGTGCAGCTTTATCGGAAAGTGAAGGCTCTTACTGGATATTCTCCTGTAGAAATGCTTCGTAAAGCCCGTCTCACTCGTGCCCGCCATTTGCTTCGAACAACGGAAAAGACGGTGTCAGAGGTGGCTTATGCTGTTGGTTTCTCTACGCCCAGCTATTTTTCAAAGTGCTATAAAGACGAGTTCGGGGAGAGTCCCAAGAAGTGATTTGTGTGCAGTTTCTCTTTGAAGAGAATAAAAAAGGCCCTTTTCTTGTAAATCGTTCATTTGCTATAAGGATTTCGTTTAGGTAACATTTGTTGTATGTAAGGAACGATTATTTTATAAGCTTTCTCCTTGTTGATAGTAATTTTGTGGCAGAATTTTTATAAATCCAGAATTACTAACATCAATCATTTTCTAAATGGAAAGCCTAAGGAAAATTATTTCGAGTGCAGTATTGCTTATGTTCTGTTCGCTTATATATGCTCAGAACAAGGTAACTGCCAGTGGTACAATTGTTGACGAGACTGGTTCTCCTGTCGTTGGTGCCACAATAATGGAGAAAGGTACAGCCAATGGAACGGTAAGTGACATTGACGGTAACTTTAGTTTAAGTACAAATGAGGGTGCACCTCTCACAATCTCTTACATTGGTTATTCTACTATTGAAGCCAAGGCTGCAGCTAAGATGAATATACAGCTGAAGCAAGAAGCCAATGAATTGAACGAAGTCATCGTAACAGGTTATACAACTCAGCGTAAGGCAGACCTTACTGGTGCCGTATCAGTTGTGAAGACTGATGCTGTCAAGACATCTCCAGATGCTGATCCAATGAAGGCACTTCAAGGACGTGTGGCTGGTATGACTATCACAGACACCGGTTCGCCGTCAAGTACTGCAACAATTCGTATCCGTGGCATCGGGTCATTCAACTCTTCTCAGGATCCTCTTTTTATTGTAGATGGTGTGCCAATGACAAACGGTATCAATACACTTAACTCTAACGATATCGAGAGCATGCAGGTTCTGAAGGATGCTGCTTCTGCAAGTATCTATGGTTCACGTGCTGCTAATGGCGTTATTATCATTACAACCAAACAGGGAAAGAAGGCTGACAAAATAAAAGTAGACTTTACAGCTAATCTTACTGCTCAGTTCTATACAAAGCAGTCAAAGATGAAACTTCTTGATACTAAGGGTTATGCTACCGCAATGGCTCAAGCTGCACTTAATGATGGTATCGATCCTGTAGCGTACGCAAGCAACTATGGCTTGAACCTCAATGCTGCAGAAGGTGTGGGAATCAGGGTATGGAATCCTACAACAAATCAGTATGTAAACTATACTATAAATGGTCTCTATGACGGTTTTATCAATGCTAAGCGTACCATGATGTTCTCAGATACAGATTGGGTCAGAGAAATTTCACGCACAGGTTTCTCCCGTAATTACAGCGTATCTATCTCTTCTGCTACAGATAAGTTAACATCGATGCTCTCTTTGGGTTATAAGAAAAATGATGGTATCCTGAAGTATACAAACTTCTCAAGTATTCAAGCTCGTTTGAATAACTCGTACAGACTCAATAACATCCTCAAAGTTGGTGAGAACTTCACTATAAGCTACAACAAACAGGTTGATGGTGCTCCTATGGAGAATGCTCTGAAGATAAGCCCAATAGTACCTGTCTATGAAAAGAACGGTGTTACATTTGGTGGTCCTGTTGGTGGTATGAGCGACCGACAGAATCCTATGCGCGAACTGTATCATAATAAGGATAATCATCTTGACTATTGGCATGTATTCGGAAATATGTATGTTGACATTACCCCTGTCAAGGGGCTGTTGTTTCGCTCAAATTTCGGAGTCGACTATACTACATCATTCATTAATGCACTGACTCATACCTTTGCATCAGATGTCGTGAATAACAATACAGCAAGAACCGACCTTGGTCAGACCAACAATACTAATTACACATGGTCTAACACTCTGAACTATCTCTTTGATATAAAGAATGCTCATCATTTCAATGTACTTCTTGGTTCAGAAATCAATAAGCAAACTTATCTTGATTTCCATGCTATTTCTGAGGGATATGCTCTGGAGTCAGTGGAATATATGTACCCAAATGCAGCAACTGGTACAGCTCGTAACACTGGTGCAATGGTTGGATACCGTCTGGCTTCATTCTTTGGTAAGGTTGACTATAACTACAACGACTTGCTTCTTGCATCTTTCACACTACGTCATGATGGTTCAAGCCGTTTTGGAAAGAACAACCGTTGGGGTAATTTCCCTGCAGCATCACTGGGTTTCCGTATCTCACAGCTACTTAAAAAAGACTGGCTTGACGATCTGAAGCTTCGTCTTTCTTGGGGTAAGACCGGCAATCAAGGCATTGACAATAATGCACACTATGGCTTGTATGTTGCCGACTATGGTCTTGAGCGTACTACATCAACAGCCTACGACCTCAATCTTGCAGGTAGTGGCACCTTCCCATCAGGCTATCGTGCTATACAGACAGCTAATGAGAACTTGAAGTGGGAGACAACCACACAATATAATATAGGTATTGACTATAGTCTGTTCCGCAGCAGTCTTTATGGAACAGCCGATTTCTATATCAAGAACATTACAGACATGCTTATCAACCCAGGATACCTTGCAGCAAAGGGAGAGGGTGGAAGTCAGTGGCAGAACGGCCCATCGCTTCGCGACTGGGGTATGGAACTTACCTTAGGTTACCGTAAGAACTTTTCTAATGGCTTAGGCATCGATATTAATAGTAACATTGATCTCTTCCGTAATCGTGTTACATCTCTTCCAAAGACAACAACAGGTGCTTATGCACACACCTCAAAGCAGAATATTGTTGAGGCAAAAAAACCTTATGGTAGTATTGTAGGATATGTTGTTGACGGACTCTTCCAAAACCATATGGAGGTTTATGCGTCAGGTCAGCCTAACGCTCGTGTAGGTGGTCTGAAATATGCTGACCTGAATGGGGATGGACGTATCAATCAGGATGACCAGACATGGATTATGAATCCCGTACCTGCATTCTCTTATGGTCTGAATGTTGCGGTGAGTTACAAGAACTTTGATCTCAGTATGTTTTGGCAAGGTGTAGCCGATCAGGATATCTACAACAATCAGAAATTCCAGACAGATTTCTGGAGCATAACTGATGCAGGTTCAAACAAGGGAAACCGTATGCTTAATGCATGGACATCCGATAATACTGATTCTTCAATTCCAGCTCTGACAACTAACAATACTGCTGACGAAGGTCGTGTTTCTACGTATTATGTTGAGAACGGTTCTTACCTGAAGCTCCGCACACTGCAGCTTGGGTATAACGTTCCTGAGAAGTTTATCTCAAAGCTCAAGATGTCCAGCCTCAGAGCATATATCTCAGGTCAGAATCTTCTGACACTCAAGAGTTCCAGTCTGACATGTTCAGATCCAGAGAATCCTAGCTGGGCTTATCCATTGGCCACATCTATTTCATTTGGTCTGCAGGTAGGATTCTAAAGATAAAACGATATGTTCATCATAAAAGATTATAACAATGAAAACAATCATATATAATAATATCAAAAAGGCTTGTATGACTCTTTGCCTGGTAGGTTCCTTGGCAAGCTGTAACGATTATCTGGAGTATAAGCCAACAGCAGTTGTCGATGAGCAGCAGGCATTCCAAAACCCAGACGAGATGGTGAATAGTGCCTATGCCATGCTGGGTGATGACTGGTATGGATACCCTTTCAATCTCTGGACATATGGTGATGTGGCGTCTGATGATGCTCTTAAGGGTGGTTCAGGAACCACAGATACAGATTATCATCAGGTGGAAGTGTTCACAACTCTTACCCCTACATTAGGACATCTTGACGAGTTGTGGTATCATCTCTATATTGCTGTCAGCCGTTGTAATCGTGCTCTCGTGGCACTGCAGGATAATGGTGAGGCGAAACTCGGCGCTGAGACAACAAAACAGCGTATTGCTGAGGTAAAGTTTCTTCGTGCTCATTTCTATTTCAAACTTAAGATGGTGTTCAATAAAGTGCCTTGGATTGACGAGGATGCTTATCGTAATAACAGTCAGGAGCAAATTAAGAATGATGAGTACACAGCAGAACAGCTATGGGATAAAATCATTGCTGACTTTAAGGAGGCTTATGATGTTCTTCCAGCAACGCAGTCTCAGGGCGGACGTGTCAATAAAATTGCTGCCGCCGCTTATCTTGCAAAATGTTATCTTGAGAAAGGATGGGGTGACGGCTACGAGGGTAGCACTGGTGCCAACTTTGTCAATAAGGAGGATATGAAGAAGGTTGTTGAATACACTGATGTAGTGAAGAGCTCACAATATGGCTATCTTGAGGACTATGGTGACATATTCCTTCCAGAGCATCACAACAGTAAGGAAAGTATATTTGCAGTACAACATTCTAATTACGAGGATGACCACACAACTTACGGACGTGGCAACTGGTCAAATGTTCTTAATGGTGTATGGGGTATTTGGTCATGCGGATGGGATTTCCATAAGCCATCACAGAACTTTGTAAATGCTTTCAAAACTCACAACGGACTTCCACAGTTTAATGACTATGCGGATGAAAATGCCCACCCAGTAAATGGAGCACCATCATCTCAAAAATGGGATCCAAGATTGTTCCACACAGTGGGTATGCCTTCATTCCCTTATAAGTACGAGGGAGCCTACACTCTGACAACTGCGAACTCACGTACGCCTAACACCTATGGTTATTATTGCTCAATGAAAGAGGTTCCGCAGCGTTCAAAGGGAGAGACATACAACAGCCCATGGCAGTCTTTCGCAATGAATGACTATGTAATTCGCTATACCCAGTCAATGCTCGACCGCGCTGAGGCTCTTATCGAATTGGACCGTTTTGTTGAGGCACGCCAGATTATCAACGATATCCGTCAACGTGCAGCCAACTCCATCAATAAGCATATCTCTTATGCCGCTAATCAGTGTGAGATAAGTCTCTATCCTGATACATACTTCCAGAATAAGGAGAAGGCACGTTTGTGTCTGCGCTGGGAGCGTCGTCTGGAGATGGGTATGGAGCATGAACGTTTCTTTGATCTCCGCCGCTGGGGGCTTCTCTCAACAACTCTCAACAATTACTTTAAGAAAGAGCAGAACGATGAATACAATGGACAGAAGTATGCGCAGTATTATAAGGGTGCACATTTCACGCCAGGCAAGAACGAGTACTTCCCTGTACCTTATCCACAGTTGTATTACATCCCAGGACTTTACTCTCAGAACAGAGGATACTAAGTTAGAGAAAAGAAGTAAAATAGACAAAAATTATGAAAAAGATATCAATCATATTAACGGTATTGGTTGCGCTTATCTTTACTGCTTGTCAGGACAAGGATATCGAAAGAGCTCCAATGCGTCTTCAGGCTATCAATGCTGAAGAGATAACAGGTAATCTTAAAGGTGATGACTACACATGGACATGGCCACAGCTAACACCAGGCCAGTCAATGTATGTTATGGTTTATGAAGGAAGTACATTGCTTTCTTCGGAGACTGTGACAGGCAACAGTTTTACGCACAAGAGTGTTCAGACCAACGTTCCTTTTGTTTATGTCTTCAAAGTCAGCGACGGTGAGAATGTCTCTTCTGGTGTAGTAAAGAATTATACACGTGAGGGTGCAACACAGATTACAGGTCTTTCTATGTCACAGGTTGAGAAGGGACGTGGATATGACGCTGCCATCACATGGAATAAAACTACTGATGCCACATCCATCGACTTAATAGCTACCAATGGCACACGGACTATTCATGAGACCCTCTCAGGTTCTGTTTATAGCTATACAATTCCTAACGTAGTATATGGCGACACATGGAACGTTACTCTGCGTGCTATCAACGATAAAGGAACCTCAATGGCAACAACGTCAAGCCTGAAGATCGGTAAGACGGCTATCGCATTCCTCAGCATATATGCTACGCCAGAGGAACTCATTGCTAATGGTGACGATGACGAAGCGTCTGCATGGCTGTGGCTTCATAAAACATATCCTAACGCACAGTTCGTTTATTTCGGTAATATTAAGTCGGCTACCGACATGGAGCCTTATCGTGTGGCATTTTGGTTGCGTGACCTTGAGCAAGGTGCAGAGGATGATGTATGGAGTCTTCCAGCGGTTGTGAATTCTGCAACACCTTACATCTCAGAATGGTATAAAAATGGTGGAAATATACTGCTCTGGCAGCATGCAACAGCTTACCTCACTAACCTTGGTCGCTTTGAGCAAAGTCTATTCCGAGGAAATGACCATACTATCGGTATTGGACGTGGTGGTATCAATAATGATAACTGGAGTATGGGTGCATGTTTGAACATCGAAGGAAGTCTCATAGACTTCACTACTCATCCTATCTATAAGGGGATCCCAGTACGTATTTCTAACGGCATCAAACTCATTGATATGAAGGGACCTGGATGGACCGAGGATCATAACTGTCTATACTTCAACATCCCTTCTGTACTATCTGGCATAGCTAATGACAAACTCTCTGCCTATACTACAATAACAGAGACTTACGGCATATATCCTCTTGGCGTATGGGATTCGCAAATAAGGTCAGTTTCACAACTCAATGTATGGGAATGCCGTCAGGGCAACAGCGACTTCAAGGGTACAGCAATCTGTATCGGTAATGGTGGTTGCGAATTCTCTATGCGTAATGCTGATGGCTCTGCAGATGTAAGTGCCCATCCAAAGAACAACGTCAACCAGGAGTCAATCCTCAAGTTGGCTAAGAATAGTATCGAATATCTCAAAACTCGCTAACAAAACATTCTATATCAAAAGTTATGAAGCAAATACTTATAACAACTTTGCTTATACTCATGGGATGCGTCTCGTCGGTAGCCCAGAGTCAGGTACAAGTTCTTAGTGAGCGCCATGCTATGCAGCGTATCTCTGGGCAGAAGAATTATCTTATGTTGCCTGTCGAAGAGGCCGAAGAAGGGGCACATGTAAAGATAATTTATGATAACAAAATTGTCAAGGAATTCAATGTTCGTCTTGCTGTCAACAAGGTGGACTATTATGTGCCTGTTGACATTTCAGTAATTAATGGTAAGAATGCACTCATTGACGTAGACTTTGGGGATGGCCGCAACAGAAGACATAGTGATATAAAGAACTATGTATGCTGGACAAAGATTGATTATACAGATAAGATAGATACGGCCAATCGTGAGACACGCTGGCGTCCTATATATCATCATACCCCTACATACGGATGGATGAACGACCCTAATGGTATGTTTTATAAGGATGGCGTGTGGAATCTCTACTTCCAATATAACCCTTATGGCTCAACATGGGAGAATATGACATGGGGACATTCCACGTCTACTGACCTTGTGAACTGGACATATCAGGGCGATGTAATAGAGCCTGATGCCTTAGGTACAATATTTTCTGGTTCTTCTGTAGTTGATTATAAAAACACTGCCGGATTTGGAGAAGGGGCCATCATCTCTTATTACACCTCTGCAGGTCAATCACAGACTCAGAGTATGGCATATAGTACCGACAATGGTATGACTTTCAAGAAGTATTCTGATAATCCTATATTGACAAGTAATATTCCTGATTTCCGTGACCCAAAGGTTCTTTGGAATGATGAGGCTTCTCACTGGAATCTTATTCTTGCAGCTGGACAGCAGATGAATATATATAGTTCAAAGAACTTAAAAGACTGGAAGTATGAGAGTTCTTTTGGAGAAGGATATGGTAATCACGGCGGCGTGTGGGAATGTCCTGATCTATTAAAGATGGGTGATAAGTGGGTGCTTATCTGTAACATTAACCCCGGAGGTCCCTTTGGTGGAAGTGCAACTCAATACTTTGTTGGTTCATTTGATGGTCATAAGTTTACTTGCGAATCAAAACCTGAGGTGACAAAGTGGATGGATTACGGAAAAGACCATTATGCAACAGTTTCTTTCAGCAATGCTCCAGACGGTAGAATCGTTTTTCTTCCTTGGATGAGTAACTGGCAGTATGCTAATCAGGTGCCTACACAACAGTATCGTTCTGCCAATGGTTTGCCACGAGAACTTAGTCTCTTCACTTATGAGGGAGAAGACTATGTTTGCGTAAAGCCATCTCCTGAGGTATTTGCAGCCTTTGAGCAGAAACCTACAGGAAGTCTTCAGTCTGCTGCTTATCTTGAAGTTACAAATATAAAGAGTAATGCTTCTATCGTACTCAGCAATGATAAAGGCGAGAAGGTAGCGATGGTTTATGATGAAAAGAACAGAACGTTCTCTATGGATCGAACAGAAAGTGGTTTGACAGACTTCAGCAATGACTTCAAAGCAAAAACCACAGCACCTACCTATGGAACTATAAAGAAACTTCAGATTTTCGTAGACAATAGTAGCATCGAAGCTTTTGATGCTGACGGAAAGATGTCAATGACCAATCTTGTGTTCCCTAACAAGCCTTATGAAAAGATCCTTGCTAAGGGCTGTAAGGTAAAGGTATATAACTTGAAGAAATAAATAATAGCACGAGTTAAGATTTAAGATTTCGTTCATTTACCGCAAAATAAACTCTTATAGTAACATTTGTTGCGGTCAATGAACGGAATTTAAAACGTGTTTCTTGCGTAAAAACTTAACTTTGTAATCGATATTAAGACAATCACTTTACACAAAACTAAAAATTTAAAGATTATGTCGAAAACCAATAAGCTCGCTCTCTTGCCCGTAATGCTTTGTTTTTTTGCGATGGGTTTCGTTGACTTGGTAGGTATTGCCTCCAACTACGTAAAGAACGACTTGCAGCTGTCGGATTCTACAGCGAATGTCTTTCCGTCCCTTGTTTTCTTCTGGTTCCTTATCTTTTCCGTACCAACAGGTATGTTGATGAATAAGATTGGACGTAAAAAGACAGTGCTTATCAGCCTTGTTGTTACCTTATTCTCTCTTCTCCTGCCAATTTTCGGCGAGTCATACGGCTTAATGCTCGTATCGTTTTCATTGCTTGGAATAGGCAATGCGTTGATGCAAACATCGTTGAATCCACTGGTGTCAACGGTGATGAAAGGTGGAAATTTAGCTTCAACACTTACTTTCGGACAGTTTGTTAAGGCTATCGCATCCTTTATGGCACCTTATCTTGCTATATGGGGAGCGCAGGCAAGCATTCCAGCCTTTGGTCTCGGATGGCGCGTTCTCTTCCCAATTTATCTGATAATTGGTACAATTGCTACGCTGTTACTCTTCTCAACGCCTATAGAAGAAGAACCTATTGAAGGCAAAGCAAGCTCTTTTGCAGAATGTTTCAGCCTATTGGGTAAACCTATTGTGTTGCTTAGTTTCTTGGGTATTATGTGCCACGTAGGTATTGATGTAGGAACAAATACCACGGCGCCAAAGATTCTGATGGAGCGTTTAGGTATGTCATTGAATGATGCAGCCTTTGCAACTTCTCTCTACTTTATCTTCCGTACTATTGGATGTCTTACAGGTTCGTTCTTCCTTCGTGTGATGAATAATAAGTTTTTCTTTATTATTTCGGTTACGATGATGGCACTTGCTATGTGTGGAATGGCTGTGGGAACGTCAAAGACTGTACTGTTTGTGGCGATTGCTCTTGTTGGTTATGGTAACAGTAATGTATTCTCAATGGTCTTTGCACGTGCTTTACAGAGTGTTCCAGATAAGCAGAACGAAGTGAGTGGATTGATGATTATGGGACTTTTCGGTGGTACTATCTTCCCTCTCTTGATGGGATTTGCCAGCGATGGGTTCGGTCAAGTGGGAGCAGTTATTGTAATGGCGATAGGTGTACTCTACCTTTTTTCGTATATTCCAAAAATGAATAATAAATAAAACAGATATGAAACAGTTGATCGTTGGCCTCGGAGAGGCATTGTGGGATTGTCTTCCTGAGGGTAGAAAGCTGGGTGGCGCACCTGCAAACTTTGCTTATCATACAGGACAGTTTGGGTATGATTCGTTGGCTATTAGTGCTGTCGGAAATGACGTCTTGGGTAAGGAAACCCTCGATGAATTCGGTAAAAAAGGTGTAAAGTACTTGATGCCAGAGGTGGATTATCAGACGGGAACGGTGCAGGTAGAACTCGACAGTGAAGGTATACCTACCTATGACATCAAGGAGGGAGTAGCTTGGGATAACATACCGTTTACTCCCGAGGTTGAAGAAGCAGCCAAGAACTGTCGTGCTGTATGCTTTGGCTCACTTGCACAGCGTAGTAGTGTAAGCCGCCAGACAATACAGAAATTCCTCGAAGCAACGCCAAAGGATTGTCTCAAGATATTCGATATCAATCTTCGTCAGAACTTCTATACAAAGGAGATTATCACTAATTCGCTTCAGCATGCCAATATCCTCAAGATTAATGATGAGGAACTTGTGTTGATTGGTCGTCTTTTCGGTTATCCAGGTCTTGATATAGAGAATAAGTGTTGGCTGCTTTTAGGAAAGTATCACCTTGATATGCTCGTGCTGACTTGTGGTGTCAACGGTTCGTATGTCTTTGCGCCAAACCTCAAGTCGTTCCAAAAAACGCCAGCGGTTGAGGTTGCTGATACCGTGGGGGCAGGTGATTCCTTTACGGGTGCTTTCACTTCAGCCATCCTTGCAGGCATGCCAATCACCGATGCTCATAAGTTAGCAGTGGAAGTTAGTGCGTATGTCTGCACGCAGAATGGTGCTATGCCAAAACTCCCTAAGGAACTATTAGACAGAATTAAGTAATTTATTCCTTTCTCTGATACGTGATATTGTTTCCGTGTGGGAAATATTTGTTTATCGTACGTATCTTAACAGGCAAGGGATAAGTGGCATTTAGATAAAGTACATGGTCCGAATTGATTGAGTGAAGGATAACTTTTCTCGATTAATTCGGGCTTTTTTGTGTGCTTGTCTTGGATTTTTTTAGGTTCTTCCGAAATATGGACTGATAAACTAAAACGCTTATATAATAGGCACACGGAGTCACGGAGGGGACGGAGGTAATGCAATATCACGGAGATGCCGACGGCACAAAGAGCGACGGAGGTATAGAGTGTAGATACTTGAAAACTATTTTTGGGTAAATGCTTTGTATATAAATTGCTAATAGATTTGGCAAACAAACTCCGTGGCTCTACTCACCGACGATACCTCTGTTTCTTCCATTGCTTTGTTTTAATAATCCTCCTCCCCTGGAACCTTTTTCTTTTTAATACTCGATAAATTAACGACGACACTTTGAAAATTCATTACATAATTTTTGATAAAACACCCATAAATAAAGTTGAAAGCACATGAAAAAGGTAGGTTTGTAATCAACAGGATATCAGTTAGTTATAAAACAGTAACGCAAAAGGTGCTTAATTGGACTTCGAAAGGGCGTTAGTAAGGGTCTTAAAGGGCACCTTTTGCAAGTCAATTGGGCGTTAATTGGAAGCCAAAAGAGCATGTGTTGATTTTGAGTTAAGTGAAAATAGTTTACAAATATCAGGTAAAATGGGATTAGTGATATGGTCTTAAAACATTGTATAAGCCTTTATTCTAATTCTGAATACTAATCTTTCCGCAGTCTACATAGAATCCGTAAGCAGAGAAATGACGTCAAAAGATGTTCTTGAATGAACCGATAGAGTTTAAATAGAGCGTAAAAATTTATTAAAAGTTTACTCAAAAGTGAAAAATCTAACTATTAACACCTACCTTTGTATGGCTTTCTATTATGAGTAAATACAATTCTGGAGAGTGCTAAATTTTTTTTCTAATAGATCATAAAGAGTCGTTATGGTAAAGAATGAGCTATTCAGACAGTGTCTTGCAGCAGTACCTGCAGAACAAAAAGCCCAATTTGAACTTTCTTTTGGGATTGCAGAACGTATCCATGAAGTGTTATCTAAGAAAGGATTAACACAAAAGGACCTTGCAAAACAACTACATAAACGTGAGTCAGAAATATCTAAATGGCTTACGGGAAGGCATAACTTTACAATGCAAACTATCGCTAAGATAGAAACTGCATTAGATTGTCAGTTGATTAAAATAGCGCAATAAAGACTATACAGAAGTACAGCTAAGGTTGGACTTTTGTATCTTTTAGCCTAAAATAACGAAAACCTAAAACCTATAAATATGACTTCAACATTTGTAAAAACGCTCTTGCCACTCACTGCTTTTGGATGTGTACAAGGCAATGCTGCGACTCCTAAAAAACAACAAAAGCCTAACATTATATATATCATGTGTGATGATATGGGCTATGGCGACCTTGGATGCTATGGTCAGCAGTACATCCTTACACCGAATATTGACCGCATGGCAAAGGAAGGTATGCGTTTTACACAAGCTTATGCGGGTGCACCAGTGAGTGCTCCATCGCGTGCCTGTTTTATGACAGGACAACATTCTGGACATACGGAAGTAAGAGGAAACAAGGAATATTGGGCACCAAGTAAGCCTATCTATTATGGAAAAAACCGTGATTTCAGCGTTGTTGGACAACATCCTTACGACCCAGAACATGTTATCCTACCTGAAATTATGAAAGACAATGGCTACCGTACGGGTATGTTCGGTAAGTGGGCTGGTGGTTATGAAGGCTCTAAGTCAACTCCAGATAAGCGTGGGGTGGATGAGTTTTATGGTTATATCTGTCAGTTCCAAGCACATCTTTATTACCCAAACTTCCTCAATGAATATAGCAGAGAGCGTGGAGACAGTGCGGTAAAGCGTGTTGTGATGCAGAACAATATTGACTATCCGATGTTTGGTGAGCAGTATGCGCAACGTAAAGACTACTCAGCCGACCTCATACATCAGCACGCTTTGAGTTGGCTGAAGCGTCAGAATAAGGAAAAACCATTCTTTGGTATCTTCACTTATACGCTTCCTCATGCAGAGCTAACACAACCCAACGACTCCCTCGTGGCTTTCTATAAAAAGAAGTTCTTTGAAGATAAGACTTGGGGAGGGCAGGAAGGTTCACGTTATAACGCCGTAGAGCATACCCACGCACAGTTTGCTGCGATGATAACTCGCCTTGATGCGTATGTTGGAGAGATCCTTCGTACCTTAGATGAGCAAGGACTTGCAGAAAATACACTCGTCATCTTCACCAGTGACAATGGTCCTCATGAGGAGGGTGGAGCCGACCCAACCTTCTTCAATCGTGATGGTAAGTTGCGAGGACTTAAACGCCAGTGTTACGAAGGAGGAATTCGTATTCCGTTTATTGCCCGTTGGAAGGGACGTGTTAAGGAAGGAGTGACCAATGACTTGCCGTTTGCATTCTACGACTTGATGCCAACTTTCTGTGATGTGGCAGGTGTACGCAACTTCCCAAAACGCTATGTTAATAAGAAAAAGACTATCGATTATTTCGATGGAATCTCTATTTTCCCAACCTTGATGAGCGATGAAAAGGCACAAAAATGCCACCCACACCTTTATTGGGAGTTTGCTGAGACCAATCAGATTGGTGTCCGTATGGGAGATTGGAAGCTCATTGTTATCCGTGGTGTACCACATCTTTACAACCTTGCAACAGACCTTCACGAAGATAAGGACGTAGCACAGGAACATCCAGAGCTTGTTGATCAGATGGTAAAGATTATCTATCAAGAGCATGTTGACAATCCGTTATTCCCGATTACAATGCCGATGGAAAGGGGAAAATAAGGCTTAAACAACTAAAAACTATTCTATATGAATCAAAACATTACAAAGGCAATCTTGCCGTTGGCAGCACTGTCGTGTGTCCACGGTAAGATGCTTGCGCAGGATGTGGCACGTCCTAACATCCTTTACATCATGTGTGACGACCACGCTATGCAGGCAATTAGTGCATATGGTAGTCCTATCTCGAAGTTAGCTCCTACACCAAACATCGATCGTTTGGCACAACGAGGAATGCTCTTTCGCAACTGTTTCGTGGAAAACTCATTGTCAACGCCAAGTCGTGCTTGCTTGATGACAGGACTCTACAGCCACCAGAATGGCCAAAGACAGTTGGCTGAGGGTATCGATACAACAAAGACTTTCGTCCCAGAGCTGATGCAGAAGGCTGGTTACGAAACTGGAATCGTAGGTAAATGGCACATGATGTGTCGCCCGAAGGGCTTCGATTACTATTATATCCTCGATGGTCAGGGAAAGTACTATAATCCAAATTTCTGCACAACAGGCAACTACGGCAAGTATAAACAGGAGATGGGGTATGCAACAACACTGACCACACAGCATGCGATAGAGTTTCTTGACCATCGACAGAAGGACAAGCCCTTCTGCTTGTATGTGCATCATAAGGCACCACATCGCAGTTGGTTTGCCGAGCCAAAGCATATCGGAATGTATGATGGGGTAGACTTCCCATTGCCAAAAACCTTCTGGGATAACTATGAGAATCGCGGTTCGGCAGCTAAAACACAGAAGATGAATATTG
Source organism: Prevotella melaninogenica ATCC 25845 (assembly GCF_000144405.1). Lineage (NCBI taxonomy): Bacteria > Pseudomonadati > Bacteroidota > Bacteroidia > Bacteroidales > Prevotellaceae > Prevotella > Prevotella melaninogenica. Next base: position 196,217 of record NC_014370.1, read on the forward strand.
AGAAAGATATGGAGTTAATCTTAGACTTCAAGATTCCAGAGCTTCTTGATACATCAGACGTGGAGAGTATGGCTTCTTATGCAGGTTTGATGGGCGAACTTGGTCGTATGACAGCAGCACAAAGAATGGCATGGGATAAGTATTATATGCCAAGAAACCGCCGTTTCATCGAAGCGAAACTCTCAGGAAAAGACCTCGCAGTGTGGAAGTATCAGAATTATATTCGTGATTATATGTCTGTCATTGCTTCGGTAGATGAGAGTGTCGGTCAGCTGTTAGATTATCTTAAAGCACATGACTTAGATAAGAATACCGTGGTTATCTATACCTCTGATCAAGGTTTCTATATGGGCGAGCATGGATGGTTTGATAAGCGATTCATGTATGAGGAGTCTTTACATACCCCACTTATCATTAGCTACCCAGGTCATATCAAAGAAGGAGTAGAGAATACTGATATGGTACAGAATATCGACTTTGCACCGACTTTCCTTGCTTATGCCGGTGTACAACAGCCAAAGGAGATGACGGGTAAGCCACTGCAGCCGCTGCTTGCAGGTAATAAGCCAAAGAACTGGCGTAAGGATTTATATTATCACTACTACGATTATCCTACTTATCACCTTGTTCGTAAGCACGATGGTGTACGTAATGATCGCTACAAACTTATCTATTTCTATGGTAAGGGCGGTATGCGTGCCGTGGAGGAGAATAAGTATCAGAAGATTCCGGGTACGAGTGAGTATAACTGTCTGAAGTATTTGAATGCTACACACTACTTCAACGATGATGCTGATGTAAGCTATTACGAGCTTTATGACCTGCAGAATGACCCTGACGAGTTGAATAATATCTACGGAAAGAAGGGTACGGAGAAGGTAACAAAGCTGCTGATGAAGCGTTTGAACGATTATCGTAAAGAACTGAAAATAGATGAATACTAAATAACCTTTTGCTTGGTTCGTTTAGAACTTATAAGTGTTAATGGCATGATAGAGGGTCAAGTCAATTCTTTCCTTAGTGTGATTTTAGGAAAAGATTGACTTGACTCTCTTTTTGATTTGTTGCTATTGGAGGAGAAAATGCAAACGTCTTTATTGCTGTATTATAACAATAAAGGTGTATTTATCCTGTGGAAGTCTTCTTTTTAGCCGTGAATTATGGGGAGGAGAATGCTCCGCACCACTGGTGCGGAGGCTTAACACCAATGGTGCGGAGGGCTAACACGAATGGTGCGGAGCATTAGTATAGCGAGTATCTATCACCTTTAGAAAGGAAAGACAAGACAAGAAAAAGGGATACACAGCCTGTGTATCCCTTTGTTATATTGTGTATAATTCAATCAAATTCTAATAAATCAAATTGGGGTTATCCCATTGAAGGATAAGGTTAGAATAGGTTTAGAAACTCTTCAACCATGCCTTCAAGTCCATCATCATTTCCTCATGGTAGCGGAAGCCAATCTTGCTGCCCCAACCGTGGCCGCCACCAGGATAAACGTGGAGCGAACCACGAACGTCATTGCGGTACAACTCGGTATAGAAGTTTACACCATTAGCTGGTGGAACAGTATCGTCGTCGTCGCTGAGTGCAATGAAAGTGCGTGGAGTCACACGGCTTACGTTCATGTCAGCACTGTATTTCTTCTCGTCACGCTTGCTTGGATTTTTACCAAGGAAGTTCTGACGACTTCTGTCGTGTCCGTAACCTTCCATCATTGAGATAACTGGATAGAAGAGAATTTGGAAGTTAGGCTTTGCCTCACCCTGACTTCTTGTTGCGATAGTTGCAGCGAGGTGGCCACCAGCAGAGAATCCCATGATACCAACATCATTACGATTAATCTTCCAGCTTGTTGCATTCAAGCGTACAAGTTTCATCGCCTGTTCAGCGTCAGACACTGGAACTTCTGGCTGACCATGTGGCATACGATACTTCAAAACGATAGCTGCAATACCTTGGTTCTGGAAGAATTCTCCCCAATCGTAGCCCTCTTTCTCCATAGAAAGCGTCTCGTATGCACCACCCGGACAGATAACTACGGCACGACCAGTAGCTTGTTTCTCCATAGGAAGGAATACGCGAACCTTGGCAGAGTCGTTTGGATCACCATTATCGTAAGGTGGACGTCCATTATAAAGTTTAATGTCGAAGACACTTTGAGCCGACATTGTCATAGTGGCAGTGGCCAACCCCATTACGAGGAAAAGTTTTTTAAAATTCATTCTATTCTCAGTTTATTTGTTTTGTTCGTTTATCCCCTCTCTTTTTCTACGATATTTGGGTAGATAATTGATTTACAGAAAACAACACGTTACTGTAACAAGAAGAGGAATAAATCGTGTGATTTTGAACATGTAGTTGCAAAGTTAACAAAAAGATACGATTTCAATAGTAGATGTTTAGAGTTTTTAGTATATTTGCAAGCAGAAATAATAAAAGGTATAGAGTATAAACGAATTTTAATAATTTCGTATGACTGTTAACAACTACCTTTTAGTTAGCTTTTTAAATGGTTACATCAATGTTCAAGAACAATATACAATCTCAAGATGCATGTATTAGATAAATTTCGGTATTGCCCCGTATGTGGAAGTAAACACTTTGTTGAACAGAATGAAAAAAGCAAACGCTGCGAGAGCTGTGGCTTTGAGTATTTCTTAAATCCAAGTTCTGCAGTCGCAGCATTTATTCTGAATGAGCAAGGAGAACTGCTTGTTACACGTAGGAAGTTTGAGCCCGGACGTGGAACATTGGACCTTCCTGGTGGTTTTTGTGATATTGGGGAGACGATTGGCGAGGCACTGATACGTGAGGTGAGAGAGGAAACTAACCTGACAGTCAAGGAAAAACATTACTTCTGTTCGCTTCCGAATAAGTATCGGTATAGTGATTTTGATGTTCCAACACTTGATGCCTTTTTTGTTTGTAAGGTAGAAGATGAGACTGTATTAAAGGCTGCTGACGATGTAGAAGAGGCAATGTGGCTTCCTTTGTCAGAGGTTCACACAGAGCAGTTTGGGCTCCGTTCTATTCGTCAGGCACTATACGATTTCCTGCAAATGGAGTCGAAAAACTTAAAAAAGTAGAAATTTTGCCTATTATATAAGGTGTAAGCAAAAAGTTTAAGTACTTTTGCGTCCTTGAAAAAATGTACAAGATTGATTATGCAAGAAAACTTGGTAATAGTAGAGAGCCCGGCAAAGGCTAAGACCATAGAGAAGTTTCTCGGTAAGGATTATAAGGTGATGTCATCTTATGGACATATCCGTGACTTGAAGAAAAAGGAACTTAGCATTGACCTCGACACGTTAAATCCTGACTACGAAATCCCTGATGAGAAGAAGAAAGTAGTCAGTGAACTGAAGAAGAGTGCAAAAGCTGCCGATAAGGTTTGGTTAGCTTCCGATGAGGACCGCGAGGGAGAGGCTATCAGCTGGCACCTTTGCGAGGTGCTGGGATTGGATGAGGATAAAACGAATCGTATTGTTTTCCATGAGATTACCAAGCCAGCTATATTGAAAGCTATCGAGTCACCACGTCGTTTGGATATGAATCTTGTGAACGCACAGCAGGCTCGTCGTGTACTTGACCGCTTGGTTGGCTTCCGTCTTTCACCAGTGTTGTGGCGCAAAGTAAAGCCTGCTTTGAGTGCAGGACGTGTGCAGAGCGTAGCTGTTAGATTGATTGTTGAGCGTGAACGCGAGATACAAAACTTCAATTCAGAGCCTTACTACCGCTTGAATGCAGTCTTCGCTGTGACCAGTGAGGACGGTTCAAAGAATGAAGTGAAGGCAGAGTTGAGCAAGCGTTTTAAGACACATGAGGAAGCATTAGCGTTCCTTGAACTGTGTAAGACTTCAAAATTCAAGGTTTCATCGATAGCTAAGAAGCCTTTGAAGCGTACTCCAGCTCCTCCATTTACCACCTCAACCCTCCAGCAGGAAGCTGCAAGAAAGCTCGGATTTACCGTAAGTCAGACGATGATGGTTGCCCAAAGATTGTACGAGGCGGGTCGTATAACTTACATGCGTACTGATAGTGTGAATCTTTCAGCATTGGCTATCGAGGGCTGTAAGACAGAGATAGAGCGACTCTATGGCGAAGATTATGGTAAAGTAAGAAAGTATCAGACGCATAGTAAGGGTGCTCAAGAAGCACACGAGGCTATCCGTCCAACTTATATCGATAATGTTTCTATCGAAGGAACAAGCCAGGAAAAGCGTCTGTATGACCTTATTTGGAAACGTACAATCGCATCACAGATGGCGGATGCAAAGATAGAAAAGACCACAGTGAATATATCACTTGAGTCAGAAGAAGGCAAGAATACCACCGATTTACAGTTTATTGCGAATGGTGAGGTAGTAGCTTTCGAAGGTTTCTTGAAGGTATATCACGAGTCAACTGACGATGACGAAAACAGTGAGGAGTTCTCACATGCACTTCCAGTAATGCATGAAGGCGAAGAGTTGGAACGTCGTGAAATCGTGTCAACAGAGCGTTATTCACAGGGACCAAACCGCTATACGGAAGCAAGTCTTGTGCGTAAACTTGAAGAACTTGGTATTGGTCGCCCTTCAACTTACGCCCCAACAATCTCAACGATTCAGCAGCGTGAATACGTGCAGAAGGGAGATCGCAAGGGTGAAGAACGTAAGTATGCTGTTGACTCATTGCTTGGTTTGAAGATTACCTCTAAGACAAAGAAGGAGATGGCAGGTGCTGATAAGGGTAAACTTATCCCAACCGATATCGGTATTGTTGTAAACGACTTCCTTATGGGTAACTTCCCTGACATCATGGATTACAACTTCACGGCTAAGATTGAGCAGGAGTTTGATAAGATTGCAGAGGGAAAAGCAGAGTGGAATAAGGAGATGAAGACCTTCTACCAGAGCTTTGAACCAGAGGTGGAGAAGGTGATGAATGCTCGTTCTGAGCATAAGGCTGGTGAACGCGAACTTGGTCTTGACCCTGCTACAGGCAAACCAGTGTTCGTAAAGATTGGTCGTTTCGGTCCTGTGGTACAGATTGGTAGTGCTGACGATGAGGACAAACCACGCTTCTCACAGCTCCCATCTGATAAGAGTATGGAAGCCATTACCCTTGATGAGGCTTTGGAATTGTTTAAGTTACCACGTAACCTTGGACAGTTTGAGGGTACAGATGTCGTAATTGGAGCTGGTCGATTTGGTCCTTATGTGCTTCATGATAAGAAGTATACATCGCTGCCAAAGGAGGAAGATCCACTCACGATCAGTCTTGATGCGGCTATCAATCTTATTCAAAAGAAGCGTCTACAGGATGCACAGCGTCACTTAAAGACCTTCGAGGAAGATGCTAAGATGGAGGTGATGAATGGTCGTTACGGTCCTTATATCGCTTATGATGGTAAGAATTATCGTATGCCCAAAAACCTTCATGATAAGGCTGCCGAGCTTACTTATGAGCAGTGTATGGACATTGTAAAGAATGCTCCGGAACCAAAGCGTAAGAAGTAAGTGAATATAGACTCACCTATAAGGGAAAGGAAGACATCCACCACGTAGTCTGATGATAACAGACTATAGGGTGGATGATAAATATATCGTGAGTATGACAGAGCATACAGAAGAATATAAACCGCTTCGCATTATTCTCATTGGTTATATGGGTGCGGGCAAGACGACCGTAGGCAGAGCCTTGTCAAAGGAGTTGAACATTCCGTTCTACGACTTAGATTGGTACATAGAGAGCCGAATGCGTAAGACGGTGAAGCAAATCTTCGATGAAAGGGGAGAGGAAGGCTTCCGTATGATAGAGCAATCAATGCTTCACGAAGTGGCTGAATTTGAGAATGTCATTATCTCTTGTGGGGGTGGAACTCCATGTTTCTTTGATAATATGGAGTATATGAATGGACAGGCTGAGACGGTCTATTTGAAAGCAGAGACTGATGTTCTGTACAAGCATCTGCTGATGGGGAAGTCTGTACGCCCCCTCTTACTCAATAAGACAGCTGATGAAGTAAACCTGTTTATTCGTGAACAATTGAAGCATCGCGAACCTTTTTACACAAAGGCTAAGCACGTTCTTGACGTGAGTCTTATGGATAGTTACGACAAGATACAGATTTCGGTTAATCAACTTTGCCAACTATTAAAGTTGAATAAAGCCAACAGTCTGAAATAAAATAGCTATTAATAGATAGTTAGAAACCAAATGCTCAAAGCAAATAATTGATTAATTCAAGATTATATATAGGGACAGAAGAACAGAAATGAAAAAGTGGACGATTGAAGATTCTCAAGAGTTGTACAACATCTCAGGGTGGGGTACATCTTACTTTGGTATTAACGAATCGGGTGATGTGTATGTAACACCTTGTAAGGACAATACACAAGTTGACTTACGTGACGTTATGGACGAACTCGCCCTGCGTGATGTGACACCTCCAGTGTTGCTCCGTTTCCCAGATATTCTCGATAACCGCATCGAGAAAACATCCTCTTGCTTTGAGAAAGCAAGGAAGGAATATGACTTCAAAGCAGAGAACTTCATCATCTATCCTATTAAGGTAAACCAGATGCAGCCGGTAGTTGAGGAGATTATCTCCCATGGACGTAAGTTCAACTTGGGCTTGGAAGCAGGCTCAAAGCCTGAGTTGCACGCTGTGATTGCCGTACAGTGTCAGAGCGATTCGCTCATTATCTGTAACGGATATAAGGATCAGAGCTATATTGAACTGGCTCTGTTAGCACAGAAGATGGGTAAGCGTATCTTCATTGTAGTGGAGAAACTCAATGAAATCGACCTTATTGCACGTGCTGCAAAGAAGTTGAATGTAAAGCCAAACCTTGGTATTCGCATCAAACTTGCTTCAAGTGGTTCTGGTAAGTGGGCTGATAGTGGTGGCGACGCTTCTAAGTTTGGTCTTACTTCTTCTGAACTCTTGCAGGCTTTAGAGACTCTCGACAACAAGGGATTGCACGATTGCTTGCATCTTATCCACTTCCATATCGGTTCACAGATTACGAAGATTCGTCGTATTCAGACAGCTCTCAACGAGGCTGCACAGTATTATGTGAACCTCAGAAAGATGGGTTATAACGTTGATTTCGTTGACTGTGGCGGTGGTTTAGGTGTCGACTATGATGGTACTCGTTCTGCAAGTAGCGAGAGTTCTGTCAACTATAGCATTCAAGAATATGTCAACGACTGCGTCTATACCTTTGTTGATGCAGCCAATAAGAATGATATTCCACATCCAAACATCATTACTGAGAGCGGTAGAAGTCTTTCTGCTCATCACTCTGTCCTCGTGATTGATGTGCTTGAAACTGCCTCTCTGCCAGAGATGTCAGAGGATTTCGAGGCAAAGGATACCGACCATCAGTTGGTAAAAGACCTCTACGATATCTGGGATAATCTTGATTCTCGTAACATGTTAGAGGACTGGCACGATGCTGAGCAGATTCGTGAGGAGGCATTAGAGTTGTTCTCTCATGGCTTAGTAGACCTAAAGACACGTGCTGAGATTGAGGCAATGTATTGGAGTGTATGCCATGAAATCAATAATTTGGCAAAGAATATGAAGCATGTGCCTGATGAGTTGCGCAATATGGATAAGCTTCTTGCAGATAAATATTTCTGTAACTTCTCTCTTTTCCAGTCTCTTCCAGACAGTTGGGCGATTGATCAACTCTTCCCTGTAATGCCGATCCAACGACTCAATGAGCGTCCATCACGTAACGCTACATTGCAGGATATCACCTGTGATAGCGACGGTAAGATTTCAAACTTCGTTGCAATGGGTCGCAGTAGTCACGTTCTTCCTATCCACGCATTGAAGAAGAATGAGCCTTATTACCTTGGAGTCTTCCTTGTTGGAGCTTATCAAGAGATTTTAGGTGATATGCACAACCTCTTTGGTGATACCAATGCCGTACATGTTTCAGTAAAGGATGGCAGCTATCATATCGATCAGATCTTTGATGGTGAGACGGTAGAAGAGGTATTGGAGTATGTTCAGTACAATCCAAAGAAGCTCGTTCGTCAACTCGAAATATGGGTGACAAAGAGCGTAAAGCAGGGTAAGATTTCACTTGAGGAGGGTAAAGAATTCCTCAGTAACTACCGCAGTGGACTCTACGGTTATACCTATTTGGAGTAAACTAAAAATCTCTTAGAAGAGTAGGGTAGCTGTAGTTATATCATAGAATTATCATTGACAATCTGTAGGGGCGCATAGCTCGTGCGTCAACCATGAACATTTCGTTTCGGACGCATGTACTGTGCGTCCCTACGTTTATTAATACAGAGCGTCATAATATGGTGTTTAAGTAGGTTATAAGGTATGTCTACCCTGCTGTTTATCCTCGTTCTTTCTAAAAGAAGCGTGCTTTTAGCGAATTATTTTCATGAAAATAAATATTTTTCTTCACGAAAATAAATATTTTTCTTCATGATAATAAATAATTCTTTTCATGAAAATAATTCAGAGTAAGTGGATTTCAACGTGAGAAAGAATACTAAATAATGGCTTTATTTACACATGATAGTATCCTTAAAGAGGGTTGTGAGAGTTGAAGAATAGCCGAATTAAGGGCTTATCAGTTAAGTGTTTATAGAGCAGTAAAGGTCAATAACAATCAATAATCATAATTCTAACGTAGAGATGAGAACGCCTTTCGAATAATGGTAGGTTAAGGAAGTAAACACAATTACGAGTCTGGAGTTATGTATTATGAGTTAAACGAATGGATATACTATCGCAAGACATAATGTATTTACCAGGTGTGGGGGCACATCGTAAGGAGATTCTGGGCAAAGAACTTGGAATCCATACTTATCGTGACCTACTGGAATACTTCCCTTACAAATATGTTGACCGTACAAAGTTATATCTTATTTCAGAGCTTTCGCAAGATATGCCGTTTGTGCAAATCAAAGGAAGAATCCTCAGCTTTGAGGAAACTGAGATGGGAAAACGTAAGAAACGTATCGTTGCACACTTCACCGATGGACATGGCATCTGTGATATTGTATGGTTTAATGGTACGAAGTATATCTATCAGAACTATCAAGTAAACAAGGAATATATTATCTTTGGCAAGCCTACCTTCTTTAATGGTAGGTTTCAGTTTACGCATCCTGACATTGATGATGCTTCTCAGTTGCAGCTCAATGACATGGGTATGCAACCCTTCTATGTCACAACAGAGAAGATGAAGAAGGCTGGTATCACTTCACGTGCCGTGGAGAAACTGACAAAGATGTTGATTAGTAAGCTTACTGAACCTTTAGAAGAGACACTCCCACCCTTCATTACAACCCATTTGCATCTCATCTCACGGGATGCTGCTATGCGCAAGATTCATTATCCAAAGTCGGTTGATGACACCCAGCGCGCCCGTGTACGTCTGAAGTTTGAAGAACTCTTCTACGTACAACTTAACATTCTTCGCTATGCCAGCGACCATCGTCGCAAATACCGAGGCTATATATTCAATAGGATTGGAGCACAGTTTAATTGGTTCTACTCCCATAACCTGCCTTTTGAACTTACTGGGGCGCAGAAAAGAGTGATGCATGAGATACGTGCAGACATGGCAAGCGGACGACAGATGAACCGTTTGTTACAGGGCGATGTAGGCTCAGGAAAGACCCTTGTAGCTCTGATGTCTATGCTTATTGCTATCGACAACGGCTATCAGGCTTGTATGATGGCACCTACGGAGATACTTGCAGAGCAACATCTCCAGACGATTAAGGAATTTCTCAAGGGAATGAACTTGCGTGTAGAACTGTTGACGGGTATCGTGAAGGGTAAGAAACGACAAGAAGTATTAGATGGACTCATCGACGGTTCTATTAATATTGTTGTAGGAACGCACGCCATTATAGAGGATAAAGTGCAGTTCCAGCACCTCGGTATGGCTGTTGTCGACGAGCAACACCGCTTCGGTGTGGAGCAACGCGCTAAGCTATGGAGTAAGAGTGAGAATCCCCCACACGTATTGGTGATGACAGCTACGCCTATACCACGTACGCTTGCGATGACCATCTATGGCGACCTTGATGTCTCTATCATCGACGAGTTGCCACCAGGACGTAAGCCAATACAGACGATTCACAAGTATGATGACCAAATGGCGAGCCTTTATAGTGGTATAAGACAGCAGATCAACTTAGGACGCCAAGTGTATATCGTCTATCCACTTATCAAGGAAAGCGAGCGTATGGACCTCAAAAACCTTGAGGATGGCTTTGAGGCTATGCAAGATATCTTCCCTGAATTCCAGCTAAGTAAGATTCATGGAAAGATGAAGGATAAGGAAAAAGAAGCCGAGATGCAGAAGTTTGTCAGTGGACAAACACAGATACTCGTTGCCACAACAGTGATAGAGGTAGGTGTAAACGTGCCTAATGCAAGCGTAATGGTTATTCTCGATGCCCAGCGCTTTGGGCTTTCTCAACTCCATCAGCTGCGTGGTCGTGTTGGTCGTGGTGCTGAACAGAGTTATTGTATCCTTGTTACCAACCACAAACTAACCAAGGAAACCAGAAAACGTATTGATATTATGTGCGATACAAATGATGGTTTTGAAATTGCAGAAGCCGACCTTAAGTTGCGTGGACCTGGTGATCTGGAAGGTACGCAGCAAAGTGGTATAGCCTTCGACCTTAAAATTGCCGATATAGCTCGTGATGGACAGATTGTTCAGATGGCACGAGAAGAGGCACAAAAGATTATCGACGACGATCCAACATGTCAAAAAATAGAATATAACATGCTCTGGGAGAGACTTAAAGCGTTAAGAAAGACTAATATAAACTGGGCTGCTATTTCATAGAAAATAACACCACAAAATTGGCTTCAAACGCCCTGTTTTAGCGACTTGACATAAATCATGTGGGGGCAAAAATACGTATTATTCCTTTGTTAAACAGGCTAAAAAAATAGCTAAGGTGCAATTTATTCTATATTTTTTCGTTATCTTTGCGAAGTCTTTCGGTAAAAAGTTTCGTACTTTTATGAAGTTTATCAACGACTTAACCGATAGAAAGGGATATGAAAATCTGTCCCGTGCCGCAAGGCATCCAAGTGTCGAAATAAAATAACTTGATTATGACTTTTAAGAAAATAGTTAGGACTTTTGCTCTAACATCTCTCTTAACTTTGACAGCCCATTCAGCAAATGCCCAAGACTTGCTTGCCCGTCAAGCACCAATCGACCGCCGTGCTAAAGCATTAGACACAATGGTTATTAATCGTCTTCGCGAAGCTGAGGAAATCGAAGAGCCTTCATCTGAACTCTATAATGATTGGGATAACAATTATGCACACCGTGGAGGTAACCTCCCGGATGTATACAAGATTGATCTTCGTGGCTTCCATATGCCAACACCAAGCCGTGTGATTACAAGTAACTTCGGACGCCGTTGGGGTCGTCGTCACCAAGGATTGGATATTAAAGTGTATATTGGCGATACTATTCGTGCAGCCTTCTCTGGTAAGGTTCGTGTAGTAAAATACGATGGAAACGGATATGGTAAGTATATTGTTATCCGACATAATAATGGACTTGAAACCATTTATGGTCACCTTTCAAAGCAAATAGTAAGTCCAAACCAGACAGTTCGTGCTGGGCAGCCTATCGGATTAGGTGGTAATACTGGTCGTTCTACAGGTTCTCACCTTCACTTCGAAACTCGTTTGGCAGGTGTGGCTTTGAATCCAGCACTCTTCTTCGACTTTGCTAACCAAGATGTTACTGGCGACTACTATGTATTCCGTCGCAACACTGTAGCGCAAGAGTCAGAGCGTGCAACAGCTGCTCGTGGTACTTCTTCAAGCCTTGGTTACTCTCGTGAGAACATTCAGGGCAAAGGCAACCAAAGTCATAGTTCACGTCAGGAAAGAAACTACAACACTGATTTCTCAAGTCATACTCCACGTAATGAGGCAAGTGCTGATAATGGAAAGATTTTCTATCACAAGGTTGCTAATGGTGAAACCTTAGAAACGATAGCCAAACAACATGGCATCAGTATCGAACAGTTGTGCCGTCAGAACCGCATAGGCAGATTGACGCGAGTATCAGAAGGACAGCTACTCTCGATTACGAAGTAAAGATTTAACCCACCATACAAACAGCTCCGATGGACATAGTCTATCGGAGCTGTTTTCGTTTATAGTCTTTTCCGTTTATAGGAACAAAGGGAAAGAGAATTAAGTCGGATATGGAGTAAACTCAAAGCGAGCTTACTTCCCGAACACTTGATTCATTACATTAGCAGGTGGGCGCTGATTTTCCAGCTCGTTCTTCATAAAGTCCATATAAGGCGCTACATGCTGGAAGAACTGATGATACCCCTTACAGAGATAGTTAAGGCCAGGATTGCCGTAACAATCGCGAATAAAACGATTCTTCGGGCACTCTCCATGGCAAGCAAACTGATACTTGCACTCCTTACACTGTTGTGGAAGAAGTCTATACTTTATCTTGGAAAAGTCCTTCTGTCGGTCGCTATTCATCATCTCATAGATGGTATGCTGCGACAAGTTGCCAAGTTTATGTTCTGGATAAACAAAGTGATCACATGAATAGACGTCACCATTATACTCCATAACGCCGGCATGACCACACTCTTTAGCCATGGTACAAATACCTGGTGCAACGCCAACCCAATTCGCCAAAGTGGCATCAAAGAGCTGTATATAATATTCGCCTACATCATGGTGTACCCACTCATCGAAGATAGTACAGAGGAAATTACCCCATTGTTCAGCCGTGACAGAGAAGTCGGTTAGCTCACCACCTTCCTGCATTCCTGGTGCTAAGGTCAGCCCATCTGTACGCTTAACAATACGCTCCACGATAGGTGTAAACTGTATATAACGGCAGCCAATCTCCTTGAAGAAGTGATAAAAGTCTAACGGATAGTCTGCATTAAAGTCGTTGACAACGGCGAGTGCATTCCATTCAACCCCATGCTTATTCAATAAGTCTATGCCTTTCATCACCTGATGGAAGGAAGGCTTACCCATTGCGTTGCGGCGATACTCGTCATGGAACTCTTGTGGACCGTCAATAGAGACACCCACAAGGAAGTTATTTTCCTTGAAGAAACGACACCACTCATCGTTTAGTAGAATACCGTTTGTCTGAATACTATTGTCTATCTGACGGCCACGAGCGTAATAACGCTGCAGTTCCAACGCACGACGATAGAACGAGATAGGACGCATCAGTGTCTCACCGCCATGCCATGTGAAGAGGACTTGTGGTGTTGTCTGTGCCTCGATGTACTCCTTGATGAATTTCTCAAGTAACGCATCGGTAATAACATGATTCTTATTATCGTCATATAGCTTACTCTTCTCCAAGTAATAACAATACTTACACCGCAGGTTACAAAGTGAACCAGCTGGCTTCAGCATGATATACATGGGATGACTAAAGGGAACAATGGTATTCATAATAATCTTGTTTCGAGTGGCAAAGGTAGTCAATTATTTACTAATGGCAAAACATTCCAGATGACTTATTAAGCCCTTGCCAGTCATTGACTCATGAACTCTCTTTTCAGAGTAGGTAGATATGACTTCGTATAGTCGTATTTTGCAGGGTATTTAGGGGCTAATACCAATGGTGTTTACCAACCGCACCACACGTGCTAAGCCTTAACACGATATGTGCGAAGCATCCGCACATCATGTGCGGAGCAATTACGCAGTAATAAAAAGCGGAAAGAAAACTTCATTCAGCATGTCATAATATGTCGTGATGGTAATAGAACTAACTGATAGAAGGACTTGTTTACGGAATAAGAGAAAATAAAAAAAATGTTCCAAGACTATTGACCGCAAAAGGGTTTAGCCTTGGAACACGCCATATATAGTGTGAAACGAAATCTTACTTAGAGGTTGTCGTGTCTGGTTTAAAGGAGTCTGAGATTCCTTTACCTAATTTCTTAAAGAACTTCTTGCCATCGGCACCAATCTTACGGGTTACCTCACCCATAGTCTTGGTTTCACGTTTAATCACCTTACCCATGCCACGTGAGAAAGTCTTAAAGCCGTCTCTAACCTCCGTTTCGCCAGATTCATTGTTGTCTGGTAGCGGTGCATAGGTTGAGTTATTACTATTTGCATTGCCATTGTTGGAAGGCTTAGGCTTTGATACATTAGAAGAATTTGAAGCCTTAGAATTGCGATTGGCTTGCTTCGCTGCAGCCTGCTTATTTGCTCTTACCATGCCTGGTGATGCTCCAGCAATACCACTATACTCTGTTTGCGCTGATACCGAGAGGCACAGCAACAACAAAGCTACTAACATTTTAATTCTCATTCTTTCCATTTTCGTACGTTTTATTAGGTGAAGAGGACAGAGCATGAACGTGCTCTAAACATCCCCATAATAATACAACTTACTGAATAAAACGATTTTATAGCGCAGAAATTGCCGCCCTTAACAATCAATAGGACGTATTAAGGGCATTTAAACTAAAGGTAACTGCGCTATTTTATCAAACTACGCACAGCAAACCATGCATGAAGGAGGACTGTTTGAATCAGTCCATAGTGCTTACACATCACGTCAAAACGCTCACGGAGTGACTCTTTGTGATGAAGGGTTGTCTGTCCTTCACGTACATAATTTGCTACTACAGCATGGATATTGCGCAAAAGGAGTTGCTGACGTTCGCCCTCTTTCATGACACGTATACACCAATCTACATCTGCTGAATAGCGATAAGTCGTATCATATAATAGTGAGCGAGCGATGTCTAAGCGAGCATAAAATGCTTGATGGCATACCAACATACCATAACGGAAAGAACGCCATGTGAGTCGTTCTGAAGGACTTAGCCTGCGGTGGCTAATAAAGTTGCCCTTTTCATCAATGATGTCTGTGTCACCAAAGAGGACGGCAGGGAGTTCCTCGCCATCTCCAACAACAGCAGCAAGTACCACCTTGTCTAAGGTATCGGGATTAGGGAAGCGGTCACCTGCATTCAGGAAGACAATATAATCGCCAGTAGCTTGCTGTAAGCCTTTATTCATTGCGTCATAAAGTCCTTCGTCTGGCTCGCTTTGAATACGTACGATATGCTCATTCTCAGCCTCGTCAGACTGCTGCTGATAGGCTTTAGCAATCTCTAAAGTGTTGTCTGTTGAAGCTCCATCAATGATGATATGCTCCACATGAGGATAGTCCTGCATGAGCACACTGTCAAGTGTCGGTTGCAGAACCGAAGCTGCATTATAGGTTATAGTGACTACTGAAAATGTGATCATAATCGGAAATTCTTATAGGCGAGTGCCTCATTATATACTTCAAGATATTGCATTGCGACGCTACGTTGTGAATAACAGCGTAGTACTTTCCCCACAGCTGCTTCTGAGAGGGCTGTGTAGTCGGACTCATCAAGCACCCAGTGTATGCCCTTTGCAAGGTCGTCTGCATTGCGTTCTGCCGCTACATAGCCATTCTTATAATGGTCAATCATTTCAGGTATTCCTCCAACCTTAAAGCCTATCGGAGGTACACCACATGCCATTGCCTCCATAATAGTATTAGGGAGGTTCTCTGACAAGGATGGTAAGACAAACACGTCACAAGCATTATAGACATCAACTATCTGTTGGGTGTCATTAACATAACCTAACTCACAGACTTCAAAATCGAACTCCTCCCTAAGATCTTCTGCATGTCCTCCGAGTATAGCCACGGCAGTGTTGTCCACCATCTCTGGGTATTTCGTAGCCAATTGGTGGCATGCTTCGACAAGATAAGAAATACCCTTATTTACATTTGTTACTCGTTGTGAGGCGAAAAGAATTATCTTTTTATTTAAAGGGAGTCCTATCTTTATACGTGCCTGCTTGCTGTCGGCAGGATGGAAAACGTGTGTATCAATGGGATTAGGGATAGAACGCACCTGTTGACCAGTGAGGATAGCACTCTTGTGAGCCTCTTTTTCAAGCCACTTACTACATGTAACAAACATGACGTTACGCCCTTCAAGCATCTTCTTCTTACGTTCTAAGACCCGATGAGATAGGTCGTTTGTAGATCCACCATTGGGTAGCAAGCGGCAATTACCACATGCCGACTGATAGCGTAGACAGTTTAATGTAATATGACAAATGCCTGTTGCGGGCCAAATATCATGCATTGTCCACACGACAGGCTTCCCACTGTCAAGAATCTTACGGATACCTTTCAGCGAGAGCATACCCTGATTAATCCAAGACAAGTGTATGATATCAGCCTCTTTGAACTCGCGTAGCTTCGTAATGTCCGTTCCTGTGTTTGCTAAGTCTATCTCAAAGAGATGGTTTCGAGAGAAATGAAGGTTCCAATATACGCAGAAACGCTCCCATAACAAGTTCCATTGGTTACGCCATTCGTGCCCAAGACTGACCACAGTGATGTCATCTGTCAGTTTATCTCGTACTAACATCTTTGCCTTCACTCCATTGTTATTCAGAGCATCTTTGAGTCGGTTGGCTGCAACAGCAGCACCACCTGTTTTCTCACTGGTATTTACAATCAGTATTCTCATTGATATATCATTTGCAGCAAAGTTACAAGAAAACAGATAAAAAGCCAAGAAAAGTGACTAAATATTGATTGTTTGCGCACACAAAGGGTTGATATGTATCAAGAAAAGATAGTTTTCAATATAAAAGTCAATGTAAATGTTGCACAATACTTGAAAACATTCTAACTTTGCATTGTCAAAAGGTTAATAGATTGTTTAGGTTAGTAGTAATAGATTTAGGTTTTTAGTTATTTTATTAAGGTAAAAGTTTAACGATTGATCAAGGATGACAAAGGTGACCGTGAGGTTCCCTTTCATTTGAAAAGATTTCTTAGTTAAACATACTAATAACGCCGAAGCTCGTTGAGAGTCTCGGCGTTTTTCTTCTTTAAACTTTGCCCTTTGAACATTGAACTTTACCCTTTGGACATTGAACTTTACCCTTTGAACATTGAACTTTGAGCTTTGAACTTTGTCTTTAGGCATCATCAGTAATCATAATTAAGCCCTTTGAACATTGAACTTTACCCTTTGAACATTGAACTTTGAGTTTTGAACTTTGTCTTTACGCGTCATCGGTAATCATAATTATGAACCTTTGAACATTGAACTTTGAGTTTTGAACTTTGTCTTTACGCGTCATCGGTAATCATAATTATGAATTTTGAATTATGAATTCTGAATTAATTCTCCTCGTTTTCCAGCATAAGAAGAGCCGACACTCATTAGGAGTATCGGCTCTTCTACGTTAGTATGTTATGAAAAATTTGAGAGAATTGAGACTTCACAGCCTCGAGTTGTTTTACTTAAAATGATTATTTTATAGAGAAAGCATAGAAATTGTCTTACTTTGTGATGGTTGATACAGGTGACTGTATCTTATGTTGTAAGGTGTCGCTCACTACCGAGTCGGCCTTAGCAACAGATGGACCCTCCTGAGGTTTGTTAACAGCTGCAGTGTTTGGACTTACCTGATGTACATCAGCATCAGAGAAAGCAACCTGCATTGCATTACCTAAGGTAAGGAAGATTGCTACCACAGCAGCTGCCTTGAAGAGTGGCATAAGACGGTGGCGCATTGTTATTACACGTGCCTTTACTGGCTCGTCTTCCTGTATTAGTCCGAGGACTCTCTGGTCAAAGTCATCGCCCAAGACGTCCATCTCCTTCTCATTCTGCTCGTAAACGAACAGAGAACGATAAGGCAGCAACGCAGCTGGAATGTCCTCCTGCGAGAAGAACATACGCAAGATTTCCTCTTCTTGGAGAGAAGTCTCGCAACGCCAGTAGCGTTCCAGTAATTGTTCGATGTACTTATAATCCATAATTGTCTAATTTCAAGTATTTTTGTTTGACCGTTTGGCGAGCTCTAAAGATGTTTACCTTCACTTGCTCTTCGCTGATTTCGAGTATTTCTGCAATCTCTTTGTATGACTTTCCTTCAAAATCTCTTAGCTGTATGCAGCTTCGTTGTTTCTCTGGGAGAGCGTCTACAATCTGTTTAACGAGACTGATTTTGTCCTCTTCAATCATTCGGTCTTGAGGATTAGATGAAGCGAGAGGCTCAGTTACTTTCACATCTTCCAAAGAATCATTGTTGTTTTCCTTCTTTTTGATGCGGTCGAGCGAAAGGTTTCGACATACGGTGAGGCTAAATGCTTCGATAGAATCGATGTTTTCCCACTCGTATCGGCGGTTCCAGACCTTTATCAGTGTGTCCTGAACGATGTCCTCAGCCTCAGCTCTGTTGAGCGTGATACGGAGTGCAAGCCGGAAGAGTTCATTCTTCAACGGCAACACATCGTTACGGAAACTGACTTTTTTCATCTTCTCTCTGTTTAAATGACGCTTATCTATGGGGAAAAGTTACAAGCATGGGGTGAAAAATGCTGTTATTTAACTTTCATTAAGACGTTAGCTGTTGTTTTTTTGTTGCTTATTATTGCTCTTTTATTTGGCTTTGGGGCTTATTATAAGGGCCTTATAGCGTTCTAACTTATATAATGTTAAAGGATTTTTTCTCATGAAAAGAAACATTTTTCTTCATGAAAAGAAATATTTTTTTTCATGAAAATAAATTCTTCTTTTCGTGAAAATAATTCCGAAATAACGCCCTTTATATTCTTCATCTCTATGCTTTACACATCTTGGTTGTGCTGTTTATCAGTCTTAAACATCATCTTTACGTTTCCACTCTTTCGTCTTTCTTATCCAATAACTCCATCAAACTTATTCAATAACTCCATCAAACTCAGTAATCATAATTATGAATTATGAATTCTGAATTTTGAATTAATAATAGTAATCATAATTATGAATTGTGAATTATGATTCATGAAATAAAAGAACTTCAGCCACTTTCAAGTCGAATGGGGTTGTAATCTTAATGTTCTCGCGATTTCCTTCCACCATTGTTACCACTTGTCCGAGTCGTTCAACAACGCTCGCATCATCGGTAAAATCGGTACTTTCTTCTTGTTCGTATGCCTGTTTGATAAGCTGAATGTCGAAAACCTGTGGCGTTTGTACGGCTTTGTAGTTGCTACGCTGTACGTTTCTTCCGCTTGGAGAGTCACCGATAAAACGCAGAGTGTCAGTGACTGGTAATACAGGAATGACCGCTTTTGACGTCTGAGCAGTATCAAAACAACGCGCAATGGTCTCACAAGAGACGAAAGGACGCACCCCATCATGGATACCAACAAGTCCAACATCATCTGTAGGAATCATCGAAATGCCATTCTTACATGACTGAAAGCGACTTGCACCACCATCAGCTAACTGGTACTCTTCATCGAAATGATACTGCTCACATAGTTCCTTCCAATATGTTTGTTGCTCTTTCGGTAAGACGAGGATAACTTCCAAATCCTTATCGTAGGCATGAAAGCGACTGATCGTGTGCATGAGGACAGGTTTCCCACCGACAGGAAGAAACTGTTTGGGTATGTCTGCTCCCATTCGCAATCCCTTTCCGCCAGCGACGATGATGGCATATTTTGATGTTTTAGACGTCACAATTCTATGCTATGAATATGGTTTATGAATTGAGAAGACGGTCGTAAATCATACCCTTCTTTATCTCTTCCACCTTCTCAGCAGGTAGGAAATAGCTTAGAAGCTGATATCCGTATGGGAAAGAAGCAGCAGGACCGGCACCAGTTGTTACGTTTCCGTCTTCCTGAATAAGTGCTCCTGTGTATTCAGCATCCTCACCTAAGTAGCTTTCCATACCTGGATAGATTGTAGCTTTCTTCCCTTTCAACAAGCCAACAGATGCCAATACCAATGGAGCAGCACAGATAGCAGCAATGCGTTTACCCTTTTCAAACTGCTCTTTGAGGGCTTTGCGAACGCCTTCGTGCTCGTTCAAGTTTTTTGAACCGGGCATACCGCCAGGCAACATCAGTAAGTCTGCGTCCGAGAAGTCGGTTATGTTCTCAAAAAGGAGGTCGGCTTTAACCACTACACCATGTGATGATTCAACGAGATTACTACCTGTAATACTAACCATCTTCACCTCTACGCCTCCACGTCGTAGGATATCAACAGGCGCCAAAGCCTCAACTTCTTCAAAGCCATTAGCGAGAAACTCATATACCTTAGCCATAATTATTTTATTTTTACGTAATAAATCCAATTAAAATCTTTACTTTTGCAAATGAATAGTGTCTGCAAATATACTAAATATTCATGGTATTGTGTGGCTTGTAAGACTAAAAGAATTAAAAAAGGCATGTTTTTATGGCAGAAAAGAAACTTAGTTTTGCTATCTTCGGCAATGCTTCTAAAGCTTTTGACTCGCTTCAGATAACAGAAATCTTAGACTATCTGAGGGAGCATGAAGCTGATGTATATATTGAACAGAACTTTTATAATAGCCTACAAAAAGAACTTAAGAAGTCGATTTCTATAGCGGGTGTATTCGAGGGGGTAAACTTTGATGTCGATTATGTCATCTCCTTAGGTGGCGATGGTACTTTTCTAAAGGCAGCAAGTAAGGTTGGTCCCAAGCAAATACCTATCATTGGCGTGAATATGGGACGGTTAGGTTTCCTCGCAAATGTTGCTCCAGAAGAAATTAAAGACGTACTTAATAATGTCTTTGAAGGAAGATATGAGATCGAGGAGCGTGCTGTTATCCAACTTGAAGCAGACGGGAAAGCTCTTGAGAACTGCCCTTTTGCCTTGAACGATATTGCGATTTTGAAACGTGATAATGCTGCGATGATATCAATAAAGGCAAGTGTTAATGGCGAATTTTTGGTAACTTATTTGGCAGACGGACTTGTTATCAGTACGCCAACAGGCTCAACAGCTTACTCTTTGTCGGTTGGTGGTCCGATTATCGTACCTCAATCAGGCATTTTAAGTATGACTCCTGTAGCACCACATAGTCTGAATATTCGTCCAATCGTTATCAGTGATGAGGCTGAGATAAAGTTGGAAGTAAAGAGTCGAAGCCACAACTTCCTTGCAGCTGTGGACGGAAGGTCAGAGAAACTCAGTGAGGGAGTAACGCTAACGATAAAGAAGGCACCGCATAAGGTGCGTATCGTGAAGGTCTATGGGCAGCGTTTCTTCTCAACACTACGTGAGAAGTTGATGTGGGGAGCTGATACACGCCAGTTTTAGGAAGGCTGATTGTTGGTGAGAAAGGCAGTGAATAGCTTACCATACAGTTTAGTTTTCCTATTCAAACTATCCTTATTGGCTATGCTAACCCAGCTGAAAAGTCTATCATTCCCACGCCTTCAATAAAATTAAAAATAAAAGGTAATAATGCTAAGCAAGATAAAGAAACTCTTTCAAATCCCTGAAACGCGTTACACAAGCAAGGAGATATTCCGCTGGTTGTGGAATGCTTGGCGTGGTAATCGCAAGCAGGCGATACTGAATGCTTTGATAGGTATTCTCAGCGTAGTCGTTTCTTTGGCAACAGTATGGGCTGTTCAACATGCCATTGATGTGGCTTCTCATGTCATAGAGGGCAGTATTTATACCGCAGTGAGCATCATGGGAGCGTTGATACTCTGTGATTTCGCGTTGAGTATAGCCTCTGTGTGGGTAAAGAACCTGTTAGGTATCAAGGCGCAGAACCGTATGCAACAGCGCATGCTCGACCGTATTCTACGTTCGGAGTGGCACGGAAAAGAGCGTCATCACAGTGGTGACGTACTTAATCGATTGGAATTTGATGTTGCCAATGTGGTAAGTTTCCTCACCGAGACGATACCAAGTTCAGTCTCAACATTGGCTATGTTCCTCGGTGCTTTCTTCTATTTGATGTCGATGGACTGGCGTCTTGCCATTATCATTGTCGTTATGATTCCACTATTTGTCCTCATCAGCAAGGTGTATGTACGCCAGATGAGACGACTGACACGTGAAGTTCGCGACTCAGACTCAAAGGTTCAGAGTGTTTTGCAAGAAACGATTCAGCACAGAATGCTCATCAAGACACTTGAAAGTGACGAGATGATTGTTGGAAAGTTAGAGGGAACACAACACGAGTTGCGTCGTAAGGTAGTGCGAAGAACGAAGTTTTCTGTATTCTCAAACCTTGTTTTGAACTTTGGGTTTGCCTTTGGTTATCTTGTTGCTTTCACGTGGGCAGCCCTCCGCATGTCGGCTCATTCGCTGACTTTTGGCGGTATGACAGCCTTCTTACAGTTGGTAAATAAGATTCAGAATCCTGCTCGTCAATTAACGAAATTAGTACCTGCTTTTGTCTCAGTATTCACTGCTGCCGAGCGACTAATGGAGTTAGAGGAGAATCCTTTAGAGGAACAAGGCGAACCGATAGAGGTGGCTGGACCTTGTGGTATTCGTTTGAATCATGTCGACTACCGTTATGATGATGCCGAACGAGAGATATTGAAGGATCTTGACTTCGATTTCTACCCAGGCTCTTGTACGGCTATTCTTGGTGAGACAGGTGCTGGAAAGACAACGCTTGTACGTATGCTCCTTGCCTTGATGAAGCCTAATAAGGGCTCTGTAGAGATTTATAACGAAAAAGAAAGCAGAGAGTTGACACCGCTCATGCGTACCAATTTTGTCTATGTCCCTCAAGGTAATACACTTCTTAGTGGTACAATCCGTGAGAACCTACTACTCGGTAAGGTCGATGCAACGGAAGAAGAGATGATTGCAGTACTTAAGAAGAGCTGTGCTGACTTTGTTTTCCATCTTCCTTTAGGACTCGATACGCTCTGTTCAGAGCAGGGAGGAGGACTCAGTGAAGGACAGGCACAACGCATTGCCATAGCTCGTTCGTTACTGCGTGACCGTAGTATCATGATATTTGATGAGGCAACGTCAGCCCTTGACCCACAGACAGAGCGCGACCTCTTGAAGAATATACTCTCCAATCACGATAAAACGGTGATTTTTATCACCCATCGTCCAGCTGTTGTTGACTATTGCGACCAGACGTTGACCATAGAAAAAATACAATAATGTATTTGCGTTATTCAAAATAAGGTCGTATATTTGCAACATGACTGAAAACTGAAAGGAGAGCTAAAAACTGCAAATTCCAATCTTATTAGTGGAAGAAAGATAAAGAATATAGAATAAAATTAGATATGAAAAGAATTCTTTTAGCTGTTGTCAGTGTATTTCTTATGTCCGCATCAGTGGCTTTTGCACAGACAACAAACGTTGAACCAACTAAGGATTTAGATGCTAAGTATGCCACGAACATGCTCAAGCCGGGTACTCGTGCGCCTGAGTTTAAGTTGAAGACATACGATGCTAAGGAAATAAAGTTGAGTCAGTATCGTGGTAGTTACGTGGTATTGGATTTCTGGGCAAGCTGGTGTCCAGACTGTCGTCGTGACATTCCTGCCATGAAGGCGCTTTACGAGCAGTTCCGCGATTATGGAGTGCAGTTTGTTGGTATCTCTTTCGATACCGATCGCGAGGTTTGGGCACAGACTTATTGGGGCAAGTATCAGATGCACTGGACACAGGTGAGCGAACTAAAGAAGTTCAGAAAGAATACTGTTATCGACAAGTTGTATAAGATTGATTGGATTCCTTCAATGTATCTCGTTGACCCAGAGGGCAAGATTGTCATGGGAACGGTGGAGATTAATAAGCTGAAAGCGAAGTTAGAGTCTCTTCCACTCACTCCGCAGGTGAGCAAGACAGAGGTTCTCCCAACCTTTGAAGGCGGTCAGGAAGCTATTGACAACTATTTTGCACAGAATCAACGTCGCAGCATTCAGT
Source organism: Prevotella melaninogenica ATCC 25845 (assembly GCF_000144405.1). Lineage (NCBI taxonomy): Bacteria > Pseudomonadati > Bacteroidota > Bacteroidia > Bacteroidales > Prevotellaceae > Prevotella > Prevotella melaninogenica. The sequence goes on from NC_014370.1 coordinate 219,992, forward strand.
CATTCCGTTCAAAGGTGCATGCCGAGATGACTGTCGTTTTCAACGTCGAGATGGATGGCACTGTTACTGGTGCTCGTGTCGTTGATGTAAAGAACGTGAAGGGTACAAGCAAGCACTTCATGAAGATGGATGCTGAGAAACAGAAGCGTGTGTTGGAAAACTGTGTTGAATATTACAAAGAGCAGGCAGTTCGTCTTACGAACAATATGCCTAAGTGGAACCCTGCTATGCAGAATGATCGCCCTGTAAAGAGCAAGACAATAGTAAATATTGTCTTCCAGTAATAGACGGATTGGACAACAATTAAGTTCTAAATAAGATGTACAAGGCTGTCCTAACGAGGGCAGCCTTGTGCTTTCTTAGTTCTTGAAAAAAGCTCTTTTTGATTCTACTTCATCCTCATCTTTTATCGTGTTAGTACTCCGCACCATTGGTGCTTACCCTCCGCACACTATGTGCTAAGCACTAACACGTATAGAAGAGATGAGTAAGACGAACTTTTATTGACCAATGTTTGGAGACAAGAATATTAATGCTTACTTTTGTGAAAAGTACATAAAGGAAAGGTTATAGTTGATAGTTGCACTGTTTTATAGTGTCTTACGTTCCGATATAGTTAGTAGGATAGATTGATAGCGGTTGACTTTTTAATTTTTTAGAAGGATGAATAAGTTTTTATGGTTATGTGGTATAATTGCCTTCGCAGTCGTCAGTTGTACAGAAGGTAATCGAGGTAGTATCAAGAAAAAGGATACACTCAGTGCGTATGACTCCGTTCTTATTGGACGTGATCCCGGCTATAGTTGCGGTCGTATGGAGGTTTATTGGATGTTATATAAGAATGGAAGTGTAACGAAATGTACACGGCCATTATTTGTATCTGACGATGGTAAAGACACTGTCAGAACTGTTCGTTTTAAAGATGATAGTGCTCGTCGTGTACAAGAACTTGTTGATGATATGTTTGTTAAGGGTACTGTAAAGGACATTGTGGCGGTAAAAGGTAACGAACATTGCAGTGATATGGGTGGTCTATACATCTATATTTACTATCCAGGAAAGACCGTTCGATATGAATATAACTGGGGACAAACAGGTGTAAAATACTCTTCCGAGTTCAATGAACTTATGAATCTATTAAAAGTGCATGATGCTGAATAGGGAGAAAGATATATAAAAGCAGCGAGAAGAGCGTTAGGTCTTTCTCATTGTTGTGTCTATATACGAGTTATGCATCCTCTTTATGCTCAATAGATTAGGTTAATTTGGATAAAAATAATAGTAGGCTGTGAAAGTTTCTTTGAATTATTTGTGATTATCCGATAAAAAATGTACTTTTGTGTTCAGTAAGTTAAAACTCTAAAAGGAGGATGAAGAGAGCCTAAAATTATATAGTGTAACGAACTTTTAGATCGCTTTTTAAAATATAAAGACAATCTTAATCATTAACTATTAACGATAAAGTAATTATGAGAACTCTGCTATTATGTGTTATTGCGTTGTGCTCTCAGGTGATGAGTATGACTGCTCAGGTGACAGGAAGAATAGAGTATCCTCACCGTGCTGACTATGAAGATCAGGTTGTGTTGCCTGTGGATGACAAGGGACTGGTCATTCAGTCGTTTGCCAAGGACAGCAAGGAGGGTAAGCGTTACTTCAAGACAGAATTTTATTCAACTGCAATGAAGCTGATAAGTACCGATTCAATATTGATTGATAAGGGTATGTATTTCTATTCAGATGTGGTTGAGAGTGGTGTGCTTTATACTGTTTTGCGTCAGAAGGATGGTTCGTTTATGATTGTTGCTTTCAATCCTGTAACTCATAAAATAACCACAACGGATGGTGAATACACCCGTAAAGGGTCGATGAGAAATCTCGTTATTGCGAATGGATCAGTCGTTTTCAGTTCTACACAGAAGAAATTAGACCGCATTGGTATCATTGATTTGAAGACAGGTAACTGCCGATTTACTGATATTCACTTCCCAAAAGTAAAGGATAAGAATATCTTTGTGCTTGAAAATACCGTGATAGACAATACTATCTATGCGTTGGTAGGAGTAGAGACCGACGTCTATCTGCTTCGTCTGGATATGCAGGGTAATCAGTTAGGAGCAAACAATCTTACGGCTGATCTTGCTGAACGAATCATCTCGGCATCAGTCTCAAAGGCAGGAAATAAGTTCTTTGTTACAGGAACTTACTCTAAGTCGAAGAAAGGTGGGGCGGAAGGTATTTTCTTCTCAGAGCTGAAAGACGATAGGTTTAATAATATCAAGTTCTATAACTTCTTAAAGTTGAAGAACTTTACGGAGTATATGAGCGACCGTAAGCAAGCAAAGATTGAACGAAGAAAGGAAAAGGCAGAGAAGGCTGGTAAGGAGTATTCACTGAAGTATTTGATGGCTTCTCATCGTATTATGACGGATGGTAAGGATTACTTCTATCTTGGTGAGGCTTACTATCCTGTTTATCGTACAACCTGGATTGGTAATACAATGATTACAACCTTCGCTGGTTATAACTATACACACGCTGTTCTTGCAAAGTTTGATGTTACAGGTAATCTGCTTTGGGACGAATGCTTCCCTATGGAGCCACGCCTCATGCCGATGTATGTGAAGCGTTTTGTTTCTGCAAGTATGAAGGGTAATAATGTGAATCTTCTCTTTACAGATAAGAACAGACTGGTATCTAAACTCTTTAGAAATGCGGATGGAAATGTGATTCAAGACCGTACGTCGGAGATTATAGAAACGGATAATGAAGACGAAGATGTTAAGAAGATGCGTTATTCTAACTCTCAGCACTGGTATGGAGATAACTTCCTCGTCTATGGAACGCAGGTGGTGAAGAATACTAAGACTGGTGAACGCCGTAAAGTGTTTGCTGTTACAAAGTACACTATAAAATAATTGAGCTATGAAGATGATGAGAAATGTAGATAAATTCCGCCTCTTTCAATGGCTTTTACTGCTTGGTTGTCTGCTTTGTGTTCCGCATAGTGCACAGGCACAGGCGTGGGACGGAGAAGGAGATATTAAAGTTTATGCAGGTTATGCCAATGTTGGAGGGAGGTCTGGTATAGAGTTGGGCAGCGATTATGCGCTTAGCGACTACGTTTCAGTAGGCGGACAGCTAACTTATGTCAACGTGAAGGACTATGACGAAGGACGTGATAGAGCCTTTATGGGGTATGATTTCAGCTTGACGGGTAACTATCATTGGGCTGAAGTACTGAAACTACCATCCGTACTGGATATTTATAGTGGTGTTTCCGTCGGCTTGCGAACAGCTGGTTTGCAGGCAGGTGTACGCTATAACTTTAGTGAGACATTCGGACTTTATGGGCAGGTGCGACAGAATCTCTTCAAGACTTTTGGCGATGATGTGGAACATGGGCGCGTCTATCAAGGCAAAACAGCTCTCTCTGTGGGGCTGACTGTTACGTTCTGATTTAGTGAATAGAAACAACAAAGACTATCGGGAACTCCGATAGTCTTTGTTGTTTAGTGTGAAGTTTATATTCGTTTTGTCTTTTATTCGACGTTTTAAAGTTAGAAACTGAGCACCATTGCTTGTCGTTGTACCAAAGGAATGTTCTTTGTGAGGTCTACAGTAGCACCTGTAAGGACATCGGTTGCAGTGGTATGTGAACCAATTACTTCGGCATAGCGGGCTACATCGACTTGGTTGTCAGCTTTCTTACCATTGAGGATGGTGAGGACCGTCTTGCCATTATGTTGACGAGCGAGTACATAAACGCCATGCTGAGGAATGAATTGTGTCTGAGAACCGTTGATGATTACATCGTTGTTCTGTCGCCAATGGAGTAGGCGGCTGGTCCAATCAAACATAGCATTCTCGGCTTTAGTACGACCTTCATGTGTGAACTTGTTGACCTTATCGCCAGGGAAACCACCAGGGAAGTCTTGTCGCACATTGCCATCTGTTTCCGTTTTCGTACCGTTCATCAGAATCTCCGTACCATAGTAAAGCTGTGGAATACGCTTCATTGTCAGCAAGAGAGCGTAGGCCTGCTTTAAAGCCGTTGAGTCCTTACCATTGCCAAGGTAGCGGTCAGTATCGTGATTCTCAATGAATGCCATCACAGAAGATGGGTCAGTATAGAGGTAATCATAGCAGAGAGAGTTGTAAATGCGGTTCCATCCCTTCCACCAATCATCTGTTTCCTCGTTCTTTGCCTGCGAAAGACGATCGAAGAAGGCGAAGTCCATCACCGTTTTTAGATTGCTGTTAATGTCAGAGAGTTTGCTGTCTTTCTGCCAAGCTGCCGTATAAGCTGGTTCTGTTACCCATGTTTCGCCAACGGTGTTGAAGTTAGGATATTCCTTGTTGAGGACTTTCATCCAATCAGCCATGGCTTGTCGGTCTGCGTAGGGATAAGTATCCATACGGATTCCATCGATACCTACGGTTTCAATCCACCAAATAGAATTCTGAATCAGATACTTAATAACGTGTGGATTGCGCTGGTTGAGGTCAGGCATAGAGGGTACAAACCATCCGTCAACAGTCTCTTTCATATCCACTTTGCTGGCGTATGGGTCGAGGACTGGAGTAAGCTTGTAGCTTGTTTGCAGCCCATAGTTAGGACTGTTAAACCAATCCTTTGATGGATAGTCTTTGATTGTCTTGCCGTTTTCATCAATGCGTGTATGCTTAGCCCATGGATGATAGTCTCCGCAATGGTTGAAAATCATATCCATAACCACCTTTAATCCCTTCTTATGACATTCGTCAACGAGGGCTTTATACTCCTCATTTGTACCGAAGCGAGGGTCAACACGATAGTAGTCGGTTGTGGCATAGCCGTGATAAGTACTGTGTTTGCCACCATCGGCAGGGCGATCATTCTCCAATACTGGCGTCAACCAGAGGGCAGTAACACCAAGGTCAGTGAAGTAATCGAGGTGTTGGCGGAGTCCTTCAAGGTCGCCACCGTGTCGAAGACTTGGCTCATTGCGGTTGCATAGTTGGTCTTCCATCCCTTTGATTACATCGTTCTTTGGATTACCATTAGCGAAACGATCGGGCATCAACATATACAGAACATCCGAGATATCGAAGCCTTTGCGGTCTGCTCCTGCCATCTCGCGTGCCTTTAGTTGGAACTTCTTAGTTGTCTTTTTACCGTTCTTATTAGAGAAGGTAAGGGTCACCTCACCCGGTTTCGCACCTTTTAAGTTAAGATAAACAAGGAGATAATTAGGTGAGTCGAGGCGTACGAGCGAGTCAATCTTTACATTAGGGTAGTCCGTTGTAACGTCTGCAAACTTGATATCCTTGCCATATACCATCAGCTGTAACGTTGGGTCCTGCATGTCAGCAAACCAGTTGGTAGGGTCAATGCGGGTAACGTTTGGTGTAGCTGTTCGATTATTGGCTTTCTTTTGAGCTGCCGTACTGTTCTGAGCGGTCATAGGAGATGATAAAAGAAGTAAGAATAAAAGAATCTTCCAAGTCTTTTGAAAGAGGGAAAGATTAGGTTCGTTCGTTAGTTGTCTGCGGTTCATTTTAGGTAATTTGTTTTGCTGTGGTATTGGGCTTATTAGCCTAATTATCCTAATAGGGCCAATAAGCCCAATATCCTTAACAGCTATTAATAATCTGCTGAATGGTCAGCAATCCTCCTCTTAAGAGGAAAGTGGGGAAGGGCATAGCACTTTAATCATGCAAGATAAGGGCTGACTGGGCGTCAACCATCACCTCACCACCTTCCATTTTGCCTAATCCAGCTTCGTTAATTTCACCATTAGCACATACAATCGTATACTGACCCTTAGGGATGTTGACGGTGCGAAGTTCCTTGTTAGCATTGAGGATGACGTAGATGTTCTTCCACTTATCACCACCAGCATGGTCTTTTAGGCGGAAAGCAACCAAGCAGTCCTGTACAGGAAGGAACTCAAGATGCTTGCGAACGAGGTCGGCTTTGCCCAATCGGAAGGCTGGGTGTGCCTTGCGAAGGTTGATGAGTCCACTGTAATAGTTGAATATCTGCGGATAAGTCTTGAGGTTATTCCAGTCGAGGTGATTGATACTATCAGGTGAATTATACGAGTTATGCACCCCTTTCTTGTTGCGAAGCATCTCCTCACCAGAGAGCATGAAAGGTACACCCTGTGATGTGAAGATAGCCGTTTGGGCAAGTTCATTCAGACGAATCAGTTCATTCTCGTCATATTCAGCCTCTGGAATAGAAGCCTTCAGACGGTCAACAAGGCACAAGTCGTCGTGACAACTGACATAAGAAATCATCTGAGTAGGCTCAATGGCATAAGGTTTCTTAGAATAGTTTACCTTTGAGTAGTCTACCTGTGGGTGCTCAATCATACCCGCAATACCTGCCTTCAAGCTCTCTTCCAAGCCTGTAACGCCACCAAGCATACCGGGCTTATGGTCGTCAGAGAAGGGTCCACGCAAGGCATCACGGATGTCATCAGAGAAGGCTGCAATGCCCGGCATCTGTGGAACTGCTGCCTTCATCGCTAACTTCTCAAGTGGATAAGCACATGTACCAGCGCTCCATCCCTCTCCATAGACAAATATCTCTGGGTCGATAGCATTGAGTTCATGACGAATATCATTCATTGTTTGAATGTCATGCACACCCATAAGGTCTACACGGAAACCGTCAATATGATATTCATTTACCCAATACTTCATTGATTCCAGCATATAATCGCGCATCAAAGGGCGCTCACTTGCCGTCTCATTGCCACACCCAGTGCCATCAGAAGGTGTACCATCAGCCTTGTATCGGTAGTAAGCCTTAGGATAAGTACGCTCAAAGTTACTATTTGTAAGGTCGAAAGTATGGTTGTAAACAACGTCGAGGATAACTCTGATACCCGCCTTGTGCAATGCTTGTACCATCTGCTTGAACTCCATAATACGGCGTGTAGGCAGGTTAGCATCGTATGAGTAGCTACCTTCTGGTACGTTATAGTTCAATGGATCATAGCCCCAATTATACTGTGGTACGTCCGGTTTGGATTCATCTATCGAAGCAAAGTCGAACGAAGGGAGGATATGCACAGCGTTAATACCCAACTTCTTCAAGTGATCAATAGCCTTCTGCTCAGTTAAGGCAAGGTATTTACCCTTGTGCATCAAGCCCGATGAAGGATCAATAGAGAAGTCACGGTGGTGCAACTCATAGATAATGAGGTCTGCCGGACTCTTAGTTGGTACACGACGATCACTCTCCCAGCCTGTTGGGTTGGTCTCTTTCATATCAACAACGGCACCGCGTCCGCCATTACAGCCGACCGCTTTGGCAAAGACACCCGGTGTCTCGCCGTGTCCGATATCGAAAGTATAGAACTTACCTTTGAGGTCTCCCTTCACAGTAGCCGTCCATGTATTGTCTCCACTCGGTGCAAGTTTCACCTTCTTATAGGCTCTTCCACCTCGTCCTGCCTCATAAAGGCGAAGCGTTGGCTTAGAAGGCGCGTTGAGACGGAAGGTTGTCTCACTCGGAGAATAAGACATCTCGTTGAATCGCTGTTGTGCAACAACGTTCTGCGAGAGTATGAAAGCAGCTACAGATGCTGCAAGGTTGTATTTTAATTTCATTGGGTTGTAGGTGTTGGGTGATGGGTGTTGAATGTTGGGTGATGATGAATTGGGGTGTAGGGGTTGGGGGTTGGGTGATGAATGTTAGATGTTGGGTGATGAATTTTAGGTGATGATGGGTTGTTATAATAATTTATAATAGCCATCATCACCTATTCTTTTTATCGACCCGCCTGATTGATAAGGTCTGTTATCTGCTCATTGAAAGATGCATTCTTCATCAAGTCTTCAATGCTGACGTGCATACGGTAACGCCAGTAATGCTTTGGATTAGACGGAACATTGATGCGCTCGGCATTAGGGTCAGCCAAACGCAATTCCTCGTCAATACTCATCCAGTCCTGAATACCGAGGATACAGAGCATACTTGGCGATGTAAGGTGACGGCTAACGATATCTCTTGCCAACCAACCTGGTAATGGGTGAGGAGCAGGACCACCACGATGTAACATGCTATTGAAGTAGTCTTGCGTACGTTCCCAATCTTCATCCCACCACTGACGTAGGGTAGCCATGTCATGAGTAGAGATGGTGCTAACGCTGCGGTAAGGGTTCTCACTAAGATGACCAAAGCGAACTTTAGGGTTCTTAGGCATACTTTGAATCTCAAGACTGAGGATGCGTAGCTCATTCATCACCCATGCCACGCAATCAGGAACCATTCCCAAGTCCTCTGCACAGACAAGCATACGAGTTGCATTAACCAACTTTGGCAGTTTCTTCATAGCTTCCTGATACCAGAACTGGTTGTTACGGCGATAGTAGTAATCGTTGTAAAGCTTATTGAATATAGCCTTATCGCTATCGTAGAGACTCTCGTAGATGAAGTCGAACTGTACGCAGATACGTGGATGGAAGCGGTTTGGATCCTTATGGTCACGAATGAAAAGTACATCACTAATCAAAGCATAGAGTCCGTCACGCAGCCAGATGTCAACATCAGAGTTCTTACCAGCAAAGGCTTTCTCAACCTTTCGCTGTGTATCATACGCTGGACGCATCTTGTATCTGTCGCCCCATACATGTTCCACATACTTCTGTCTTACCTCATCGGCATGCTCACGGAAGATGCGGTCGAGTACCCAATCAGCAATGAATGGCTCGGTGAAGAGTTCTTCCTGCCAATGTAGACCGTAGCCTTCAATCTCCTCACGAGTCATACCAAGTGATGGAGCGAACTGACCGAGCAATCCGTGTACTGAATGAATAGGAATCTCCCAGATACGGAAGAAGCCGAGTACGTGGTCGATACGATAAGCATCAAAGTACTGTGCCATGTTCTGGAAGCGGTTTACCCACCACTGACAACCATCCTTTATCATCTCGTCCCAGTTGTAAGTAGGGAACCCCCAGTTCTGACCATTCACTGAGAAGTCATCAGGTGGAGCACCCGCCTGCCCGTTAAGGTTGAAGTAACGTGGTTCTGTCCATACGTCACAGCCATAGCGGTTGACACCAATAGGGATGTCACCCTTGAGGATTATCTTATGAGCCTGTGCATATTCGTGTACCGCTTTCAGCTGACTACTCAATACGAACTGTACATAATAGAAGAAAGCTACTTCTTTGTAAGCCTTGTTCTTAGGGTTAGACAATGCCTTGCGGTCAGCCTCATCCCATTGTTTATGGTCTGGCCAATGAGAGAAATCGGCTGTTCCGAACTTGTCTCTCAAATAAGAATACTGTGCGTAAGGCACAAGCCAACTCTCTGTCTCAGCAAAGAATCTCTTGAAAGCACTGCTTTCGAGTACCTTTCCACCCTCCTGTTCAAAGAGCAGACGGAGGTATTCTGTCTTTGCATCGTTCACACGCTCATAGTCAATCTGTGGCAGTGCGTTAAGCTCTTTACGTAGTTTCTCGAACTTCTCACTCTGCTTCTTGTCCTTCAGTGCAGGTAATGCTGTAAGGTCAGCATACTGTGGGTGGAGGGCAAAGATAGAAATACAGCTATATGGATAAGAGTCTGTCCAAGTGTGTGTAATTGTTGTGTCGTTGATAGGAAGAATCTGCAGCGCACGCTGGTGGGTCTTACTTATCCAGTCAACCATCTTCTTCAAATCGCCAAAGTCACCGATACCGAAACTTGTCTCCGAACGAAGTGAGAATACAGGTACCAATGTTCCTGCAACACGAACAGCTGGGAGAGGGAAAGAAGCCTCTGTCAACTCATAGACAACGACGTCGCCTTCATCCATTGTTGGCAATAGTAAGGTACGGTTGTCGCTATATTCCCAAACGAGATTCTCATTACTATCATTGCTCTTGATGAAGAACTTCACTTCAATCTGGTCACCAACAAGTTTGGTAGCATCTAAGGTATAGCTCCACTCGTTGATATTATGCTGTGCCATCTTCAGTGCCTTCTTCACGTTCCAAGCACCTAATGCAGGCTCAGCACCTACGAGATAAAGCTCATCCGTTGCACCTAACTGTGGCGCACGCACCTTCAGTGTGACAGCTTTGTTATAGTTATTGAGTTTTCCCTTCACTAACTTCTTACCCGCAACACAATCGGTGATAGCAGAAGTATAGAGATAAGCATTGTCCGGAATGTCACTCCAATGGTCGTAAACACGATAATTAAAACTGCGTTCTGTATCAAAATCCAGTCGGTGATTGATTACGCCCCATTCTTTTCGCTGTTCATTATTACCACAGAGAATGCTGTAGAAATAATCGATATGCGTTCCCGGCTTTGCATCCTTCTTCACTTCCACCTCCCAGTGGTAGCCGTCAGATGTGCGCATTCTGTACTGTGAGGCCTCTATAGCCCCATTGTGTTGACCTGTAATAATATTCAAGACAAGGTCTTGTCCGTAATAGGTCTGGTAGTCTATGTGAAACTGTATGTTCATAGAGTTGGGTAGTTATTTTGCCTCAAAGATAATAATATTAATTAGAAAAAGCAATACCCTTTTACATGATTTATATCAATTTATATGCAATCGTTTGCATAATGATAGATTGGTGATAATTCATGGCTAATGAACTAACGCTCTATAAGTATAAATAAAACCTTATTTTCGATGCTTTCTAACGCTACTTTGCTTTTGTGTTAGTGCTTAGCACCAATGGTGCGCACGCTCAACACCAATGGTGCGGGGCTGCAACACAGTCGTTAGAAACGGTAAACGAATTTTGGGTTTAGGACTATATGGCTTGTAAACTGGGAATAGCAAGCTGATAAGAGGATGTTTGTTAGCTGATGTTAGCTATTTATTTGATATAGGAAAGAATGCTCTATTGAGATTGATTTCTCAGTGGTTTATCATTTCTTTTCATGGTGATAAATATTTATTTACGTGAGAAGAAATATTTATTTTCATGAAGAAAAATATTTCTTTTCATGAAAATAACTTGTTGGTGAGGGTAGAGTGGTAGTAAGTTGTTGGTAGAAAAGGTTTATTTAGAAGAGCGATAAGAGGTGTAAAAAGTGTTTGTAGAAAAGGAAAAAGGTGTACTGAAACGCTTTTCAGTACACCCTTAAATTCAGAGAGATTATAAAAAAGTTATGTTACCCTTGTTCCGCAGGACGGCGTACCTTTATAATTCCAACGGACATTGCACCGAGGAAGAGGGAAACGCCTGCTACAATCATCATATTACTTTGTACGGAACCAACCATCTGAAGGAGTACTCCGCCAATAGCCGCAGCGATAATTTGTGGAATACAGATGGTACCGTTGAACAATCCGAGATAAGTTCCCAAGTGGCCATAGCCCTCGAGTGCATTTGTCACCAAGGTAAATGGCATTGCCAATATGGCTGCCCAAGCACATCCGATGAGGATGAATGGGATGAACATTACATATTGATTGTGGATGAAGGCTGCGAGGACAAAGCCTGCTGCACCTAAGATAAGTGAGAAGGAGTATGCGAGTTTTGTGTTCTTGAACTGTGGAAGAACCATTGCCCAAGCCACTGAACCAATCGCCTGAATGGCAAAGAGAATACCTACCCAGTTGCCTGCTTCTTGATATCCCTTTGTCATTGTTGCATCATGTGCAAGCATATCCACACCCCAACAGTTAGCTGCTACGGTTCCGTTGGTGTAAGTCCACATATACATAAAGGCAAACCAGCAGAAGAACTGTACTAAACCAACTTTCCAGAAGGTAGGTGGTGCAATTTTTAATAAGGTGAAGACATTAGACTTTGAAGTATCATCTTTCTTCTCTACTGAATGGTATTCGGCATAAACCTTTGGTGGCATCTCCTTTACCTTGGCTGTGGTATAGATAACACAAAGGATGAGGATGGCTGCACCGATATAGAAAGAATAGACCACTGAGTCTGGAACAACACCCGATGGAGCTTGGTTAGAGATACCTAAGAAAGTGAAGAAGAATGGGAAGACATAGCCTGCGATGGAGCCAGCATTGCAGAGGAAGCTCTGAATAGAGTAGGCGAGTGTCTTCTGTTTCTCGTTGACCATATCGCCCACCAACATCTTAAAGGGTTGCATAGCCATATTGATACTTGTGTCGAGGAACATCAATGAGACAAGTCCAAACACCATAGCCGTTGAGACAGCCATACCTAAAGAACCTGCATTCGGAAGTAGGCACATCACGAGAACAGACATGGCAGCACCAACAAAGAGATAAGGGATGCGACGTCCGAAGCGTGTCCACGTCATGTCAGAGAGTGTTCCTACAATCGGCTGTACGACAATACCCATCAATGGAGGGAGTATCCAGAAGTAACTAAGATTGTGAGGGTCAGCACCTAATGTCGCAAAAATGCGTGAGATGTTGGCACTCTGCAGCGCGTACGCAATCTGCACTCCAAAGAATCCAAAGCTGAGATTCCAAAGTTGCCAGAAGCTTAAGTTAGGTTTTTGTTTCATTGTTATGTTAGTTTTTGTGCTCCTTAAGTCCCTCTGGCGAGGGGATGGGAAGCTTGTGTTGTTTGTTTTCTTTTGAAGAGAGGATTATTAGGCTGATTGGACTGATTAGGCAAATAAGCCCAATATTCTCCTCCCTAAGGCCCTCTTGCGAGGGAGTGTGAAGCCTGTTTTGCCTTTTCTTTTTTAAGAGAGGTCTATTAGGCTAATTGGGCTAATTAGGCTTATTAGCCCAATTCAGTCCCCAGCACTCCCCTCCTTTGGAGGGGTTGGGGGAGGTTCCCTCACCTCGTTGTCCCTCTGATAATCAGTCTTGTCTTCACCACACGTTTCTCAACTCGATTCTTAGGAAGTCTTCCTTCCACTTGATCGATGAGAATACTCGCAGCCTCTTCACCCACGCGGACTCCTCTTTGTTCAACTGTTGTCAGCATTGGGTCGCAGGCAATGGCACGTTGTCCGTTTGTGAAACCACAGATAGAGACGTCTTCTGGCACACGGAAACCTAAGCGTTTGCAGGAGTAGAGGATACCGATAGCTGTGTCATCATTGACGGCAAAGAAGGCATCTGGTGGTTCAGAAAGTCGCATCACGCTTGGAGTGATAAGCTCAGCGTCTGCCCTATTGTCGCAATTCTTAATCAGTTGCTCGTTAGGGTGCATGCCATTCTTCAGTAAGGCATCAAGATATCCGTTATAACGGTTCTTTGCGATTTGCATGGTTAGCGAAGTACCATAATAAGCAATACGCTTGCAACCTGTGTTTATAAGATGTGTGACGGCGGAAAAGGCCCCCATATAGTCATCAACAACCACTCGACTGGCATTTACACCCGTACTGATACGATCGTAGAAAACCAAAGGTACACCCTTATCTATGAGTGTTTGGAAATGGTCGTATTTGGTTGTATTCTTCGCTTGAGAAACAATGATGCCACAAACCTTACTCTCCGAAAATGCTCGACAGATTTTCACTTCGTCCTCATAGTTCTCTCGGCTCTGTGCAACCATAATTCGATAGCCACGTGAAGAAGCCTCTTCTTCGATGCCAGAAAGGATAGATGAGAAGTAGAAATGGTCAAGTTGCGGAATGATTACGCCGATAATCTTAATCGGTTGTACCTTACTTTTGCGCAGACTCTCTGCAAGGATGTTTGGGTAGAAGTTATGTTCTTGTGCATACTTCTTTATTGCCTCACGTTTTTCTGCAGAGATACGAGGGCTATCTTTGAGCGCACGAGAGACGGTAGCAACCGAAACACCAAGGTCTCGGGCTATATCCTTCATTGTTATGTTGGTTGAGTCACTCATGCGATTTAGCTTTGTCTTTAGTCTGCTAATTGTTTTATTACGCAAATATACATATTTTCTATAACTTCTTTGACCTATATCAATTTATTTATCTCTTATTTATTTGTGCAATCGTTTGCATTGCTTAAAATACAAATTCAAAGCAAAAATAGTATAAAGTAGCTTAATCTCAACTAACTTTGCAGCAGAGTAAGCCCATAAAACGGCTATTAACCTAACTTTGATAAAGCTAAACGAATATTACTTTAATCAATTTATAAATTACTTTAACAATAACAAAGATGAAGCAGGTAAAATGCAAATTTCCTGTTAGGATATTGACTCTATTGTTGGGTCTATTCCTTTCAGTCAGTGCCTTTGCGCAGTCTACGATTACAGGACAGGTGAAGGATGCTACTGGTGAGCCAGTCATTGGTGCTTCTGTCCTTATCAATGGGACAAGTAATGGTACAGTGACCGACCTTGATGGTAACTTCTCTATCAGCGTACAGCCGGGTGCTACTTTGACAATCTCTTACATTGGTTTCCAAAAACAACAGGTAGCTGCAGCCAATGGTATGGTAATTACACTTCAGGAAGACCAAGCACAGCAGATGAATGAGGTTGTTGTTATTGGTTACGGTGCTGTTAAGAAGAGTGACCTTACGGGTTCTGTGACAGCCTTGAAACCTGATAGCAAGAATAAGGGTCTTGTTGTTAATGCACAGGATATGCTTGCTGGTAAGGTTGCCGGTGTGAGTGTAACGAGCGATGGTGGCACTCCTGGTGGCGGTGCTAACATTCGTATTCGTGGTGGTTCTTCTTTGAACGCATCTAACAATCCATTGATTGTGATTGATGGTGTGGCTATGGACCAGACAGGTATTAAGGGTGTTAGCAATCCTTTGTCACTTGTAAACCCACAGGATATTGAGTCTTTCAACGTTTTGAAGGATGCTTCTGCTACTGCAATCTATGGTTCTCGTGGTTCAAATGGTGTTATCATCATTACAACTAAGAAGGGACGTCGTGGTTTGCAGGTGTCTTATAATGGTAGCTTTACCGTTAGTAAGAATTCAAAGAACCTTGATGTCTTGTCTGCTGATGAGTATCGTAGCCTCATAGCAAACAAGTTTGGTACTGATCTTTATACCCTCGATGCTAATGGTAATCAAGTTCCAACAGCTTACTCACGCCTTGGTAAGGCTAATACAAACTGGCAGAACGAAATCTTCCGTACTGCTTTTAGCCACGATCATAACGTAGCCGTTTCTGGTCAAGTTGCTAACTGGTTGCCTTATCGTGTTAGTGCAGGCTACACAAATCAGCAGGGTATCATCAAGACTTCTAACTTTGAGCGTTTCACTGGAGCGTTGACATTGAGTCCTTCTTTCTTGAATGACCACTTGAAGGTTACGTTGAATGCTAAGGGAATGTGGACAAAGAATCGCTATGCTGATGGTGAGGCTATCAAGGCAGCACGTCAGTTTGACCCAACACAGCCAGTCTATGCGGCTGGTTATGATAACTTCGGTGGCTACTATCAGTGGCTTGATGATGGTACAGCGCTCAATGATAGCAGTTGGCCAAAGACCTATTATTCATTGGCAACAAAGAACCCTGTGTCTATTCTTAACCTAAAGAACGACCGTGCTATCAGCCGCGACTTCCTTGGTAGTGCCGATGTTGATTATAAAGTTCATGGCTTTGAAGACCTCCGTTTCCACGTTACTGCAGGTGTTGATGTTGCTAAGGGACGTCAGGTAACAGATGTTGATCCAGCCTCTCCACAGGCTATCTATTATGGTTCTTATGGATGGGAGTCACAGTTGAAACGTAACATGCAGCTCTCTGCATACGCTCAGTACTACCACGATTTCAATGATAAAGCAAAGAATCACTTCGATATCATGGCTGGTTATGAGTGGGCACACTTCTGGCATAACACTAATAACGCTTATTGGAGTTACTATCCATCAACAAACGGTGATGCAACTCTTGCTGGCAAACAACGCAACTATGCACCTTATTTCTATGCGACAGAGAACTATCTTGTATCCTTCTTCGGCCGTGCAAACTGGTCTTTGATGGACGGTCGTTATATGGTAACAGCAACCGTACGTAATGATGGTTCTTCACGTTTCAAGGAGCATTGGGCAACGTTCCCATCATTCGCTTTTGCATGGCGTATCAATGAAGAGAACCTTTTCAAGCAGATTGACTGGTTGTCAGACTTGAAACTTCGCCTTAGCTGGGGTATGACTGGTCAGCAGGAAGGTATCGGCGACTATAATTACTTTGCTATATACGAAATGAATAAAGGTAATGAATCTTACTATCCAATCGCTGGTGATGGCTCTTTGGCTCGTCCAAAGGCATACGATCCAAACTTGAAGTGGGAGACTACTACCTCTTATAATGTAGGACTTGATTGGGGTATTCTCAAGCAGCGCCTCACAGGTAGCGTTGATTGGTACTATCGCAAGACCAACGACCTGCTCAACAATGCAACCGTACCAGCAGGTGCTAACTTCCGTAATCAGGTAATGAGCAACATTGGTTCTATGTATAATATGGGTGTTGAAACAAGTCTCCACTGGTTGGCAGTGAACGCTAAGGACTTCAACTGGACAATGGATTACAACTTCACCTATAACTATAATAAGATTACGAACCTCAATGGTGGTAGCGATCCAAACTATTTCGTACCAACAGGAGGTATCTCTGCTGGTACTGGTGGTAACATCCAGGCACAGCATGTAGGTAATGCAGTTAACTCTTTCCACGTATTCCAGCAGGCATATGATAAGAATGGCAAGCCGTTGGAGGGTGTAGTTGTCGACCGCAACAGCGATGGTAAGATTACCGATGCAGATAAGTACTACTACAAGGCACCTGCAGCACCAGTAACGATGGGCTTTGCTTCTCGTTTCGAGTATCGTAACTGGGACCTTGGTTTCGCACTCCGTGCAAGTCTTGGTAACTATGTTTACAATGATGCTTTTGCAAGTACTTCTAATATGTCTAACTCAGAAATATATGTAAAGAGCAAGTTCCTCGTGAACCGTCCTACAGATGTAGTAGCAGACAACTGGTTGTCAACCGAGACTACATCTACTCAGACAGACTACTGGGTACAGAATGCTTCTTTCTTGAAGTTGGATAATGTAACCTTGGGTTATAGCTTCGCTAATCTTCTCAAGCAGGGTTCATGGAATGGTATTACTGGTCGTATTTATGGAACTGTGAATAACGTGTTCTGCCTTACTAAGTATAAAGGTCTCGACCCAGAGGTGTTCAATGGTATTGACAACAACCTCTATCCACGTCCAATCTCATTCATCTTGGGTTTGAACCTGAATTTCTAAATCTATAAAAGAGTAAAGACAATGAATACTAAATTCAAATATATATTCTCTACAGCAGCACTTTTGCTGTCAGTAGGGTTCACCTCTTGTACAGGCGATTTGGATGTAAAACCAATTGATCCAAACCTTAATACAAAGGAAAATACGTCGCCAGAAAGCGCATTCAATAAGTGTTATGCTCATATTGCTATGGCTGGTAACGGTGGAGCTAATGGTGATAGCGATGTTGACGGTATCGATGGTGGAACCAGTGGTTACGTACGTCAGCTATTCAATTCACAGGAGTTGACCACCGATGAGGCTATCTGCGCATGGGGTGATGAAGGTATTTCTAACATGAACTTCGATAGTTATGACGCTTCACATCCAATGTTGAAGGGTTTTTACTATCGTCTTTATGCGGGTATCACCTATTGCAATCAGTATCTTGCAGACTTCGGTGACTACAATGCAACGATGTCAGCAGAGGTTCGTTTCATCCGTGCTTTGAATTATTACTATCTCTTGGACGGATGGGGTAATGTTCCTTTCACAACAGCAATATCTTCTGCTAAGCCAGCTCGCATCCAGCGTGCAGACCTTTATAAGTGGCTTATTGATGAATTGAAGAATGAGGTTGAGCCTAATTTGAACGATGCAAGTCCTAAGACTTCAGCCACTACTGGTTATGGTCGTGTCGACAAAGCTGCTGCTTGGATGCTCTTGGCTCGTCTTTATATGAATGCTGAGGTTTATACAGGTACTGCTGATTGGGCTAATGCTAAGTTATATGCAAAGAAGGTTATCGACTCTCCTTATAAGCTCTATACCACCAAGAAGGGTCAGTGGAGTGCTTATCAGCAGCTTTTCATGGGCGATAATGGTGAGAATGGTGCTTCTGTTGAGGCTATCTTCCCAATCCTTCAGGATGGTTTGAAGACAACTTCATATGGTACAACCCTCTACCTTATGGCTGGTTCTAACGATAACAGCGAGCATATCAAGAGTGCTACTATTGCTGGTAACAGCACAACTGGCGGTTGGGCTGGTAACCGTATGCGTACAGACCTCGTATTGAAGTTCTTCCCAAATAACGATGCTCCTAATGTTGCTGCATACGCTATGCCAGCAGCAGCTGATGACGATCGTGCCCTCTTCGATGGTGAAGGTCGTAATGTAAGCAATGGTGACGATGAGAAGGGTGTAAAGGTATTTACCAATGGATTCTCTGTTTGTAAGTTTAATAACTTCAAGACGGACGGCAGTGCAGGTCATAACTCGCTCTTCCCAGATGCCGACTTCTTCCTCATGCGTGCTGCTGAGGCTTACTTGATGTATGCTGAAGCAGATGCACGTCAGAACAATGGAACGACAACTGCACAGGGAACTGCTTATATCAATGCGCTCCGTACGCGTGCTAATGCTACTACTCAGACCGCTTATTCACTCCGCCAGATTTGTGACGAGTGGAGTCGTGAGTTCTACTTCGAAGGCTTGCGTCGTACAACACTTATCCGTTTCGGCTACTTTGGTGGTAATGTTAATTACAACTGGAGTTGGAAGGGTGGTGTGAAGAACGGCCGTAACTTCGACTCTCACCTTAACCTCTTCCCAATTCCGACAAGTGATTTGGTTGCTAACGAAGCCAACTTGATTCAGAATCCAGGGTATTAATTAAGGTGTAATCAATGGCCGGAAGGTCTGATGAAAACTGAGAATTAACTTCTTGGAAATCATCTACGGCAAATTCTTTTCATGAAAATAAATATTTTTCTTCATGAAAATAAATATTTCCACTCGTGAAAATAATTATTTCTTTTCATGAAAAGAATTCGCCAACAAGACTTCAACATGACCTATTTCATGGTTAATAAAGACGTTCTTGGGACTTAAAAGGCATTGAAAAGACGTGCTACTGAATAATAGAAATAAAACGATTAAAGAATAATCAATATGAAATCAATAATTAAGTCATCGTTGCTGTTGTGTGCAGGTGTGGCACTGTTCTCTGCCTGTGACAAGGACTTGGACAATAATCCAGTTCTTCAGTCACCAAAGACATTTGTTCTGAACACACCAGCTTACGCTGCACAAACAATAGATTTAAAGGTTGCTGAGAGCCTGAAGTTCACATGGTCGCAGCCTGAATACGGTTTCCCTGTAGCTGCTGAATATGGTATGCAGTTCTCAACTACCAACACTTGGACAAAGTCTGTGGACGCTGTTGTTGATATGGATGCTGAACGTGGTAACTATGCTGCTGTTGGTTCGCCAACAGGTACAGCTTCTACCTCTGTTCCTGCAGCCGACCTTGCAACGGCTATTCAGAAGATGGAACGCTATGAGGAAACTACTGTCCCTGCAACACAGGAACTCTACGCACGTGTTTACTCATTAGTAAATGGTGATACAATCTACTCTAACCCTGTAAAGATGAGTGTTGCTCCTTATTATGTTGAGCTTTCTGACGCTCCTGTTGAGACTTGGTATCTCATCGGTGGTAACTTCGGTGATGGCTCATGGGGCAATAGTCAGGTGGTTCCATTGTTGCCAATGGAAGGTCAGGAGTATGATAAGAAGACTGGTAAGGGCGTAATTTCTTGGACTGGTTACCTGTCAACAGCAGGCTTCAAACTGAAGAAGAACCCAGAGAATTGGGATGCTGGTCAGGTTGGTCAGGGCGCAAGCTATGGCGAGTTCCTTTATAATGATGGCGGTTCTTCTGATATCAAGGTCCCAACAGCTGGTTACTATACCATTACTTTTGATACTAAGAATGTGAAACTGACAATCGCAGAGTACACTGGTGCTACACCTACTGTTTACAACTCTATGGGTCTTCCGGGTAAGCATGACAGCTGGAATGCTGCAGGAACACCAATGACTGCACAGACAACTGTTGTAGAGAATCATGATTGGAAGGCTACTGTGACCTTCAATGAGAAGTCTACTGGTGCTGATGGTGAGGGTTGTAAGTTCGCTGCTAACGGTACTTGGGACGTAAACTGGGGTTCTGAAGCATTCCCATATGGTGTTGCAACGAAGGGCGGTAAGAATGTTCGCAATGGTAAGGGTACTTACACTGTTTACTTCAACGACATCACTGGTCAGTATTCTTTCGTAAAGCAGTAATTTATTAAAGATGATAATAGAGGGTGTGTCAGCAGGCACAATTAGTATGACACACCCTTATCACATAACAAGAAGAATCGAAATGAAGAAATTATTAATCATGGCAAGTGCCGCATTGCTACTTGCTTCTTGCGGTAGCGATGAATATGAAGCATGGACTGCACCACAGAGTAACAGCGCAGAGACTGCCAGTACGGTTACGTTTACTGTAAACCAAGCAGCTGCCATCGACTTCAATACTGCAACAGCAGACTCTGTTCAGCTGTTTGTTCCAAAGGTTGTCTCAACGGATTCTGTCGTTTCTCAGACCTTGACGGCTGTACTTTCTTATAATAGTAAGACCGCAACCCTTAACGCAAGTAAAGAGGGTAAGGTGAAGAGTACAGAACTTATTTCTGCCGTAGAGAGCCTCTATGGTAAGAATGGCAACCTACATCAGGTGCCTATTACTGTGACTGATAAAGTAAAGTTGCTCCGTGGTGAGGGCTTCAGCCTTTCACAGAGTGTGACTGCAAACGTAACTTGTGTTGCACCAGCCTTCACTCAGTATCTTTATATGTCAGGTGATGCTAACGGCTGGTCATTCAGCAATCCGCTTTATAGCGCAGCTGCTGATGGTAAGTACACTGGCTTTATGTATCTCAATCAGAATGGCTTTAAGTTCGCAACTCAGCAGGATTGGAACGGTACTGACTATGGTACTGGTCTCGTAGAGAAGGGTAGTAATATCGTGTTGACTGAACCAGCAGGTTTCTATAAGGTGGATATTGACCTCACATCACAGGCATTGACCTACACAGCTATCAATCGCGTTGGTATTATTGGTTCTGCAACTCCAAACGGATGGAACAGCGATCAGGCAATGACCTATAATGCTACTGAGAAGTGTTGGGAGATAAAGGGCATCACACTGACTGCAGGTGAGATGAAGTTCCGTGCTAACAATGATTGGGTATTAGACTGGGGTGGCTCATTAACTGATATTACTTTCAAGGGTGGTAACATCAATGTTGCAGCTGGTAAGTATAATATCAAACTCTATCTCTTGTGTGATACGAAGTCACACTGTACAATGGAACTTGTTCCTTAATGACTTGAATTTAGGTAAAACGATAAGAGTGTGTCGAAGGATTGTTCGACACACTCTTTCTTTTTTATGGCTTTTGAAGAGGAAACTATTGAGTACTTGGGGCTTAGTTTTCTGTTCATGAAAGTGCAAACGATTGCATTTTAAAATACTTAGATACACAGTTGTTTGCGAATATTGTGTTTGGTAAATCATTATCTTTGTACACATAGACTGTAAACAACTAAAAACAAAATCTATATGAAACGTAAACTCGTGTTTTTATATGCCTTAGTATGCTCCCTTTGTGCCATGTCACAGGGTTGGCCTGCTGGTTATGGTGGTGTAATGCTACAGGGTTTTTATTGGGATTCGTTCGACGATTCGCAGTGGACAGTGCTGGAGAAGAAAGCTAATGACTTCTCTGGTTATTTCGATCTTGTATGGGTTCCGCAGAGTGGTAAGGCTGCTGCAACGAAGTCGATGGGTTATGATCCACTCTATTACTTCAATCAGAACTCATCGTTCGGTACTGAGGCAGAGTTGAGGAGTATGATTACTACCTTTAAAAATAAGCAGATTGGTACGATTGCCGATGTGGTTATCAATCATCATGGAACGAATAATGGATGGTTTGGTTTCCCTGCAGAAGTTTATAAGGGAGTGACTTATCAAAACCTTTCTACGGATGTTTGTGCTGATGATGACGGTGGAGCAGCTGCTACAGAAGCAAGAAAAACGGGCACTCAACTTAGTCAGAACAATGACGAAGGAGAAGGTTGGGGCGGTATGCGCGACCTTGATCATAAGAGTGCGAACGTTCAGAAGATTGTTAAGGCATACGAAAACTATTTGCTTAACGACCTTGGTTATGCTGGCTTCCGTTATGATATGGTGAAGGGATTTGCCGCTTCTCATGTTGGTGATTATAATACAGCGGCTAACGTTACTTATTCTGTAGGTGAGTATTGGGACGGCAATGCGAATACTGTAAAGGCATGGATTGATGCCACAGGAAAACGTAGTGCTGCCTTCGACTTTGCTTTCCGCTATGCTGTTCGTGATGCTATTAATCAGAATGATTGGCGTGTTCTTAATGATACAAGACCTACAGGGCTTAATATAGATAATGGTGCTTATAAGCAATATGCTGTTACCTTTGTAGAAAATCATGATGTTCAAGATAGAGGAACGACGAGCGGTTACACCCCAGACCCTATCCGTAAGGATACGTTGGCAGCCAATGCTTATCTCTTGGCAATGCCCGGAACACCTTGTGTTTTCTATACCCACTACCTTGCTTATCCAAAGGAAATAAAGGCAATGATTGATGCTCGTAAATTAGCTGGGGTAACGAATACGAGCAGTTATCTGGTCTATCGTACTTCAAAGGATTATTATGCCAATGTTGTTACAGGTACGAATGGAAAGCTCTTGGTCGTTGTGGGTAACAATGCTAACCAACTAATAGTTCCTACTTCACGTTATACTAAGTTGTTGAGTGGTTATCACTACGCTTATTATTTGACTAATGATGCTGAGACCCCTTGGGTTGATAAGGCGAGTGGTCAGTATGAAGTAGAGAACTTAAAAGTTAAACTAACTGCGGTGTCTGCCAATGCGGGAGCTAAACTTGTTTATACAACGGATGGCACAACACCAACGGCAAGCAGCACTCAGGTAGCTTCAGGAACGGAGATAACCCTTCCAGAGGGTGAAACAACCTTGAAGGTGGCATTGTTGGCAGGTGGTGTAGTGGGTAAGGTTATCACTCGCAGCTATCAGGTTACGGCCCCTATTCCCTTCACACCAGAGACGATTCGGGTTTATGTGAATACTGATCAGGTGAATTGGAAGACATACGTGAATTATCATTCATGGGGTGGTGCGCACACAGCAACGGCATGGCCGGGAGATAAGGTTACTTCAAAGACAATCCTGAATGGTAAGACTTGGTTCTATAAAGACTATACGCTCACAAAAGCTGATGATTATGTGAACTTTGTTTTTAGTATTGGTAGCGCATCAAATGCCAGTGATAATCAAAGTTTAGACATCGAGCGCGTGAAGAAAACGTCTTACCTTGTTATCTCATCAACAAAGGAGAATGGTAAGTATGTAGTCAATAACGTGACGAGCGAAGTTCTTGGTATTGAGGGAGTTGAGGTTGATACTAAACAGGTCAGGGGCGATAAGTATTATTACACACTCTCTGGTCAGCGACTCACAGGTAAGCCTTCACAGCGTGGCGTTTATATCCATGCAGGCAAGAAGATAGTTGTAAAGTAAGTAAAGCTATCAGATAAAAAGAAAAAAGCATACATTCTTCTCTGTAATATCCTATATTTAAAGGTGTATAAACCTTGAGAAAGTATGTCTTCTTATCACATTAGGTAGACTTACTTTTTGTTTTATATGTTTTTTCTAACGTCATAGGACACTTTTTTATATGATGAGTTCTTTGGTGTTTAGCCCTCCGCACATCGTGTGCTCATGGTTCGCACCATTGGTGTTAGGCGTTAACACCATTGGTGTTAGGCATCTTTTCGATGGTAAAAGATGGTGGGATAGGGTAGAGTTGATAAAGTTTTGATTGATAATAAGGTAAGATATTCTGTAAATACAAGGCAATCATAGAGGCGAGGAAAGTATTAAAGAATGTAAATTTTGTAATGTTTACAAGTGGAAAGTTTGTTTCTTTCGGAAAATAGATATATCTTTGCAGACATAAAACATTAAGAAATAATTATTATGTCAAAGCGAAACGAATTATATAAGTGTTCAGAGAGTGGTCAGATCGTTGAAGTATTAGTAGGCGGTGAGTGTGGTGTTGCTGGTATGGA
Source organism: Prevotella melaninogenica ATCC 25845 (assembly GCF_000144405.1). Lineage (NCBI taxonomy): Bacteria > Pseudomonadati > Bacteroidota > Bacteroidia > Bacteroidales > Prevotellaceae > Prevotella > Prevotella melaninogenica. Next base: position 244,120 of record NC_014370.1, read on the forward strand.
GCATGTAGTTGAGAATACTACTGATGCTGCTACTGAGAAGCACGTACCAGTTGTTGAGAAGATTGAAGGTGGCTACCGCGTAACTGTTGGTGAGGTTGAGCACCCAATGACAGAGGCTCACTCTATCCTTTGGATTGAGTTGGTAACTAACAACAACGAGGTTCTCCGTAAGTATCTCGAGCCAACAGACCGTCCAGTAGCTGAGTTTAAGACTGATGCTACAGAGGTTTACGCACGTGAGTACTGCAACCTTCATGGTCTTTGGCGCTCAAAGTAAGAGCAACTTTTCAGACTTACATATAATAGTGGGTGTATGAGTCTTCTTAAAAAGGAGAGCATACACCTTTTTTCTTTTCCTTTTTCCTATTTTTCTTTTATTATGTTGGGCTTATTAGCCTAATTAGCCTAATTAGGCTAATAAGAGCTCAGTAGAAAAAAGGTGGGGAAATTTTCTTAATTAATATATTTTTCTTTCCTTTGTATCATGGAAGAAAAATATTTATATCAGTTAGCCGAATTCGTTTTACCCAGTGATGTATTACATTATTTCTCTATTGTTAAGATAGAGTCTGATACTTCATTGTTACGTATTTATCTTGATGAGAAGATGGAGAAAGAACTTTCCGATGATCTTCATTTTGAATCAAAAGGCTTTATGGAAGCTGTCGAGGTGACGGACTTTCCGATTCGTGACCATAAGGTTATTTTGGTTCTTCGTCGACGTCGTTGGATAGATATTCGTACAGGTAAGAGTTTCTCTCTTCCCTTGCAGATAGATATTACAGCCTCCGGCACTCGTTATTCCAAAGAGTTCGGAGCTTTTTTAAAAGAAACGTATGGAGATATCCCCAGTGACCTGCCGTACGCTTGAGGAATTCTATCATATCAATGGACGTAGTTTTGAGAAACAATACAAGGAAACATTAAGTGGTTACAGGTCCTGGGATCAGTTGTCTCATGCTCAGAAGTGGCTTCTCTTTGAGGATAATATTGGTAAGAATATAGCAATAGACGAGACATCCTTGTCCAATGGTGAACTCTATACGATTATCACTAATAGGGACAAACACGGCAAGCAAGGATGTCTTGTAGCCATTGTTGCTGGAACCAAATCCTTGGATGTCTGCAAGGTATTGGATAAGATAGATGAAAAGAAACGGGAAGCCGTAGAAGAGGTCACCTTGGACTTGTCCGATAGCATGCGTAAGATTGTAAGGCATTGTTTTCCAAAGGCTAAACGAGTGATTGATCGCTTTCATATACAGAAACTTGCAAGTGATGCCGTGCAACAGATGAGAATAGAGTATCGCTGGGCAGCTTTACAGCAAGCAAATGACGAGAAAGAGAATGCGAAGTTAGAAAAGATAGCGTATCAACCACTGACTTTTGAAAATGGAGATACACGTAGTGAACTGCTGGTAAGAAGTAGGTACCTGTTGTTCAAATCATCAGAGAAATGGACTGATGAACAGAAACTAAGAGCCAAAATACTGTTCAGAGAATATCCTGACATTAAGAAGGCTTACGGTTTATCACATTCGCTAAGAATGATTTTTGCTAAGAATACTATCAAAGATGCAGCCAGACTATCATTGGCAAAATGGTATAATAACGTCGCAGAAGCTGGTTTTCATTCCTTTAATGTCATTGCTGCAACTTTCTACGAGCATTACGAAGACATACTTAACTTTTATATTAACAGATCTACAAACGCTGCTGCGGAATCCTTCAATGCAAAAATAAAACTATTTAGGGCTAACTTAAGAGGAGTTGTAGATAAAAGTTTCTTTCTTTTTAGGCTTGCCAAAATATATGCCTATCCCCACTAAATATCTACTGTCCCCTAATAAGAGCTAATTTAGAAATTCTTAATAATCTTATCAAAAGCTCTTGAAAGTTATAAAACAAAAAAGGAATTACTTTCGTAATTCCTTTTGATGCGCTCCAGGATGGGCTTGAACCAACGACCCCCTGATTAACAGTCAGGTGCTCTAACCAACTGAGCTACTGAAGCAGTTTGTATTGCTTATTTCTTGTAAGCGGTTGCAAAGGTAGTATGTTTCTTTGAAACTGCCAAATGTTTTTGAAGAAAATTTCAATAAAATCGTAATTTTCTTTATTTTCATTGTCATTAAGGCGTGTTTTCCATTATAATAATGTACTTTTGTCCCGTTATAAGAACATTAAACAACAAACAGATATAATATATAATGAGAAAATTGTTTTTGGCTTTCGGACTCTGGTTGCTAACTTTCAGTGGGTCTGTTATGGCACAAAGCACTGCGGAGAAGGAGCATAACTTCAATGTCGCAAAGAATCTTGAGACTTTTTCGGCTATTTACAAGTATCTTGACTTGATGTATGTTGATAGCCTTAATGCCGACGAGGTAATCGGGACGGGTATCAATTACATGCTCCGTTCGCTCGACCCTTATACAATTTATTATCCAGAGGAGAAGGTGAAAGACCTCGACTTGATGATTTCGGGTAAGTATGCAGGTGTCGGTGCATTGATTCGTTATAATTTCTTATTGAAGAATACGGTGATTGATGAGCCATACGAGAATATGCCTGCTGCGGAAGTTGGTTTGAAGAAGGGTGATGTCATCCTTGCTATTGGCGATTCGTCAATGGTGGGTAAGGATGTTGCATACGTCAGCAATCATCTACGTGGCGATGCTGGTACAACCTTTATCCTGACTATTCAGCGTCCGTCAGTGAATAAGAAGATGAAGTTTAAGATTACTCGTCGTTCTATTCAGCTCCCTGCCGTACCTTATTATGGTGTGCAGGATGGTGGAGTGGGATATCTGAATCTTAACTCTTTCACAACGGGATGTGCTAAGGACGTACGTCGTGCCTTCCTTGATATGAAGAAACAGGGTATGACCTCACTTGTCTTCGACCTCCGTAACAATGGTGGTGGTAGTTTGCAAGAGGCGGTTAACATCGTAAATATGTTTGTACCGAAAGGGATTACACTGGTGAAGACGGTGGGTAAGATGGAACGTGCAAACAAAGAGTATAAGACGACAGTTGAACCTATTGACACCGTTATGCCGATTGTTGTGTTGGTGAATGATGAGACTGCGAGTGCCAGTGAGATTACCAGTGGTAGTCTGCAAGACCTTGATCGTGCGGTAGTTCTCGGTACACGAACCTATGGTAAGGGTCTTGTACAGGTGTCAATGGACCTTCCTTATAATGGAAACTTAAAACTAACGTCAAGTAAGTATTATATTCCAAGTGGGCGTTGCATACAGGCAATCAACTATAAGCATGCAAATGGCGGATATACTGAGCATGTACCAGACTCGCTAACACATGTGTTCCACACAGCAAACGGACGTGAGGTGCGTGATGGTGGTGGTATCAAGCCAGATGTTGAGGTGCGTCCAGACTCTCTACCAAACATTGCTTTTTATCTTGCTTCCTCTGGTCGCGATTCAACAGAGGTAATGTGGAATTGGGAGTTGCAGTATTTGAAGAAGCATCCTACTATTGGTCCTGCAAAGACATTTGTTATTTCAGATGCTGACTTTGAAGACTTCAAGCAAGCAGTGTTGAAGAGTGGATTCAAGTATGACCGTGAGAGTAAGAAATACTTGGAGAATCTTGTAAAGTTGGCTAAGTTCGAAGGCTATTATGATGATGCGAAAGGTGAGTTTGATGCCTTAGAGAAGAAGTTGAATCATAATCTTGCTAAAGACCTTGATTATAACAAGCAAACCCTGAAGAAGGTGTTGACGAGCGACCTCGTTTCAGCTTATTATTACCAGAAAGGCTCCTTGGAGAATAGTCTGCAGTTTGATAAGCAGTGGAAAAAGGCAGTGGAAATCTTGAAGAATCCAGCAGAGTATAAGAAACTCTTGCAGCCTGTTGTTGGTCAGCCTTTGGTTAAACTCGAACCAGCAAGCAATGTAGCTGTTGATAAAAAGCAGAAGTCAAAGGCGAAATAAAGGGAACTTTTTAATAAAAGGAATAAGGCTTATGAGTTCAAGTGGAACTTATAAGCCTTATTCTTATATAGTCATTTTGTGTGTTTGTTTATGGGTTATTTGTAATGTTAATGAACTGCTTTGTGATAGATAATTCTCTTTATATATGAAATATTTTCTTTTAGAAGGATTGACTTATATGTCTTTTTTCTTTATCTTTGCCCTGTGGGAACCTTACTTGTTTGTTATTCAGTGCCAAGGCAAGTGGAGGATGGATGTGAGAACGAGACTTGAAAAAGTTTTTTAAAGTACTTGTTTTGCCTAAAACAGTTTGTACTATAAATTTGATGAATATGAAAAAGAAGATTCTGCTCTTATGTTTGTTGTTTTCGTGGGTTGGAGTTTTTGCACAGAAACCTATGGAAGGCGTGTGGATGGGTAAGTTGAATCTTGGTCCACAATCGTTGACTATTGTGTTGCATGTGAATTGTAATGCACAAGGAAAAGTTGAATGTACGCTCGATAGTCCTGATCAAGGGGCAAAGGGGATAGCGGTAGAAACAGATTACTGCTCGTCTGATTCTATCAGTATAACCCTCGCAAGTTTGGCTCTCAGCTATCAAGGAAAATTGAAAGGGGACGAGATAGTCGGTACTTTTACCCAGGGGCAACCCTTTCCATTAACCTTGAAACGAGGAGAGGAGAAACTAAATCGTCCGCAGAACCCTGTAGCTCCCTATCCATATAAGACAGAAGAAGTGACGTTTAATAATGTGACAGATAAGGCAACACTTGTTGGGACACTCTCATACCCTATTGGTTATAAGAAAGGACAGACCCCTGTTGTGTTGATGGTTACTGGGAGTGGGCAGGAGAACAGAGATGAAGAAGTCTTCGATCATAAGCCTTTCCTTGTTATAGCAGACTATCTGGCACGGAATGGTGTAGCCACTTTGCGTTATGATGACCGTGGTTTTGGTAAATCAACAGGCGGAGATGTGGAACATGCTACGACGCTTGATTTTATGCGAGATGCAATGAGTGGTGTTGAATTTCTGCGTACGTCAAAGCTTTTTGGTAAGGTTGGCGTACTCGGACATAGTGAAGGAGGCTCTATAGCTTTCATGTTGGGAGCGAAAGGGAAAGTAGATTTCGTTATTAGTATGGCTGGTGTTGGCGTGAAAGGAGACACAGCTTTGACAGCACAAACAAATAAGATACTCGAACTAACAGGGCAATCAATGCGTTTCTCTACGCATCAGTATCGTATGAATGCCATTATAAAGAGGTCACCTTGGTTGAACTTCTTTATTGATTATGACCCATCTGCGGATATCTCAAAGACGCTTTGTCCTGTTATGGCTATTAATGGGAGTCGTGATGTTCAGGTGATATCATCGCTGAATCTTACAGGAATTAAGGCTCATCTAAAGAGTAATCCCCAAAACGTTATCAAAGAATATCCATCTCTTAACCATCTTTTCCAACACTGTAAGACCGGAAATGTTTCGGAGTATAGGATGATCGAAGAAACGATCTCGCCAGAAGTCTTGGAAGATATCGTTCGTTTTATCAAACAATAAATACAGAATTCGCAGTTTATTTAGAATTGATAAGTGGTGATATGTGCTTATATGCAGTTGATTTAGTGGATTTTATATGGGCTGTTCATATCTTTTAGTTATCTAAAAAAAGGTTTGCATAGAATTATTTTCATGAAAGGAAGAATTTATTTTCATGAAAAAAAATATTTTTCTTCACGAAAAGAAATATTTTCTTTCATGAAAGAATTTAGAATTCGAAGATTTCTTAGGGGAAGAAAGACCTTGGATATATTTCATCTAAATCGCTTATAAGCAGATAAAAAAGCCGTAAAACATTTGGAATGTGGCGAAAATATTTGTAACTTTGCAAACGTTCAGAGGAATGAGGGGCTTTTAATAGTCCCTCATTTTTCATATTAAAACACTTATGATAGATAAAAACGTTGTAAAAAGTCTTGTTGACGAGTGGCTGGAAGGTAAGGAGTACTTCCTGGTTGACATTCAAATCAGTTCTGACGATAAGATTGTCGTTGAGATTGATCATGCTGATGGCGTGTGGATTGAAGATTGTGTAGAGTTGAGCAAGTATATCGAAGATCGTCTCTCACGTGACGAGGAGGATTACGAACTTGAGGTAGGTTCTGCAGGATTGGGTCAGCCTTTCAAAGTTCCTCAGCAGTATCAGAACTTCATTGGTAAAGAAGTTGAGGTGCTCGGTAAGGACGGAAAGAAAGTCAAAGGCATATTGAAGAGCGTTGATGGTAACGACTTTGTTGTTGCAGTCAATGAGAAGGTACAAGTGGAAGGTAAGAAACGTCCAGTGAAGATGGACGTAGACCATGCGTACAAGATGGATGAAGTAAAATATACAAAATACATAATAAGTTTCAAGTAAAGCTATGGCAGCAAGAAAAATAGAAGAAGAACGTCCGAATATGATCGAGACCTTCAAGGAGTTTAAAGACACCAAGAGCATCGATCGTACTACATTGGTGAGCGTTTTGGAGGAGAGCTTCCGCAATGTACTCGCTAAAATTTTTGGTAGTGACGAAAACTTCGACGTGATTGTAAACCCTGATAAGGGCGACTTCGAGATTCACCGTAACCGTGTGGTTGTGGCTGATGGTGAGGTTGAGGATGAGAATAAGGAAATAAGCCTTACAGATGCACGTAAGATAGAGGCAGACTATGAAGTAGGTGAGGATGTAAGTGAGGAGGTTGACTTCAATAAGTTCGGTCGCCGTGCTATCTTGAATCTTCGTCAGACATTGGCTTCTAAGATTCTTGAGCTGGAGCATGACTCTCTCTATAATAAGTATAAGGACCGTGTTGGTCAGATTATCTCTGGTGAGGTTTATCAGACTTGGAAGCGTGAGGTTCTGCTTGTTGATGAAGAGAATAATGAGTTGATTCTCCCTAAGGGTGAGCAGATTCCACGTGATCAGTATCGTAAGGGCGAGACTGTTCGTGCGGTGATTCATCGTGTTGACAATGAGAATAACAATCCAAAGATTATCCTCTCACGTACTGCTCCAGAGTTCCTTGAGCGTCTGCTTGAAGCTGAGGTGCCTGAAATCAATGATGGTTTGATAGCTATTCGTAAGATTGCTCGTATGCCGGGTGAGCGTGCAAAGATTGCTGTTGAGAGCTTTGATGAGCGTATCGACCCAGTAGGCGCTTGTGTTGGTGTACGTGGTAGTCGTGTTCATGGTATCGTTCGTGAACTTTGCAACGAGAATCTCGACGTTATCAACTGGACTGCAAATACAAAACTCTTTATTCAGCGTGCGCTTGCTCCTGCAAAGGTGAGTAGCTTAACTATTGATGAGGAGAATAAGAAGGCTGAGGTTTACTTGCAGCCAGAGGAGGTAAGTCTTGCGATTGGTCGTGGTGGTATGAACATCAAGTTGGCAAGTATGCTGACAGGTTATACCATCGACGTATTCCGTGAACTTGACGAACAGAATGCAGAGGAGGATATTTACTTGGATGAGTTCTCTGATGAAATTGATCAGTGGGTTATCGATGCCATTAAGGGTATCGGACTTGACACAGCGCGCCAGGTACTCAACGCTCCACGTGAGATGCTGATTGAAAAGGCAGACTTGGAGGTAGAGACCGTTGATAGCGTGTTGAACGTATTGAGATCAGAGTTTGAACAGTAAAAGGTGATTGGTTGGTGGGTGATGGCTGTTGACTGAAAGCTAACGGGTGTGACTATTCAGCAACTCCATGTTCGGAACCCCTCTCTACCAAAAGGCATATCAACAACCAACACCCTACACCGAAAAATAAAGTTAATGAGCATCAGATTAAACAAAGCAATTCGTGAATTGAATATAGGACTCCAAACGGCAGTGGAGTTCTTAGAGAAGAAGCCAGAGTTAGGCGAGGTGAAGAACGAGCTTAACTTCAAGCTAAGCGAGGGTCAGTATAAAGCTCTCGTAGATGCCTTCAATAATGATAAGGAGGTAAAGAAGGACGCTGCTAAGCTTTTGCAGAAGAAGACTAAAGAGAAGAAAAGCGCTGCAGAACATAAAGGCGAAGCAGTCATGAAGGCTGAGCGTCAGCAGTATAAACCAGTCGGAAAGATAGACCTTGATCAGCTGAATAAGCCAGCTGCAAAGAAAGCTGCTGCTCCTGTTGAGAATAAACCTACCCCTGCTGCTGCCGTAGAACCTGCAGAGGAGAAGAAAAAGGTAGAGAAACATGATGCAAGCAAGAAGCCTGCTGTAAATAAAGAAGAGGCTAAACCTGTTGCTCCAAAGGTTGAGAAACCTGTTGAGGTAAAGACTGAGCCTAAGAAGAAAGAAGCTCCTGTGGCTAAGGCTGAGGTAAAGGCTGAGTCTAAGGTGCAGGCTGAACCTGCAGCTACTAATACTCCAGCTGAACCTGCTACTGCAGAGGAGAAGAAAGATAATGGTTTGTTCCAGACCAAGAATGAGAAGAAGATCTTAAATACACCTAAGGTGAATGTCTTAGGTAAGATTGATCTCAGCACTTTGAACCAGAGTACCCGGCCTAAGAAGAAGAGTAAGGAGGAACGCCGTAAAGAGCGTGAAGAGAAAGCTGGTCAGGGTAATGGTCAGGGCAAGAAGAAACGCGTTCGTATTAACAAGGAACGTGTTGATATCAATGCTGCCGCTAATCAGCAGCAGAACCAGAATGGTAAGAAAGGCAATAACAACAATGGCGGTGGCAACAAGAATGCGGGTAAGAAGAACCGCAATCGTAATCAGAAGCCTTTAGAGGTTGATGATGAGGCTGTAGCACGCCAGGTAAAGGAGACACTTGCACGTTTGACAAGCAAGAGTCAGAATAAGAAGGGTGCTAAATACCGTAAAGAGAAGCGTGATGCTGTTCAAGAACGTCTGAATGCAGAGGCAAAGGCAGAGCGCAAGGAAAGTAAGATATTGAAGTTGACAGAGTTTGTTACTGTTTCAGAGTTGGCAACAATGATGAATGTTCCTGTAACAAATGTCATCTCAACCTTGATGTCTGTAGGCATCATGGTGTCTATCAACCAGCGTCTTGATGCAGAGACTATCAATCTTGTTGCTGATGAGTTCGACTTCAAGACAGAATATGTAAGTGCAGAAGTACAGGAAGCAGTTAGTGAAGAGGAGGATGATGAGAATGATCTCGTATCACGTGCTCCAATCGTGACTGTCATGGGTCATGTTGACCATGGTAAGACTTCTTTGCTCGACCATATCCGTAATACGAATGTGATTGCTGGTGAGGCAGGTGGTATCACCCAGCACATCGGTGCTTATGGTGTGACACTTGAGAATGGCCGTAAGGTTACCTTCCTTGATACTCCTGGTCACGAAGCATTTACTGCTATGCGTGCTCGTGGTGCACAGGTTACCGATATTGTGATTATCATCATTGCTGCAGACGACTCTGTGATGCCTACTACCAAGGAGGCTATTGCTCATGCACAGGCAGCAGGTGTTCCTATGGTATTTGCAATCAATAAGATTGATAAGCCAGGAGCTAACCCTGATAAGATTCGTGAAGACTTGTCACAAATGAATCTTCTCGTTGAAGAGTGGGGTGGTAAGTATCAGTGTCAGGAAATCAGTGCTAAGAAGGGTATCGGAGTGAACGAACTTCTTGATAAAGTTCTTCTTGAGGCTGATATGATGGATCTCAAAGCTAACCCTAACCGTAAGGCTACAGGTACTATCATTGAGTCTTCACTTGATAAGGGTCGTGGTTATGTAAGTACGGTTCTTGTATCTAATGGTACATTGAAGATTGGTGATAACGTTATCGCTGGTACTTCATGGGGTCGTATCAAGGCTATGTTCAATGAGCGTAACCAGCGTATCGAAAGTGCTGGACCAGCAGAGCCTGCAATCATCCTCGGTCTGAATGGCGCACCAACAGCAGGTGATACCTTCCATGTTATGGAGACTGAACAGGAGGCACGTGAGATTGCAAACAAGCGTGAGCAGTTGCAACGTGAGCAGGGCTTGCGTACACAAACACGTCTTACCCTGTCTGATATCTCTCACCGAATCGCTCGTGGTGAGTTCCATGAGATGAATATCATTGTGAAGGGTGATACTGATGGTTCTATCGAGGCATTGTCCGACTCATTCATCAAACTGTCAACAGAGAAGGTTAATGTTAACGTTATCAGTAAGGCTGTAGGTCAGATTTCTGAGAACGATGTTATGTTGGCATCAGCTTCAGATGCTGTTATCGTCGGCTTCCAGGTTCGTCCTTCTGCTGATGCACGTCGCTTGGCTGACCGTGAGGGTGTAGAAATCAATACTTACTCTGTCATCTATGATGCTATCGACGATGTTAAGTCAACGATGGTGGGTATGCTTGACAAGGTGAAGAAGGAGATTGTCACTGGTCAGTTTGAGGTTAAGCAGGTCTTCAAGATTTCCAAGGTTGGAACTGTTGCCGGTGGTATGGTTACTGAAGGTAAGGTTCACAGCAAGGATAAGGGTCGCGTAGTCCGTGATGGTATCGTTATCCATACAGCTCCTATTGATGCTCTGAAGCGTTATAAGGACGATGTGAAGGAGGTCGCTACAGGACTTGAATGTGGTATCTCACTTGTCAATTACAATGATTTACAGGTGGGTGACATCATCGAAACCTTCACGGAGATTGAGGTTGAACAGAAATTGTAACAATATAAAAAACCGTCTTTTCTCCATTAAAGGAGTAAAGACGGTTTTTTCTTCGTGGTAACAAATGTTGCCATTGGACTTTGTGGCATACATATTGTATGTTCACAGAGTGTATATAAGTATTGAGAATAGAGACGGTGGAAACTAAGAACTTATTGTTGGATGAATAGGAACGATAGGTTTAAATGAATCAAACAATAGGTATAGGAAAGGCAGATAGTGTATTTGGATGGGCTAAACGTTAGAGATAAAGAAGTATACTGAAAAGGTAGGTATTCTCTTTAACCCTTCTAACTCCCTCTAACTCTTTTGACTCCTGAGTATTCTCCCTCTCTTTAATCGCAAAAAACAAATGTCTGAGAACAAGAATAATGAATTTGTAAAGAAGGTCGCAGAGCAAAAGTATGAGTTCGGCTTTACGACTGATGTACATACGGAGGTCATTCCGAAAGGTCTGAACGAGGATGTCGTTCGACTTATTTCGCAGAAGAAAGGGGAACCAGAGTGGCTCCTCGATTTTCGTTTGAAGGCTTTCCGTTACTGGCAGACACTCCCTATTCCAACGTGGGGACACTTGCATTTGCCAGAGTTACATCTGCAGGATATCTCCTATTATGCTGATCCATTAGCGAAGAAGCCAAAGAACAAGGAGATTGATCCAGAGTTAGCAAAGACTTTTGATAAGTTAGGTATTCCATTGGAAGAGCGTCTTGCTTTGAGTGGTACGGCAGTTGATGCCATTATGGACTCGGTGTCAGTGAAGACTACTTTTAAGAAGCAGTTGGCTGAGAAGGGTATAATCTTCTGCTCTATCGGTGAGGCAGTTCAGGAGCATCCTGACTTGATACGTAAGTATCTCGGAAGTGTTGTTCCTTATCGTGACAACTATTCTGCAGCACTCAACTCTGCGGTCTTTAGTGATGGTTCCTTTGTATATATCCCTAAGGGCGTTCGTTGTCCAATGGAGCTTAGTTCGTACTTCCGCATCAATGCGGTTAATACAGGTCAGTTCGAACGTACATTGATTGTAGCTGATGATGACTCGTATGTTAGCTATCTTGAGGGCTGTACTGCTCCTATGCGTGACGAGAATCAGTTGCATGCAGCAGTCGTTGAAATTGTTGTCTTGGACAATGCAGAAGTAAAATACTCTACTGTTCAGAACTGGTATCCAGGTGATGAAAACGGTAAGGGTGGTGTCTTGAACCTTGTTACAAAGCGTGGTGAACTTCGTGGAGTGAACTCAAAGCTGTCATGGACACAGGTAGAGACAGGTTCGGCAATCACTTGGAAATATCCTTCTTGTGTGTTGAAGGGTGATAACTCACAGGCAGAATTCTATTCTGTTGCTGTAACCAATAACTACCAAGAGGCTGATACGGGTACGAAGATGATTCACATGGGTAAGAATACCAAGAGTACAATCATCTCTAAGGGTATCTCTGCTGGCCATAGTCAGAACTCTTATCGTGGCTTGGTTCGTGCTACAGCCAATGCGGAGAACGCTCGTAACTATTCAAGTTGTGACTCTCTTCTCTTAGGTTCTGACTGCGGTGCTCACACCTTCCCTTATATGGATATTCATAACGATACAGCCATTGTTGAGCATGAAGCAACCACTTCGAAGATTAGTGAGGACCAACTTTTCTATTGTAATCAGCGTGGTATTCCTACTGAAGATGCTGTTGGTTTGATTGTCAATGGTTATGCTAAGGACGTACTCAATAAGCTTCCAATGGAGTTTGCGGTTGAGGCACAAAAACTACTCTCTGTAACACTTGAAGGAACAGTAGGATAATATAACTGAATATACAACATGCGAAAGGTCATTCTTATCACGTCTGGCTTGCTGCTAACAACAATGCTTCAAGCTCAGTCATGGCAAATAAAGCCGTGGCAGAAATATTTGATTGATGAGCAAGTGAAGCAGGATACAGCGATTACATGTCAGTCAGTGATGGGGTTGCCATCGATACCCAAGCCCTTTGAAACTCGTCTCTATCGTACAGTTACGGGCTCGGAGATGATAGGCAACTTACCACGTTACAAGAAGAAATCAAAGTCCTTCCTTGGTTATAATGACTCTTCGCCATCGCTTTTTGAAGAGCAGAGAGAACAAGAAAAAACAGAGAAGATGGCTCGTGGGGAGTATCATACCTCTGATTTCGTATTCGACATGTTGTTGGATTTCGTTAATATATTTTTAGTGAAGAAAAAATAAAGCAAATATAATATGTTAGAAGTAAGAAACCTGCATGCAACCATCGCAGGTAAAGAAATATTAAGAGGCATCAACCTCACAATTAAAGATGGTGAGATTCATGCTATTATGGGTCCTAATGGCTCTGGTAAGTCAACACTGAGTGCAGTACTTACAGGTAATCCTCTCTATGAGGTAACTGATGGTATGGCATTGTTTAATGGCAAGAATCTCTTGGAGATGAAGCCTGAGGACCGCTCTCATGAGGGACTCTTCTTGTCTTTCCAGTATCCAGTAGAGATACCTGGCGTAAGTATGACTAACTTCATGAAGGCTGCTATCAATGCAAAGCGTGCCTATGAAGGGTTAGAGCCAATGAAGGCTGCAGAGTTTATGGCACTCATGCGTGAGAAGCGTCAGTTAGTTGGTATGGACTCAACACTCTCTCGCCGTAGTGTAAACGAGGGTTTCTCTGGTGGTGAGAAGAAGCGTAATGAGATTTTCCAAATGGCAATGTTGGAGCCAAAGCTTAGTATTCTTGATGAGACAGACTCTGGTCTTGATGTTGATGCTATGCGTATTGTAGCTGAGGGTGTAAACAAGATGCACAATGAAACGACTTCAGCTATTGTTATCACACACTATGAGCGTCTGTTAGAGATGATTAAGCCAGATGTTATTCATGTGCTTTATAAGGGTCGTATCGTGAAGACTGCAGGTCCTGAACTTGCAAAGGAGATTGAACAGCGCGGATACGATTGGATTAAGGAAGAGGTTGACGCAGAGGAATAATCGGTGGCTTAAGAGTGTCTTGTAGTTCTAATAAAAATAGTATTACGAGTGGCATTAGTCCCGCTATCCTTTAGATAAAACCTCCAAAAAGAAATTACAATGCAAAGCGAAAAACAATATATAGACCTCTATACAGAGGCGCAGCAACTCATCAAAGAGCATGCTGCACCTGTGCTCAATGAGGTACGCGATAAGGCTTTTGAAGACTTCCGTCGACAGGGCTTTCCTACCAAGAAGGTGGAACGCTATAAGTACACGGATATGCAGAAGCTCTTTGAACCTGATTATGGATTGAATCTCAACCGTCTTGAGATTCCTGTTAATCCTTATGATACTTTCAAGTGCGATGTTCCAAATCTCAGCACTTCTCTTTATTTCATAGTGAATGATCAGTTCTACAGTAAGTCACTTCCAAAGGCAAAGCTTAATGATGGTGTCATTGTTGACAGCTTGAATCATGTAGCAACTGAGCGTCCTGAGTTGGTTGCAAAGTATTATGGTCGTCTTGCCAATACTGAGGCTGATGCGATAACAGCTTTGAATACAATGCTTGCACAAGATGGTCTTTTTATCTATGTGCCTAAGAATGTACAGCTTGAGCGTACCATACAAGTAATCAATATCCTTCGTTCAGATGTTGACTTGATGGTCAATCGTCGGGTACTCATTGTTCTTGAAGAAGGTGCTAAGGCACAGTTCCTCTTCTGTGACCACGCTGCTGACGACCGTAACTTCCTTGCTACACAGGTAATCGAAGCCTACGTAGGAGCAAATGCCAATCTTGAGTTGAACTGTCTTGAGGAAACGCATGCAAAGAATGTACGCGTGTCGAATGTATATATCGAGCAGCAGCGTGATTCACGTGCAAGCCACAATGTCATTACATTGCATAACGGAGTTACTCGTAATATGCTCGACCTTGTTTTCAAGGGAGAGGGTAGCGAATGTTTCTGTAATGGTTGTGTGATAGCTGATAAGAGTCAGCATGTTGACAACAATACGCTTATCGACCATCAAGTACCTCATTGCACAAGTAACGAACTTTACAAGTACGTACTTGATGATAATGCAGTAGGTGCTTTCGCAGGTCGTGTGCTTGTTCGCAAGGGCGCGCAGAAGACGCTTTCACAAGAGAACAACCGTAACCTTTGTGCCAGCAAGACAGCTCGTATGTTCACCCAGCCAATGCTTGAGATTTATGCTGATGATGTTCAGTGTAATCATGGTTCAACGGTAGGACAGCTTAATGATGCTGCGCTCTTCTACATGCAGCAGCGTGGTATTGATAAGAAAGAAGCAAAGCTCCTCCTTGAGTTTGCCTTTATCAATGAGGTAATTGATAAGATGGAACTTGAGCCATTGCGCGACCGTCTCCACCATTTGGTAGAGAAGCGTTTCCGTGGTGAGCTTGATAAGTGTGAAGGTTGCGATTTGTGTAAGTAATTTGGTATTAGGCTAATTGGGCTTATTAGCCTTATTAGCCCAATAAGCCTTATTAGCCCAATTAGCCCAATAAAAGATGTACGATATAACGAAAGTTCGGGAATCCTTCCCAATTCTCTCCCGCACCGTCTATGGTAAACCCCTGATTTATCTTGACAATGGTGCCACCACGCAGAAACCGCTCTGTGTGTTGGATGCTATGCGGGAAGAATACCTCAATGTAAATGCCAATGTGCATCGTGGTGTACACTGGATGTCA
Source organism: Prevotella melaninogenica ATCC 25845 (assembly GCF_000144405.1). Lineage (NCBI taxonomy): Bacteria > Pseudomonadati > Bacteroidota > Bacteroidia > Bacteroidales > Prevotellaceae > Prevotella > Prevotella melaninogenica. The sequence continues at coordinate 259,452 of NC_014370.1, forward strand.
CAACAGGCAACTGACTTGCACGAGGCAGCACGTGAGACAGTGCGGAAGTTTATCAATGCTCGTTCAACAACTGAGATTGTCTTCACACGTGGTACGACAGAGAGTTTGAATCTCGTTGCTTCCAGTTTTGTAGAAGGTTGTATGAAGGAGGGTGATGAAGTGATAGTCTCTACCATGGAGCATCACTCAAACATTGTGCCTTGGCAGTTGCAGGAACAGCGCAAGGGAATTGTGCTAAAGGTTATTCCAATGACCGATGAGGGTGAACTTCTGCTTGAAGAATACGAGAAACTCTTCACCGAACGTACAAAACTTGTTAGTGTAACGCAGGTAAGCAATGTTCTTGGCACCGTCAACCCTGTAAAGGAGATGATTCGTATCGCCCATGAACACGGTGTTCCTGTAGTAGTGGATGGTGCGCAAAGCGTTCCTCACTTTGCCGTTGACGTGCAAGACTTAGATTGCGACTTCCTCGCCTTTAGTGGTCATAAGGTGTATGGTCCGACAGGTGTGGGCGTTCTTTATGGTAAAGAAGAGTGGCTCGACCGACTACCTCCATATCAAGGTGGTGGTGAGATGATAGAGCGTGTTAGCTTTGAAAAGACTACCTTTGAGCGTCCACCTTTGAAGTTTGAGGCTGGAACACCTGATTATGTTGCAACGCATGGACTTGCAACCGCCCTCGATTATGTTACTTCCTTAGGAATGGATAATATCCTTGCTCATGAGCAGGACCTCACACATTATGCACTTCAGCAACTTCGTGAGATAGAGGGTATGCACATCTATGGACATCGTAATGACAGCGGGGATGCTGTTATCAGTTTCAATGTCGGTGATATTCACCACATGGACCTTGGTACATTGCTCGACCAGTTAGGTATTGCTGTCCGCACGGGTCATCATTGTGCACAACCTTTGATGGATCGCCTTGGTATCCTTGGTACTGTTCGTGCCTCCTTCGGATTATATAACACACGTGAGGAAGTGGATGCTTTGGTAGCAGGTATCAAGCGTATTGCAATGATGTTTTAAGGAAATAAGTAGATTCAAACAGGCGTTTATATGCGTTTCATTACGCTTATGAACGCCTGTTTTCTTGCAGATATACAAGGTATACACCGAGGTTCTTATCCCTTCTTGCACTTATAAAGGCTGAAGACAAACCAAATAAGGAAGACTCCTTGTAATAGTAATGATGAAACAATCGGGAATATAGTCAGAATCAAAGCCAACTGAGCTTGCGTGATATAGGAAGCCTGCTTGCTACTCACTTCCCGTTCGAGGACAGAGCTGTAATAATTACGTAGCCACTCTACTGGAGTTTGGAACCATGCAGCTGCGTCTGCGAAGAAACGACTAAGCTCGTTGTACGATGCGTTACGCTCTGTGAGAATCAATTCTTTTTTCATATTCTTTGTTCTTTAATTGTTGCTATATATAAATGATGTGTAAAACATTCCTTGGTTTACGTTTGCAAAATTAGTTGTGTGTTATGCAAGGAATGTTCACTCTGCAAAAAATATTTGTTATATAAGATTAAAACGAAAGGTTCTTTAACTTTTAAAACCTATTGCTCATGCTGAAAAGTCATTATTATGAAAGCCTAATAGAGGCTGGTTGCGACGAAGCAGGCAGAGGATGCCTTGCTGGAAGTGTCTATGCTGCAGCCGTTATCCTACCACCCGATTATCAGAATGAGTTGTTAAACGACTCAAAGAAACTGACAGCAAAGAAACGTTATGCACTTCGTGAGGAAATTGAGCGAGATGCTATTGCATGGGCAGTGGGTATCGTTACGCCTGAAGAGATAGATAAGATAAATATTCTCAACGCCTCTTTCTTGGCTATGCATCGAGCGTTGGACCAGTTGAAGGTACGTCCAGAAGCGGTTATCGTTGATGGTAATCGCTTTAAGCCTTACCAAGATCTACCTTCAACAACCATAGTTAAAGGAGATGGGAAGTATCTTTCTATTGCAGCTGCTTCAATCCTTGCCAAGACTTATCGTGATGATTACATGCTCTCCTTGGCAGAGGAATATCCGCAGTATGACTGGCAGTCAAATATGGGTTATCCAACGAAGAAGCATCGTCAGGCTATTCGTGAACATGGTATCACACCTTATCATCGCAAAAGTTATAACCTTTTGGGTGATGGGCAGCTCTCTTTTGACTTCTAAACCTAATTGAATATATGATTCTAAACAGATTTTATTGTATTGGCAAGCATCTTGTCTGTTATTGTAACGCCAGCATAGTGTACTAAAATCAAGTTACAAAGACAGACAAGATACTAATAAGAGCCTAAATTCGGTTTAAAAATGATATCATATTAGGTATTGTTTAATGACCCAATCTGAGATTCATCTGTTTTAGACTTCATTCTCCTCAACGAATTGAGTTGCGACTTTTATTTACATTATTCTAATAGGATTACTTTACATTATTTGTGGTTCTAACAGCGTAAATGTAAGGTTAAGTCCTTATTTTTTTATATATTGTTTATGCTGTCTTGTAAACAATTCCCTAATAAAGATATTCTTTATACCTTATAATATGCTATAAGGATTTTTTTTTTCTGTTTTTGAATCCCCAATCGGTCATGAGGGGCTAAACATATGTCATTGCGCACATGTGGTGCGAAGGGTCAGCACCAACCGTGTTAAGTCTTAGCACCAATGGTGCGGAGTACTAAACACCTTGTAATATGTCAGTTGTTTGTTCGTAACTCATTGTTAGAAAAGGCTTATTTTATTGTTAGTAAGTAGGTTTGTTAAGTTATTTACTTCTTCTAAAAATCGGGTGATATTGCTCGTTTGGATTAATATTAATAATCGCTATTACGATTTAATGGCAGATTTGGCTCTAAAGTTACTTTATCTCTCTATACTTAATTATATTTTAATCTTTAATAAGGGATGGAAGTGTAATACTTACAATATGCTGTTTTATGCGTTGTTATATATAATAATTAATTTATTTTCATGCAATAATATGTCGTTTCGTAAAAACGAAACATTAATAAATGTGAAAACATTAATTAAAATTTCACTTCCACTTGGAACTTTAAAAGTGGTGTACTATCTTTGTGCTGTGTTAAAAAATATCTGTACCATGATTGTATGCAATTTGTAATACCTTACGTATTAATAGTTTGAGTCTGAAATAGTTTATTTATTATATTAATTAAAGAGAGAATTTATGGAAAAAAGACTAATGATGTTTTTAGTCGGTCTATTCCTAAGTTTAGGAACAGCGCTGGCGCAGACAGAGATTAGCGGAACTGTAGTTTCCTCAAGTGATGGGCAGCCTGTTGTGGGTGCATCTATCCTTGTGTCTGGAACTCAGAACGGTACTGTAACTGATATTGATGGTAAATTCCGTCTCTCAGCACCTGCAGGAGCTAAGTTGGTGGTGTCTTATGTTGGTATGGCATCAAAGACTGTTACAGCTTCAAACAACATGAAGGTTACCTTAAATCCGAATGACAAGAATCTTGATGAAGTCGTTGTTGTGGCATATGGTACAGCTAAACGTCAATCAATTACAGGTTCTGTTGCCGTTGTCGATTCTAAGAAAATCTCTGATCGTATTAGTACTACGGTAACGGGTGCACTGGAAGGTTCTGCCCCTGGTGTACAGGTAAATAACTCTTATGGCGAACCTGGTGCTACACCTAAGATTCATATCCGTGGTGTGGGTACATTGGTTAAGGATGCTGACCAGCCTCTTTATATTGTTGATGGTACTCCATTTGAAGGTAATATTGCCGAGTTAAATCCTGGCGACATTGAGTCTATGTCTGTCTTGAAGGATGCTTCTTCAGCAGCTCTCTATGGTAACCGTGCGGCTAATGGCGTTGTCTTGATTACAACAAAGAAGGCTAAGTTCTCTTCTAAGCCAAATATCTCTTTGAAGATGGATCAAGGTTTCTACAGACGTGGTATCCCAGAGTATGACCGTTTAGGTCCAAACGAGTGGATGGAGGCTTCTTGGGTAGCAATGAAGAATTATGCGCTTTCAGGTGGTATCGCTTCAACTGAGGCTGCAGCCGGTACTTTTGCTACTGAGCACTTGATGGGTGATTTTGTGAAGCGTAATATCTATGATGCTGCTGATAATGCTCTCTTTGATTCAAATGGTAAGCTGATTGCTTCTATTCGTCCTGGTTATGATGACCTTGATTGGCAGAAAGCTGTTGAGCGTACTGGTCATCGTCAGGAGTATAGCCTTTCTGCTGGTGTAGCAGGTGATAAGTACAATATCTACTCTTCTGCTGGTTATCTGAATGAGCAGGGTTACACTTTGAACTCAGGTTATGAGCGTTTTACTGGTCGTATTAATACACAATATACAGCTAACAAGTGGCTCGAATTAGGTTTGAACCTCTCTGGTACTTCTTCTGTAAGAAGCTATAATTCAAGTGCTAAAGAAACTTTCTATGCTAATCCATTCTATGTAACTCGTTACATGGCTCCTGTTTATCCTGTCTATTTGCATAATGCTGATGGCACATACGCTTTGGACGCAGATGGTAACAAGCAATATGATACTACATCTGAGTATCTTGAAAATCGTAACCTCCCTTACGAGATGACGATGGATATGGACCGAGTACGTAGAAACGTATTGGATGGTTTGTTGTACACAAAAATTAGTTTGCCATACGGTTTCTCTTTGACTGGAAAAGTAGACTTGAACCATTCTAATGAAAACCGTCAGAAATATAATAACCCTGTTATTGGTGATGGTGCATCTAACAATGGTCGTTTGTCAGAATATGCTTATCAGTATATCTCTTATACAGGACAGGAACTTTTGAACTGGGATCATAACTTTGATCTCCACCATGTTGATGTTCTTCTCGGTCATGAGAATTATAGCTGGAATCGTAAATATGCACGTGTCATGAACACGAATGCTGCTATTGCAGGTTTGCGTGCGTTGAGTAACTTCGTATTAAACACTGATACAGAAGGCTATTTTGAGGATTATAGAACTGAATCTTATCTTGGTCGTCTGCGTTACAACTATGATGAGAAGTACTTCTTTGACTTCTCTCTTCGTCGTGATGGTTCTTCTAAGTTCCATAAAGATAAGCGTTGGGGTAACTTCTTCTCTGCTGGTGTAAACTGGAACATTAAGAAAGAAAACTTCATGAAGGATGTGAAGTGGGTTGATGCTTTACGCGCCCGTGTTTCATACGGTGAGGTTGGTAACGATGCAGCTGTTAACTATTATGGTTATCAGGCACTTTATTACATTACTAAGAATGGTGGTAACCCTGCTTTGGTACGTCAGAAGCTATCAGCTCTCGACTTGAAGTGGGAGACAACTCAGACACTTGACTTTGGTATTGAGGGTACGCTCTTTGATCGTTTGAACTTCAGCTTGGGTTATTTTGACAAGCGTTCTAAGGACTTGCTCTTCGAGGTTCGTTTCCCATTGTCAGCAGGTTCTTTCTTCGATGATGATGCTATTCAGAATCTTACACAGTATCAGAATATCGGTACTATCTCTAACCGTGGCTTCGAAATCATGTTAGGTGGTGATGTTGTACGTTCTAAGGATTGGACATGGAACCTCTCTTTTGACGCTACCACATTGAAGAACAAGGTACTCAAGTTGCCTAAGGGTAAAGATATCTTGCATGGTCAGCAGAACTATTCTGAGGGGCACTCTGCTTATGAGTGGTACACCTATCACTTCGTAGGTGTTGATCAGATGACTGGTAAATCTCTCTATGATCTTGATCCAAAGCAGGAAGCTACTGCTTCTGCTGCTGGTAAACTTGTAGAGATTAATGGAACAAAGTACACAACGTCTACTTCTCAGGCAATCCGTAAGTGGGCGGGTACAGCTCTCCCTTCTGTTTATGGCTCATTTGGTTCTAACCTTCGTTGGAAGGACTTGAGCTTGTCTATGTTGATGACTTATAGCCTTGGTGGTAAGACAATGGACGGTTCTTACAGAGCTTTGATGTCTACAGGTTCAGCTTCTTCTGCAGCTGCACTTCATAAGGATGCACTTAACTCTTGGAATGGTGTTCCTGCAGGTATGACAGCTACATCTCCTAATCGTATCGACCCTAATGGTACACCAATCCTTGACTTCAACGGAAGTGTTGATAACAATGCGGTTAGTGACCGTTGGTTGACAAGTTCTTCTTATTTCATCATGAAGAATATCATGCTCACTTATCGTTTACCAAAGGCATTGGTTACAAAGTGGGGTCTTGGTGGTATTGCTGTAAAGGCTGGTGTTGAGAACCTCTTCACACTTACTGGTCGTAAGGGTATAAACCCACAGTATAAATTTAATGGTGACAGTGACAATACTTATGTATCTGCACGTGTGTTTAACTTCGGTTTGACAGTGGATCTCTAATATTGTAGAATTTAAAAAAGGAATAATATGAAATATTCAATAAATAAATTCACCGCAGGGGCTTTAATTGCTGTAGCTGCAATGACAGCATCTTGCTCCAGTGATTATCTCAATGTATCACCAGCAGAGTCGGCTGAGCCTTCTGCAGCATATGCTAATACAAGCAATGCGCGTAACACCTTGAATGGTATTGCAAAGTCGATGACCGTACAGCAAGCTTACTATGGTCAAGGATTTGCAGGCGAAAATGCGATAATGCGTCTCTATGAGAATCTTCCAAGTCAGAACTATAACTACAACCGTTATGCTTCTGGTTGGGCAACTATCCATAACCAAGATTATCACTATAGGTCTACAGTAAAGTATGATTCTTATGCGTGGGCATACTATTATCAGATTATTAACAATGCAAATGCACTCCTTGCAAACATTGATAATGCCGCTGGTAATGATGCAGATAGGAAGTTTATCAAGGCTTCGGCATTGACTTTCCGTGCATATGCTTATGAGAAGTTAGTACATTACTATTGTTATCGTTGGCAAGATAGTAACAATGGTACTTCTCAGGGATTGCCATTGCGCCTTGACACTTCTACGGGTAATTTGAAGGCTTCTACGCTTGCTGAGACTTATGCTCAGATTTATAAGGACTGTCAGGATGCTATCACGCTCTTCACTGAAAGTGGTGTGACACGTTCAACAGCAGAGTGTTGGATTCCTGATTTGAATACAGCTCACGCTGTTTACGCACGTGCTGCTTTGACTCGTCAGGACTATGCTACAGCTTTGGCACAGGCTAAATTAGCTGAGAATGGTCGTCCTTTGATGACAGGTGATACATACGCTGCTGGTTTCTATAAGCCAAATGATGAATGGATTCTTGGTAGCTATGGCGATGCAAGTGAGCAGAACTGGTATTGGGCTTATGGTGTACAGGGTGCTTGTAATGGTTACTATGCAAGTAATCAGAGTACGGGTGCTGGTACGATCGGTCATGAGTTGATTACTCGTATTCCTAATAATGATGCTCGTAAGCAACTTTTTATCACTGAAGATAAATTCCGCAGTATTAATATTACTGACAATGCACAGGTAAATCAGACCTATGGAATCTTAGGTCAGGGTAACAAGAGTGTTAAGGCACAGGCAGACTCTATCGTTAAGAAGCACCAGATTTCTGGTCTCTCTGCAGCTTATGCTTCTGGTTATATCTATTTGGATGGTCAAATGAAGTTCTGGGTAACAGCACAGCCAGGTGTTAGTTATCTTCCTTTCATCCGTTCAAGTGAGATGGTTCTCATCGAAGCTGAGGCTAATTACTTCTTGGGTAACACTGCTGATGCACAGGCTGCATTGGTTAAACTGAATGCTACTACAGGTCGTAACGCAAGCTACACCTGTACAAAGACTGGTACTGATCTCTTTAATGAAATCAAGGATTACCGTGAGGTTGAGCTTTGGGGTGAAGGCTTTGCATGGAGTGATTACAAGCGTTGGAACATTCCTGTTGTTCGCCACTCATTTGCTGAAGGTGGTAATGCACACGCTGCTGTTGCAAAAACAATTGCTGTAGATTACGGAAACAAGTGGACTTGGGTAATTCCACAGAACGAGATCGATTATAATGATCTTGTGAGGAACGAATAGGTCTTATGTTATTATAAATGTAAAGGCAGGGAGAACAGGTTTCTTTCTGCCTTTCTTTGTTTTTTAATCAAATCGTTTATTAGCGCCTAAACATATTTTGTTTTATTACCGAGAAGATTGTTTGTCTCTCTAAAACTAAATTTCCTGTCATTCCTGTCATCCAAAGTACTTGTCTAACTCGTTTGTTTACAATGGAGTTATGTGAAATGTTAAAAGTGACAGCAAATCAAAATAAAACTATTCTTGTATGGTGTATAAATATCTCGCTCTTGGTAGGGAATCATTATCTCTTGTTATGGGAAGAGCCTTTTGTTATAGAGGGTAGTGTCAGTGGTTAGGTATAATCAGACATAAAAAATGGTTGTAGAGATTAATAAAAGTGTTGTTTCTGCGTTATATATCATATGTCTATTCATTGTAAGAATGAGATTCGATAAATTAAAGAAGCAGTTAGAACTCTTGATTCTATTGTCTGATGGACGCAATTATACGGTTGAAGAGCTGTGTGGGCGGATGAACTTGTCGCGTAGGAATTTCTATTACCTACTCGACTTCATCAAGCATGCAGGTTTTATCGTATTTAAGAATCAGGGCTATTATCATATTGATCGTCGCTCTCCTTTCTTCACACAGCTGTTACAGACGATTCAGTTTACAGATAAGGATGTGAAGACGATACATAGTGTACTGACAATGGCAGGTAATGATAGTGAGATGGTGAACCAGCTAAGGCAGAAGTTGGAAAGTTCTTATAACTTCTCTGTGTCTGCAGAGTCACCCATTCGTCGCCAAATGGAGAGTAACCTGAAACTGCTACGCAAGGCCATGGCAGAGAAGAAGACGGTACGTTTAATTGGTTATTCAAGTCCACATAGTCACTCTGTTAAGGATCGTCTTGTAGAGCCTTTCCTTTTGTTGCATAATAATGAGGATGTACGCTGTCATGAATTGGTGTCAAAACAAAATAAGACATTTAAGATTTCTCGCATGACGAGTGTGGAGATACTGGATACATCGTGGTTACATGAAGACAAGCATAGGCAGGTGTTTACGGATATCTTTATGTTTAGTAGTGAGGAACGATATCGTGTGAAGTTACGTTTAGGACAGTTATCCCACAATCTCTTTAAGGAAGAATATCCACAAGGGGCGCATTATATTACTCCGAATGCGGATGGCTCGTGGCTTTTAGATATAGAAGTATGCGATTATCGTGGTTTAGGTCGTTTCGTTCTCGGACTCTTTAAAGATATAGAAATCATAGAGGGTGATGGTTTTAAGGCATATCTGAGAGCAGAAATAGAAAGTCTTATTGATTCGTCAAACCAACTATTGCAGAAGTAGGAAGTTCATTCTTTGTTCTATTATTCATTGCAAACTATCATTATTTATCATTAACCTTCCATTAATAGAAATATGTTCTCTTTTAGTTAGAGATAATGCGAGAGGTTTGGGAGGTTTTAAAATTCAGGACAATGTTTACACGTAAGATTTTATTCGTTTTATTGTTTTTTATCACATTCAACGCTTATGCACAGCAAGAACGTTGGGTAGGTACATGGGCTTGTGCGCCACAGACAGTTGATAAGGGTTTTATGCCTTATAATAACCAAATGACGAATCGCTCCGTACGACAGGTCGTGAAGGTGAGTATCGGTGGCCCTGTTATTCGTTTGCAGTTGAGTAATGAACTGTCTTCGGAGCCTGTTGAGATTGCCAGCGTTTATATTGCAAAGGCTGGAGAGGGGGCAGAGATACAGAAGAATTCAGCTAAGTATCTCCGTTTTAATAATAAACGTCGGGTAACGATACCTGCTGGTAAGGCTGCATTTTCAGATGCGTTGAAATTCGATTTACAACCATTGGAACGTTTGTCAATTACGATTAACTATCTTAAAGCACCAAAAGAACCTACTGTTCACATGGGTTCGCGTACTACATCTTATATATTACGTGGTGTGACAAATGCTAATACTGATTTCTCAACAGCTTTCAAAGAGGACCATTGGTTTAATATTTCTGCTATTGATGTTCTTGATGCCTCTGCTTCCAGTGTGGCTATCCTTGGTAATAGTATTACCGATGGAAAGGGTTGTGTGACAAATGCACAAGACCGCTGGCCTGATTTTATGTCTGCCGTACTGAATGGAGAACATGAGTCGAAGAGTCCGAAAACGGGTGTGTTGAATCTTGGTATTGGAGATAATCGTATCCTCTCTGTGGGTTTAGGACAGCCAGGAAAGGAACGTTTCGATCGTGATATCTTGGGACAAAGAGGACTTCGTGCAGTAATCATTTTCGAGGCTATTAATGATATCGGTACGTCAACCAATCCAGAAAAAACTGCTCGCCAGTTGATAGAAGCCTATCAAGTGATGATTAAGAAGGCTCGCCAGCGTGGCTTGAAGGTCTATATGGGGACAATAACTCCTTTTAATGGCTGCAAAGGTTACTTTACAGAGGCACGTGATGCAGCACGTAAGACGGTAAACGAATGGATAAGAACAAACCATGAAATCGACGGTTTCATCGACTTTGATACGCTCATGCGTGATCCGTCATCACCCGACAGACTACGCAAAGACTGCCAGATTGGCGACTGGTTGCACCCTAACCCTAAAGGGTATAAGATGATGGGAGAATATGCTGCCGAGAGACTCGAAGAGATGAATGTACCAACTCCCTCCAGTCAACGACCATTGACAGAAAGGAAGTAATTTCTTCCCCGCTTATCGTCTACGATAATGTCTATCATTCTTATTGAAAGTGAAGTACCACTTTAGAATGATAGACATTCTCTGTTTATGGGAAAGCAATAACTCCAAATAAAGTTTCCTGTCATATCTGTCATTCATCAGAGCCATCTAAGTTGTTAATTTACAGTGGACTTACACGAAGTGTTAGATATAACAGCAAAAGAAAATAAAACTATTTTTGTAATATTATGTACTATATTCTGACCATAATAGATGCTATCACTTCCTAATTTAGAAAAGTCTACTGCTTCGTATATTACAAGGTGAAAGCAGTATCTGATCATTATTACTCATCGTTAGTTGTATCGTCTTCTTCCCAATGTACCATGTCATAAGGATAATATGGATTATCCTTTAGGTCGGAATCATCTATCTGCAGTATCTTTGCTACGGCTGCGACCTCCCAAGCCCAGTAACCACGATAACTGCTTGTTTTCAAATGATTATTATACCAAGGGGCATCCTTATTCAAGTTATACCATTTCCCGATGTAATCTATCAAAGCTTTCTTCGCTGCTTGCGCATCAGACAACTGTGTTAATTTGAAAAGCCCTTTATACAATTTAGGGAAGGCAAGCTTGTTTGCATGCGTTTGTTTCTCATCTTCGCCCATTCGAGAGTTCAGCATAAACCAGAGTAAAAGGTCTGGAGTCCAATCAGCTGGCTCTGCCTGATTATCTACCCGTTCCACATAATCAATAAGCTGCTGAAACTCTGCACAGGAAACATTTAGTAGAATACCTAACGAAACTCGTTTCAGGATTTCAAAATATATTGGGTCTTCAATAGCAAGACCCGTTATAAAATACTCCAAAGAATTTGAATATATTCGTTTTAATTCCGTCATATTCGCATCCATAGAATACCTTATTTCTATTTCAGAGATGTACTGTTCCCCTAATGACCAATGTAAGTATACGGTATCTAACCTTTTGTTGGTATTCGCTTCCAATATTAATCTCTCGGTTTCACCTTTATTTTTCGCGATTTCTATCAACATCTTGCTAAAGAATTTCCTATTCTTTATTTTATCCCTAATAGCTTTATCTTGCTTCTGTTTAGCATGGCTAAAGAAATAATCAAATATACCCATAACTTATTCTTTTATTAGGAAATACAACCCAATAACATTATTGCTGCATTGGTATTGACGAGGAACTCTTAGAGTCGTGATATAATTCCTCTATGCTCTTCCAATCAGTAGGACAATCATCCCGAATTGTTTCAACAGCCTTTTGGATATATAATGTCTCTCCATTAATCCCGTCAATAAGATAAATGTCATTCCTATTATCTTTCCAATGAGCACAGACTATATAAATCGGCCGCTTAATATACGTTCGTTCTTCATAACGTCTTACACTAAACACTTCCTTCTTATCCATGAGATTAATACCATATTGGTGCAACATTTTTACTTTTAATGAATCTATACTAAACTTATAAGGCAAATCATAATCTACACATTTTACTTCATGTCCATGACCATCGAATTGATATCCTTTACCTACTGGCATTTGGTAAAGATATGCCCAATATGCCGTTATATTTCCCACTGTGTTATACAGATAGATATATTCGTATGGAGAGTCTCTATATGTATGAGACTCCCGAAAGCCAGCAAAGGAGTTTTTTTCGTATTCATCTCTTAATTCTATAAGCTCACCCAACTTTCCTTCTTTGCGTATACGATAAGCTGTAGGACTTTTTCTTGCTAACCTCTTATACTCCTCAATATCAAATCGCTTATATCTTAAAGAATCCTTGTCACTATTATTACCTAAATTATCTTGCCCAACACATGTTGTCGCAAACAATAATAACCATAGAATTACCGATAACTTACTCATCATTAAATATTCTTCTTTTTAATTATGATTCGTGATAAGCCACATACACACTTACATTATTGCGATTATAGATTTCTACTCTGCATGGGAATAATACCTATCTAAAGAATAAGAAAGGCTTACTCTGCAGTCAGCTCGAGGACTCTACTTGAACCCTCGTTGGCTGAGAGGACCATCAAACCTACCTTCATCAAATAGTCACCTGTGTACCTTTGTCCATTACAAGTTAATGATGAAGTTGTGTTAAGTATAAGGCTGATTTATCCTCTGCTGCAAGTTCTATATCTGCTTTAGAAAGTTCTTCTTGTGACTTTTCCATCTTCTTTTTCAATCTACTTTTAATCGATCTAATGGCTTGTGACGTACAACAGAAGGCGTCAGCTTTCTGCTCGTCGGTCATCCTGTTGTGTTCCATTATATAGTAGAATGTCTCCTTAGGAGTGAACGCATAGCGGGGATTATTGAGGATATAGGCAAGGTCGTAATCGAAGTTAGGCATAATAGCGTTGAGAGCCTGCTGTTCACGTTTACCCATCTGTGAGATATTTCCACCTTTTAGAATGGTATAGAGCGCGTCTATTCCCAACTTAGTTTGTTCGATGGAATCGGCTGTTTTTGAATCTCCGTTGTGTATAGGAGTTTTCTGTTTCAACTGTTCTAACTCATTGATTTTACTGTCAACTTCAGCCTTCATCTCATCTATCGTTGCATCTTTTCGTCGGAGCAACTGCTGAATATTCTGCTCTGTCATCTCTTGTTGTCTGCGATAGGTATGTAGCTGTTGGCGCATACGACGGCGGAACCATACTACGATACCAGATGTAAGGAGTATCAAGACGATAACAAGATAAGCTATATAGAGTTGAAGTTGCAAGGCTTTACGTTGTGCGATAGCCACTTCATAACGGTCTTGTATCTGTATAATCTCAATATCTTTCTCCGGTGAAACCGATAAAATTTGATGTTTTTCAATGCGTGTTCTTAGTTGATTAATACTCTGCTCTTGGTCTTTACGAATACGAGGCTTGAAGGATTCAGCCTTCTTTACGTACAACAGGGCAGAGTCACGTTGTCCGATTTGGTTGAAAACAGAGGCTTTACCGAGGTAAATATCCGTCAACCTGTGACTCTTCTTACTATCATTTGCATAGCGAGCAGTATGGTCGAAGTAGTCAAGTGCCAATTTATAAGCACCATTTTGGGCATTCAATAGAGCAATACGATAGTATGTAGCAAACTTCAAAGAGTCTTCCGTTACGTTGAAAAGGTGCTTTTCTGCCGATTTTAGCTGATACATCGCATTCCTTGTGTCATGTTTAGCCATGAAGAAAGCAGCACTATCGAGCCTCATCCGAGTGATTCCTTCGTCTGTTGCAGGATAGTTAGGCAGTTTTCTTTGGCTGCATGAAAGCAAAGTCAAAAGAGTAATCAGTAATAAAATCGGTCTTTTCTTCATATTTGCAAAGATACACATTCTACTGCGTATTGCCAAATTAGGGTGAGAGGAAAGGGGATGAAAAGCTATCTTAAGGCTCGGTAAAGTGCGAAAACGAGGGAACATTTAGATGCTTTATTGTGTCAAAGGATTAGTCTGTTTATGTGTAAGTTGTTGACAATCAGATGCTGTTTTGCAGTTTCTGTGTCAACACTAAAGTGGCTATTGCATTACATTATATTCTTCTTTACCTTTGCATCGACAATAAGTTCCAATATATGTCATTTGCATTTCATAAACCTGCGGCGACGTGATTGCGTTTAAGCGTTGGCGCAGGTTTTAATTTAAGAATGTTCACAAGACTCTTCAAAGTGAGGAGTTTGTTTATAATAATCTCTCGAAAGGATGCGTTTAGTAGCCATAAAGGAGAATAAAATGAAAGGTTTATAAGATGAAACGAATATTGTTTGCAATGTCACTTAGTATCTGTATGGCAGGAACTATTAATGCTCAACAGGAAAAGATGTCGATGAAACCTTATGAAAATGAGGTTCGGAAAGATACAATCGATACCTTAGGAGTGAAAAAAGAAATGCCCGAGAAGATTATCTGTTGTATTCCTCCAATACCATCTTTCCCAGGTAATATCCAACAATTCCTTCGTGCTCACCTTGTATGGCCAGCCGGTCGTAAGAACAAAAAAGTTGAAGGAAAGGTGATTGTTCAGTTTTATATAGAACGTGACGGCACTTGTTCTCAGTTCAAGATACTTCGTTCGTTGAGTCCTGCTTTTGATACAGAGGCGTTAAGGGTATTGAAGTTAATGCCGAAGTGGAATGTGGATTCAACGGCTAAGGGTGGGACTTGGTTTGTTTTGCCTGTTAGATTTAAGAAGCAAAAAAGTCAACTTTAAAAGTATATTGTCATGATAAAGAAATTGTTGTTAGTCCTATTAGTAAGTTTGTTTGCTGTTGGTAATGTCAATGCGCAGAAGCCGAAAATGTCGATGAAACCGAAGAAAAAGGAATGTTTTGAACGTCCTTGTTGTGGAGAACCAAGTACTTCGCCTGTTTGCGATACATTGAATGTGGATACCTTAGGTGCAAAGATGTTCGAAACTGTCGAGGGATTAAAACCTTCGTTCCCTGGTGATATCTTAGAATTTATAGCGGCACATCTTCAGTATCCTCCTGAATTGGCAGAAAACACAATCTCGGGAAGAGTCGTAATAAAGTTCTTTGTGACCCCTTCAGGTTGTTGCTGCCTGTTTAGGGTTATGCGTTCTGTAGACCCATACCTTGACCGAGAGGCACTCAGAGTACTCAAACTTATGCCTGCATGGAAGTGGGAAAGACGACCGAAGCAAGGAGTTTGGCAACTTGTACCTGTCACCTTCAGATTATTATAAGCCCAAATTGCTCGTGTTGTTATCACCTTTTGTAAGCCGTTTTATCGTTATCAATATCGCTATTAACCCTTAGCACATTTGGTGTTGACCCTTAACACATTTCGTGTTGATGCTTAGCACCACATGTGCGCAGCATCAATAGATTGGTTAAAACATGCAATGAGGATATGAAAGTTATTGTTATAGAAGATAGTAAAGGCGCTAATGAATCACTAAAATAGAGCGTATTCATCGGTGTTTATTTACTTATATAGAAGAAAATGAATCTTTAAACGTATATGATTAGGATGAAGAAGTTTCTGATTATATTCTTTTTAAACTTGATGACGGTAGGTAGTATTCATGCTACGAATAGTAGCCAGATGAAATTCCAACAGGAGAATAGGTCTAATATGAAGGCTATTACCTTACCAGAAAATTCTAAAAAAGCTCGGCATGACACCGTGTTTGTCCTAAAAGAATTCCCATTCTTTCCATGAGATTTTAATGAGTTCATCTTTTCCAACTTTCATTATCCACCTTCTTTACAGGAAAATTGTATACAGGGGAGGGTGGTAGTAAAGTTCTGTATTAACCCCAAAGGAAAGTGTGATCATTTTTCTATTGTGCGTTCTGTAGACCCATTGATTGACAAGGAAGTTCTACGTGTTTTAAAGTTAATGCCAAAATGGAAATGGAGGGATCGAACGAAGAAATGTTTGTGGATGGTAAAGGCTGTAGAATTTCAGTTGAGATAAGAATGAATAATAGTTTAATAGGCAGTCTTGTTTTTTTGATATAGATAATTTTGTGAGGAGATAAAGCCACGTTGTAGGAGATAATACCGATGAAATCGGCATAATTTATAATCTACTGTTAAGTGGGATTATGCTTTTAAGTAATACAGTGTAGGTTTGGATAAAACAATACTTAAGATTCTGTCGGTCTCTACCTTAAAATTCCAATGGCTTTTTGCACCCATCTTATTCTTTTATCGTACCTTTGCAGTAACAAAAATAATAATAGGTAATAAACGAAGATAATAACAAAAATAAAGGAATAATTATGGCAAAGAAAGCTTTATTGATGATCCTTGATGGATGGGGTAACGGTAAGCATGGTAAGGGTGATGTAATCTATAACACACCAACTCCATACTTAGATTATTTGAACGCAGTTAGTGCACACTCTGAGTTGCAGGCATCAGGTGAGGATGTAGGTCTGCCAGATGGTCAGATGGGTAACTCTGAGGTTGGTCACTTGAATATAGGTGCAGGTCGTATTGTTTATCAGGACCTCGTTAAGATTAACAAAGCTTGTCAGAGCGGTGACATCTTGAAGAACCAAGGTATTATTGATGCATATAGCTATGCACAGAAGAATGGTAAGAAACTTCACTTGATGGGTCTGACCTCTACGGGTGGTGTTCACTCTTCACTTGATCATCTCTTCAAGTTTATCGAGATTGGTAAGGAGTATAACCTTAAGGACGTTTACGTTCATTGTTTTATGGACGGACGTGATACAGACCCAAAGAGTGGTGCTGGTTTCGTTGCTGAGATTCAGAAGGTTTGCGATGCAAATGATGCACATATCGCTTCAGTCGTTGGTCGTTTCTATGCAATGGACCGTGACAAACGTTGGAATCGTGTGAAAGAAGCATACGACTTGCTCGTTGAGGGTAAGGGCGTACAGGCTACTGACATGGTTAAGGCGGTTGAGGCAAGCTATGCAGAAGGTGTGACAGACGAGTTTATCAAGCCTATCACAAACTCTTCTGTGAATGGTAAGATTGAGGAGGGTGACGTAGTTATCTTCATTAACTTCCGTAACGACCGTGCTAAGGAGTTGACATCTGTGCTCACACAGCAGGACCTCCCAGAGGAAGGTATGCATACAATTAAGGATCTGCAGTTCTACTGTATGACTCCATATGATGCAAACTTTAAGAACGTGAATGTTCTCTTCCCTAAGGAGAACGTAATGGATACATTAGGTGAATACCTCAGCAAGCTCGGTAAGAAGCAGCTTCATACAGCCGAGACAGAGAAGTATGCACACGTAACCTTCTTCTTCAATGGTGGTCGTGAGCAGCCTTATGAGGGTGAAGATCGTATCTTGGTTCCTTCTCCAAAGGTTGCGACATATGACTTGCAGCCAGAGATGAGTGCCTTCGAGGTGAAGGATAAACTTGTTGGTGCTATCAATACACAGGAGTATGACTTCATCGTTGTGAACTTTGCTAATGGTGATATGGTAGGTCATACAGGTGTTTATAATGCCATTGCAAAGGCTGTATGGGCAGTTGACCAGTGTGTTAAGGAGGTTGTTGAGGCTGCGAAGGCTAACGATTATGAGACAATCATCATCGCTGACCATGGTAATGCAGACAACGCAATCAATGAGGATGGCAGTCCAAACACTGCTCACTCACTCAACCCAGTACCATTCATCTATGTTACAAACAACAATTCTGCAACAGTGAAGAATGGTCGTTTGGCTGATGTTGCTCCTTCAATCCTTCATATTATGGGCTTAGAACAGCCAGCAGATATGACAGGTGAAAATCTTATTACAGATTAATCAAAGGTTAATTATATTAAATTAGGCGAATCCCAAAGGTCTTTTATGGCTTTTGGGATTTGTTTTTTATTACCTTTGCTGCCGTGAGTCGTATTTCGATTCTAATATTATATAGGTATTAGTATTAATTTTTAAGATTAAAGACAATGAAGAATCGTAAGTTATTATTATCATTAGTAGCCCTTGCAGGACTCTCTTCTCTCAGCACACAAGCACAGACCAACAATACAGAAAAGCCTCATGAGACTATCATGCAGCGTGTTGACACGTTGGCAAAGAAGGTTGGTGCTGATGTTAAACATGCAGAAGGTGTGGAGAAAGCTAAGTTAAACGCTGATGCACAGAAGGTAGGTGCTGCCGTTAAGAAGGCTGAAACTACTGAGAAAGCAAAGCTCAACGCAGACAAGCAGAGAGTTAAGACAGACCTTGCTAAGGACAAGGAGAAAGTAAATAAGGTTTATCAGGATGATAAGGCAAAGTTCAATGCTGATGTTAAGAAGGCTGAGAACGGTCTTGCTAAAGATGAGCAGAAAGTAAAGAATACTTATCGTAAGGATGAGGCAAAGGTAAAGCAGGGTGTTGCTAAGGATAAGCAGAAAGTAAGAAACGCATATCGTAAGGACAAGGCGAAGGTTAAAGCTGGCGTAAAAAAGGTTAAGCAAGGTCTTGCTAAGGACGGACAGAAAATCAAGAACACTTATAACAAGGACAAGGCGAAGGTTAAAGCGTTCTTTAAGAAGGAGAAATAATTTGCTTAAATAGAAACAATTATTTAATTGTAGATAAAAGAGTCGTGTTCATTCACGGCTCTTTTTGTGTTCTTCCGTTAAAAGCGTAGATTGTTAATAGAATGAGATTAATCTACATATAGGGTATGATTTCCTCCAATAATATAGTTTTATAAAGGCTCAACACCCAACAACCATCACCCAACACCAGTATGCTTACCCCCTATTGGATGGTTTAAGAACGGGGGATAAACTACATGATAAATATAATTAGGTGCGATGTCTATCTGCTTTCTACATACAACTTACTCCCTCATTAGTCGAGTTTTGTAATTTATTTTCATGCAATTCAAAACCAATACATGCTCTTTTAGCTTCTTAAAGACGCCCAATTGACTTGCAAAAGATGCCCTTTAAGCCTCTAACTAACGCCCTTTTGAAGTCCAATTAAGCACCTTTTACTTTACTACTTTATAACTAATTGATTTCCTGCTAATTACAAACCTACTTTTTGTATGTGATTTTGCCGTTATTTATGGATGTTTCGTTAGAATTTGTGTAATGATTTTTCAAACGCTTGTCTGCAGATTTTCGAAGTCTTAAATGAAATGGTTTTCAATGTTAGAGGATGATAATAGGATAGATACTTGACTGTCTTAGCTATGTTTTTGTTTAATGAGTAACTTCATTTTTTCCTTTAAAGCAATACAAAAAGTGTCTACGCATTTAACGGAAGAACCTCTTTTTGTTTGTTGGTAGGGAAAAAGAGCGATTAAAACTGTAGTTTACATAAATTCACTAAACAAATATGTAGGTTTTAATAAATCTAAAATTTACAAACAGAATGAATCTTTTTTGCAGTTGAAACTTCTTTTTTCATTACCTTTGCGCCCATAAGGGATTATATCCTTTCCGAGTTTTAAAGATATTAATGTGTAATTTTTAAACAGTAAAAGATTATGGATTTTAAGAAAATAGCATTATCATTTGTAGTAGCATTTAGCGTATGTTCACTTAGTGCACAGGCACAGAGCCAGTGTTCAAAGAAGTGTGATAAGGCTCCAAATGAGCAGGTAGAGAAGGGCAAGCAGTGCGATAAGGCAGGTAAGGCTTGTGATGAGAAAGCTGAGAAGGCTTGTGATAAGCAGGCAGGTAGCTGCTGCAAGAAGCAGGAAAAGGCTTGCGATAAGTCTGCTAAGGCTTGCGACAAGGCAAAGAAGGACTGCAAGAAGGCACAGGCTGGTAGCTGCTGCAAGAAGCAGGCTCAGCCAAAGAAGAAGTAATAGTTTAGCTTTAAAAATAAGAAAGTCGTGTCGAAAGGCACGACTTTTTTGTTGTTATCAGAACTTTATCGTACTTTTGTAGTAACAAAACTGCATGTGATAAGATGCGATAAATTATAACTTTGCTTTATTCTTATCGTATTAGCAGATAACAATCATAGCTATGAGTGTAAAGATAGAACCATCGTGGGCACAGCAACTGAGTGGAGAGTTTGAGAAACCTTACTTCCAGCAGTTGGTTGAACAGGTGAAACAAGAGTATGCACATTTCCCTTGTTATCCTCCAGGAAACTTGATATTCAATGCCTTTAATCTTTGTCCTTTTGACAAGGTGAGGGTTGTGATTATTGGGCAAGACCCTTATCATGAGCCTGGTCAGGCGATGGGATTAAGCTTCTCCGTACCTGATGGGGTACAGCTTCCACCTTCATTACAGAATATCTATAAGGAGATTGCGGCAGATTTGGGTGCCCCTATCCGTCAGTCAGGCAACTTAACACGTTGGGCAGAGCAGGGAGTTCTCTTGTTGAATGCAACACTTACCGTTCGTGCACATGTTGCCAATAGTCATCAACGGTTAGGGTGGGGAACCTTTACCGATGCAGCTATTAAGGCGCTTAGTGATGGACGAGAGAACTTAGTCTTTATGCTTTGGGGCGGTTTTGCGCGTAGTAAGAAGGCACTGATTGACCAACAGCGACACTGTGTTATAGAGAGTGTACACCCTTCGCCACTCTCTGCTAACCGTGGAGGCTGGTTTGGGCAGCATCAGTTCTCACGTTGTAATGCCTACTTAACCGCTTGTGGCGCACAGCCTATAGAGTGGTAGTGATAATCAATAGCAATGGAATGGATTTTAGAAAAGTCGTGGCGTGAAAAGCTGAAAGGCGAAATGGATAAACGCTACTACAGGGAATTGGTAGATAAGGTGCAAGAGGAGTATGAGAATGAGACTTGCTATCCGCCAGAAGATAAGATTTTCAATGCCTTTAATCTTTGTCCTTTTGATAAGGTAAAGGTTGTCATTATGGGGCAGGACCCTTATTTTAATCCTGGTCAGGCTATGGGACTGAGTTTCTCCGTACCTGAGGGAGTACAGCTTCCCCCATCATTGCAGAATATCTATAAGGAGATTGCAGCTGACTTGGGTACAGCGATTCATCAGTCTGGCGACTTAACACGATGGGCAGAGCAAGGAGTTCTCCTGTTGAATGCTACACTTACCGTTCGAGCACACGTCGCTAATAGTCACCAGCGATTAGGGTGGGGAACCTTTACTGATGCAGCTATCAAGGCACTAAGTGATGGTCGAGAGAACTTAGTCTTTATGCTTTGGGGCGTTTTTGCGCGTAGTAAGAAGGCACTGATCGACCAGCAGCGACATTGTGTCATAGAAAGTGTACACCCTTCGCGACGCTCTGCTAATCGTGGTGGATGGTTTGGGCAGCACCAGTTCTCTCGTTGTAATGCCTACTTAACCGCTTGTGGCGCACAGCCTATTGAATGGTAAGTAGGCAAGTTGGCGAGTTTAGGGGTTGACAAGTTAGTTGTTATTAGGCTTATGTGGCGTATTAGCCTAATTACTCTAATAAGAGTAGCATAATAGTCAAAGCTCTTTGACACTCTAAAATCATGTTAGGAGGGAATTATTTACGTGAAAATAAATTGGAAGGGAGTTCCATTTTAGTGAGAAGATGCTGTTGAGCGAACGGCAAGACATAGTTAGAAATGAAATAATTTAGCGTTAAGAAAGATGGGTAATACGTATGATCATATATTCATGGTGGGAGATGTGCTTGTCTCACCAGATATAATCAATGTGAAGTTCTGTTGCGACCTTGATAAATGTCATGGTCAGTGCTGCATTGAGGGAGATGCTGGTGCACCCGTGACATTGGACGAGACGATGGAGATAGAGAATGTCCTTGATACTGTTTGGGGTGATTTGTCAGCTTCTGGGCAGGCAGTCATAGATAAACAGGGTGTCGCTTACACCGATGAAGAGGGCGATTTGGTGACGAGTATCGTTGGTGGTAAGGACTGTGTCTTCACTTGTTATGAGGATGGTTGTTGTCTTTGCGCGTTGGAACGTTCCTACCGTAATGGCAAGACAGGCTTCGTAAAACCTATTTCTTGTTCGTTGTATCCAGTTCGAGTGAAAGACTTTGGGAATGGTACTTGTGGTATTAATTACCATCACTGGCGCATCTGTGCTGATGCAAGAAAAAAAGGAGAAGAACTGAATCTTCCCCTTTATAAGTTTTTGAAGGAACCCCTTACGCGTAGATTTGGTAAGGAGTGGTATGATGAATTGTGCGAGGTAGCTGAGCAGTTGTTGGGTTAATTGATGCTGGACTATTTGTTCTAATAGTTTTGTTAGCCGTATTAGCCCAATATGCCTCATTGGGCTAATAAGGCAAATTTCGCTTTACAACTCGTTAACTCTTCCTAAACTGCGAAGGACTCATGCCCACATGTTCCTTAAAGTATTTACCCATAAAACTCTGATTGGCGAAGTTTAGCTCATCAGCAATCTGCTTAATACTCATCGTACTGTTTCTAAGCATCACGCGTAACTCACGTGTAACGTAGGAGTCAATCCAATCACTTGGTGTTCGTCTGCTGACAGTACGCACGGTTTCAGAGAGATATTTAGATGTGATACACAGTTGTTGTGCGTACCAACTGACACGCCTTTCCATACGATAGTTCTTCTCTACAGTCTGAATGAAGTCGCGGAAGATAGCTTCAGCACGTGTCTGTCCTGCTTCTCCAACTTGTTGGAAGCGATAGATGATATCACTCATATCGATGATAAGTGCCTTTAGCATTGTCATAACTAACTCACGACGGAAGCGATGACCAGTATCAATAATCTTCTCCTTGATATGCTGAATGTCGTTTTCTAATGCCTTCGCCTGATTGTTATCAAGGTGGAAAACAGGATGGGTACGGGCAAAGAGGAAGAGAGCTGATAGTTCGTGAACTCCGCTTACAATGTTCTGAAAGAAGTCATAAGACAGGATGAGGGCGATACCCTTACAATCACGTGAGAGCATATAGTCGGCAACTACCTGTTTCTCACTGATGATGATGACGTCTCCAGCACCCACCTCGTGCATCTTTGTATCAACAGTATATTGTGCATGACCGCTGGTACAGAGGGCAAGGAAGAGAGACTTCATACGAGAAGGATTGGTAGGAAGTGGTACTTGCGTGATATCCTCGAAGAGTATAAGGTCGTTATCAATAAATTTACCTTCTGGATAGACAGCTTTTGCTTGTGCTACATTAACTTCGAGGAGCCTTATCTTTTTGTTCATTTTCCTATTGTTTTGAAGTTGCAAATATACTCATTTATTTCTTTTTCCGAAAAGTTTATGTGGGAAAAAGAACAATATTCATAGGGATATAGACGATAATAAGCGATTATAGGTGATAATTAGGAGAAAATAAAAACTCCCTTTCTCGTTTTGTGAGAAAGGGAGTCTCTTTATGTTTTCAGCTTTAGAAGCTGTGTTTAATCTGCTTAGAAAAGCTTATGCATCAATGTTAGCATAGGTCGCATTCTTCTCGATGAACTCACGACGAGGCTCAACATCATCGCCCATCAGCATAGAGAAAATCTCATCTGCATCAGCAGCATTCTCGATAGTTACCTGTTTCAAGAGTCGTGTCTTTGGGTCCATAGTTGTCTCCCAAAGCTGCTCTGGGTTCATCTCACCAAGACCTTTGTATCGCTGTGTGTGGATAGCCTTTGCATCTTCAGCACCATTAGCGTACTTATCAATGAAAGCCTGACGCTGTTGCTCGGTATAGCAGTATTCGTTTACCTTCTTATAAGTACACTTATAGAGTGGAGGTGTAGCGATATATAGGTGTCCCTGCTCGATAACCTTTGGCATATAACGATAGAAAAGCGTCATAATCAGTGTGTCGATGTGAGAACCATCGACGTCGGCATCGGTCATGATGATAATCTTGTCATAGCGAAGTTTATCGGTGTTAGCCTCAAAGTCGCCTTCTCCCTCAACGCCAAAGCGTACGCCGATAGACTGAATGATATTCATAACAGACTCAGCCTCGAATACACGATGACGCTGAACCTTCTCTACATTCAGAATCTTACCACGGAGAGGGAGGATAGCCTGTGTATAACGGTCACGTCCCTGCTTAGCTGAACCACCCGCAGAATCACCCTCGACAAGGAAGATTTCGCAGTCTTTTGGGTCCTTGTTAGAACAGTCTGCCAACTTACCAGGCAAGCCACCACCGCTCATCACGTTCTTACGCTGTACGCTTTCGCGTGCCTTACGGGCTGCAACACGAGCAGTAGCTGCAAGGATAACCTTGTTACAAATCATCTTTGCCTCGTTAGGATGCTCCTCAAGATAATCGGTCAGTGCCTCACCAACAGCCTGCTGAACGGCACCTGAGACCTCGCTGTTACCGAGTTTAGTCTTTGTTTGACCCTCAAACTGTGGCTCTGCAACCTTGATAGAGATAACAGCTGTCAAGCCTTCGCGGAAGTCTTCACCAGCAATCTCAATCTTAGCTTTCTCCAACTGCTTAGAAATCTGTGGGTCATTGTCAGCGTATGTCTTCAGTGTACGAGTCAATGCAGCACGGAATCCCTGCAAGTGAGTACCACCCTCGATAGTGTTGATATTGTTGACGTATGAGTGGATATTCTCTGTATAATCAGTGTTGTACATCACAGCCACCTCGATTGGAATGTTCTGCTTCTCTGTCTTGAGATAGATAACATCATCGAAGAGATGCTGACGATGGCGGTCAACGTATCGAACGAACTCCTTCAAACCATCCTTAGCATGGAAGACCTCAGTACGTGTCTTGCCTGTCTCAGGGTCTGGACGAAGGTCAGAAAGCGTAATCTTGATACCAGCATTCAGATAAGCCAACTCGCGCATACGACGTGCTACAATAGCCCATTGGTAAACTGTAGTGGTGAAAATCTCTGGGTCTGGCCAGAACTGTTGACGTGTACCAGTCTTATCAGTCTCACCAACAACCTTTACAGGATAGAGAGGCTTACCCTTCTCATACTCCTGCTGGTAGATTTTACCATCACGGAACACCTGTGACTTCATGTGTGTAGAGAGTGCATTTACACAACTAACACCCACACCATGCAAACCACCGCTGACTTTATACGAACCCTTGTCGAACTTACCACCAGCGTGGAGAACGGTCATAACAACCTCAAGGGCGCTCTTGTGAAGTTTTTCGTGCATGTCAACAGGGATACCACGACCATCATCCTCAACGGTAATGGAGTTGTCCTCGTTGATTGTAACCTCAATGTTCTGACAGTAGCCAGCCATTGCTTCGTCGATAGAATTATCGACGGTCTCGTTAATCAAGTGATGGAGTCCCTTCTCACTAATGTCACCAATGTACATAGCAGGACGCTTGCGTACTGCCTCCAAGCCTTCTAATACCTGGATGTTACTGGCGGAGTAATTATTCTCGTTTTCTGGATTTTCTGCCATTTTCTTTCGATTGTTCTTATAGTATGCAAAGATACACTTTTTCCTTTATATTTGAAAATAAAAACCTGCAAAAAACACAAAAGAAAGCATATCAAATTGCTGTTTTGTGCTGATAATTAGCTTTTATTCTTTTTAGTGGTAATATTTAATTTCCTTATAAATGAGGATTGTTCAGAAAAGTCATTATCTGTACCTTTGCAACACAAAAACATTAACAAAAAGCCATCTTTATGTTAAATACCTTATTATTTGCATCCCTTGCTATCAGCAGGGTAGATGGAGTGACTCCAGACTCAGTAGTGAACAAAGATGTATCACTTAACGAAGTAGTTGTTACTGACTTCAAGCAGAACAAAAGAAACCTAACTTCTATTGCAGTTTCAACCATTAACAGTCAGCAATTACTGAACCAACAAATTGTGAACTTGAAGGAATTAACGGCAGTAATGCCTAACTTTTACATGCCCGACTATGGTTCATATGCTAACACACCTATCTTTATTCGTGGTATTGGAGCAAAGACGAAGGGTTCTGCCGTGGGTTTTTATGTAGATGGTGTGCCTCATTTTGAGTCGTCAGCATTTAATATTGACCTTAGTGATATTGCTGCTGTAGATGTGTTTCGAGGTCCGCAAGGAACCTTATACGGCCGTAACACTATAGCAGGTGTTATCAATGTCTACACACATGACCCTCTTGATTATCAGAAGACGCGTATAAAAGTAGGCTATGGAATGTATAACGATGTTGTAGCACAAGCTTCTAACTATTCTAAGCTGACTGATAAACTTGGTTTGTCGAGTGCTATTTCTTATCATCATAATGATGGTATGTTCATCAATCAGTTCCTGAATAATAAGGCAGATAAGGTGAATGAGGTTGAAGGACGACTCGGACTTTACTGGCGACCAACCATGAATTGGCTTATTCATCTCAATAGTACGCTTACTCATAGTAAGCAGAATGGTTATCCATATGCACCATACGACCTGACGAAAGATGCGTTATCACCTATTAGTTATAACCGCAATAGCACTTACAAACGTCTGATTTCAACAACAGGTCTTAATGCTCGATATGAGAATAGTCGTATTAGTTTCAATAGTCAGACATCTTATCAATTCATCAAATCACATCAGGGGATAGACCAAGATTTCACACCAAAGGACCTCTTCTATGCTGATAATAGTTATCATCAGAATATGCTTTCACAAGAGCTAACCTTGAAATCGAATGATAAAGGTCGTTACCAGTGGATTATTGGTATGTTTGGTATGCTACTCCATTCTGACCCCTTTATAGAAACAAGCTATTATACAAAGGATTTCTCGACTCCAACTTCTTATAAGAACCCTACAGCAGGCTATGCAATCTATCACCAGAGTTCTTATAATATATGGAGGGGTTTATCGGCAACTGTTGGTTTACGATTCGATTATGAGCATGCGAAGATAGACTACAATCAAGATAAGGTAACGTTAACAACAGGTGCTAATGCACATGTAAAGAACTTTGTTAGTAGTGCTAACTTCCGTCAGTTCACCCCTAAGTTTACGCTTCAATATCTTACAAACAGGGACAATCTCTACTATGCGAGTGTCACTCGTGGTTATAAGCCAGGTGGATTTAATACTATCTTTAAGACCGATGCAGAGCGTGCATACGACCCAGAATACAGCTGGAATTATGAGGTAGGGGCGCGATTGAAGTTCTTGAATGGACGATTGACTGCTGAAGCAGATCTTTTCTACATTGATTGGCGACACATGCAGACTACCTATACTGTTCCTGCTGTGGGTAATCTAATTGCGAATGCAGGACATACGGATAGTAAAGGATTCGAACTTTCATTTGCTTATCATCCAATAAAGAGTTTACAGTTTAGTCTGAACTATGGTTACACCCACGCTCGTTACTTGGAATATAAGAAGAGTGCTACAGAAGATTTCTCGGGTAATAGACTTCCAATGGTGCCTAACCACACGCTCTCAATAGATGGAACTTACACCGTTTTGCAGGCGGGTTGGTTTGATAAGATTGTCGTTAATGCTGGCTTAACAGGGCTCGGTCGTATCTATTGGGCTGATGACAATGTCGTTCGCCAGAACTTCTATGGGACGCTTAATGCAAAGGTTAGTATCACAAAAGGTATATTCACATGGGATTTATGGGGTAAGAATCTGACAGGAACTGACTATATAGCATACAGTTTCAAGATGTCAACTGGTAACTATGCACAGAAGGGTAAGCCTCTTACCTTTGGTACTTCCCTCAGCATGACATTCTAAGGAGAGGATTAAGGGTAGGAGAAAAAGGATGCTGCAGCTAATTCAGCTCACTTCTCCTAAAGTCCTTTCTCATGATATGTAACACGATGCTCTACTTATATAATTCACTACATGTTCAACAGCATTTCATCAAAGAAACTAAGCTTTGGTACGTTCTTCTGTCTATATATTGCACAGATGGTACCGTCATCCTTTCTTATGACAGCCTTACAGGTTATCATGAGGGAAGGACAATATAGTCTTGCAACCATTGGGTTGCTAAACCTTGTCCGAGTTCCATGGACGATAAAGTTCTTATGGTCGCCTTTTGTTGACCGCCACTGCGTAACAGTGCGTGACTACAAACGTACGATTATCGCTACAGAGTTGATATATGCCGTTGCACTCTTAGCCACAGGGCTGATTAATGTGCGTTCGGAAATCATGCTTGTAGTCATTCTGGCGTTTATCTCTATGCTTGCTTCGGCTACGCAAGACATTGCTACAGATGCGCTTGCCATCCTTTCTTTTAAGAAGCACGACCATAGTATGCTTAATAGTATGCAGTCTATGGGAGCTTTCGGAGGTGCTGTTATTGGTGGAGGAGTCTTGCTTATCTTACTGAAAAGCTATGGCTGGAATGTTGTAGTACCCTGCTTAGCCTTGTTTGTTTGTATGATGATTATTCCTTTAATGTTTAATCCTCATATCAAGATAGAGAATGAGAAACCAAGAGAGCGTGCCAAGTGGACTGACATCTTTAGCTTCTTTGGACGTAAGGAGATATGGCCACAGATAGGTTTCTTGCTGCTGTATTATATGGGAATCATCGGTATTCTTTCTATGTTGCGTCCTTACCTCGTTGATAAGGGATACGATATGAAGGAGATAGGATTCCTTACTGGTATCGTAGGAACTGCTGCTTCCTTCGTTATGGCGTGGTTTTCTGGAGTGCTTATACGTCGAATCGGAATTTATAAGGCTCGTATTATCATTGCAGGACTTATTATTTTAGCACCTATCTACTTCCTTGCAATGACTTTTGCCGACTTTAACAAGACAGCATTTGTCATTGGAATCATTTATATCCAAGCTTGTTACGGATTGGCAACTGTGGTTCTTTACACTACAGCCATGCGATGCGTACGTCCTGGTAGAGAAGGGACAGACTTCACTATACAAATTGTTATTAGTCATGTAAGCGGTCTGCTCGTTGCGGTATTAGCGGGAACGGTGGCGCATATCTTCGACTATCGTGGTCTTTATATAGCTGAAACAGTGGTGGCTATCATCAGCCTTATTTATGTTCTCTCAGCCTTTAAAAAGGAACAATAAGCCATGTGTTCCTTTACAGAAGAACGTGGCTTTGCCCCAAACCGATCACGTATTATGGTCTAATGACCTATTCAGATTATATCATAATAAAGTTAGGCTTGTAAGCCTATTGTGCTTTCCTTATAAATGAGGATTGTTTATGTTAGGAGGTATTCGTACCTTTGTCATATAATTTATTTCGACGAATGAAGCAAGAACTGATTGATAAATACAATGTATCTGTACCTCGTTATACGAGTTATCCACCAGCTAACTTCTTCCGACCTTTTACTGGGGAAGAGTTTTTGAAGGAGGTTGATTATAGCAATGAGGTGCGTGAGAAGAATCTTTCCTTTTATTTTCATATGCCTTTCTGTCGGCGCCTGTGTCATTATTGTGGCTGCAACTCTTACCCTATGGCAAAGGAAGAGCGTATTGAAGCTTATGTGCAAGCGTTGCATAAGGAGATAGATCTCGTAGCAAAGCATATAGATAAAAGTAGACGTATATCGCAGATTCATTATGGCGGTGGTAGTCCAACGGCTATGCCTGTCAGTGTTCTTAAGGAGCTGAATGAGCATCTGCTGTCACTCTTTTCTACGATAGAACAGCCTGAGATAGCCATAGAATGTCATCCAGGTTATCTAACAGCAAAGGACTGGCAAGGACTGTTGGATGCACGTTTTAATCGTTTTAGTTTAGGTGTACAGGACTTCAATGAAGAGGTGTTGAGGCTTGTTAATCGTACGCCTTCTGAATTGCCAACAGAAGAAATAGTGGCAATTCTCCGTAACGCGGGTGTTAATATTAATATGGATTTCCTCTTTGGCTTACCACTTCAGACGTCGGATAGCTTTAAGAAGACGATAGAGCGTGCTGTAGCAATGCGCCCCGACCGTGTTACAACATTCAGTTATGGACACTGCCCATGGATATTTAAACGGCAGATGATACTTGAAAAGGCTGGCCTTCCTGATACGGAGGAGAAGGCTTTGATGTTCCAAAAGGCTAAAGATGTGCTGCATGAGGCGGGTTATCTTAGTGTTGGTTTGGACCATTTTGTACTTCCTAATGATGAACTATCTGAGGCTTTGCAATCTCATCGACTACATCGAAACTTCCAAGGTTATTGCACGCGTCGCACAACGGGGCAGGTGTATGCCTTCGGTGTGACGGGTATCAGCCAATTAGATACTGCCTATGCACAGAATACAAAGTCGATAGACGAATATATAGCAGAAGTCTCTGTGGGTACGTTGCCTATCCGAAAAGGCTACCAATTAACGCCCAAAGAACGTATAGTACGTGAGGTAATTGAACGTTTGATGTGTAACTATCATCTTGATTGGACGCATCTCGCGGAGGATCTTGCAGTTTCAGTAGCTGACGTGAAAGGGGCTATCAACTATGATG
Source organism: Prevotella melaninogenica ATCC 25845 (assembly GCF_000144405.1). Lineage (NCBI taxonomy): Bacteria > Pseudomonadati > Bacteroidota > Bacteroidia > Bacteroidales > Prevotellaceae > Prevotella > Prevotella melaninogenica. Next base: position 290,017 of record NC_014370.1, read on the forward strand.
TTGAACGTCTGCAAGAGATGGAAAGAGATGGTATTCTTTGTTTAACAGAGAATACCTTGGAGATGACAGGGGAGGGGAATCCCTTTGTTCGTACTGTGGCTGCTGTGCTTGATCCGATGATGGTGGCTACGGATAAGAAGTTTTCAAAGCCGATATAAAAGTTTTATGCTCCCTTTTCGTTGGGTAGAGAAACTGGGAAGGGGAATCTATATAGCATTAATATTATGGAAGAAAGAAAGATAGTTGTCGTTGGTGCTGGTCTTACTGGTCTTACTTGTGCTGCTTATCTACGTCGTAAAGGTCAAGATGCAGTGGTCTTGGAGGCTACCGACCGTATCGGTGGACTTATGCAGACGGAGGAGGTTGACGGCTTTGTGATGGAACAAGGACCAAGTACGGGTACAATTAAATACCCTGAAGTGGCTGAACTCTTCGATATGTTAGGCGATGATTGTACGGTGGAAGTGGCACAGAGTTCTGCTAAATGTCGTTTGATATGGAAGGATGGACGCTTCCATGCCCTACCTTCAGGACTTTGGTCTGCTATCACAACTCCTCTCTTCACGCTGAAAGATAAGTTCCGCATCCTTGGTGAGCCATGGCGTAAGAAGGGAACAGACCCTAACGAGAGTGTGGGAAGCCTTGCTGAACGACGGTTGGGACGGTCTTTTGTTGATTATGCAGTCGATCCTTTCCTCTCTGGTGTGTATGCTGGTAACCCTTATCAACTACCAACTCGCCTTGCTTTGCCTAAACTCTACGACTTAGAACAGCGTTATGGGAGTTTCATTAAAGGGTCTATGGCACTTGCAAAACAACCAAAGACGGACAGGGAAAAACGTGCAACGAAGGCTGTCTTCTCTACCCGTGGAGGTTTCCGTAGCCTTGTTTCTGCATTGGGGAGAGTGATAGGTGATGAGAGAATCCTAACGAATTGTAAAGACCTAAGTATAGAGCCGTTAGAAGATAAGTGGAAACTATCTTGGGGTAAGAATACGATAGTAGCTGAGCAGGTTGTTACAACTTGTCCTGCTTATGCCTTACCAAAGTTGTTGAGCTTCTTGCCTAAGGACCAACTTGACGATTTAAGCAATCTTTATTATGCTCCAGTGATTGAGATAGGAGTAGGAATGAAGAATACGGGGGATGTATATTGGAATGCCTTTGGCGGATTAGTACCGTCAAAAGAAAAACAGAATGTGTTGGGAATTCTTATGCCTTCCGCTTGTTTTCAAGGGCGTTCGCCTAAGGAAGGAGCTAATTATGCATTCTTCATTGGTGGTGCTTGCCATCCTGAATATCTCAATAAGACGGATGAAGAACTGACAGAATTGGTTAATACGTCCCTTCATACGATGTTGGGATATCCCAAAGGTACCCGAGCCGATGTTATTCGTATTTATAGGCACAGTCATGCTATTCCACAATATATGCCCGAAACGGATGCTCGCCTTCGCACTATTGATGCCGTAGAACGTGCTTATCCAAGTTTACATATTATTGGTAATCTGAAAGATGGTATTGGTATGGGCGATAGGATCAAGCAAGCTGTGGATATGGCAGAGAAGATTTATTTAGCTTTATCGTAAATACAGCTGTCTTACACGTAATATTTTTTATTTTAATTTGCTGTCACTTTTAACACTTCTTTTACTCCTCTGTAAACGAATAAGTTAGGTGTTTAGAGTGGATGACAGCAGTGACAGCAAATTGAAAATTACCCCATTTGGTGAAGCACTGTATATACATCAAACAAGTATATATAACATGCAAGAAGCCATAATCCCAATAGGATTACGGCTTTTATTGTTCTTTTCAGCTATGACTGAAAGTATTTTTATCCCAATGCAGCTACGTGCTTGCAGAGAGCAGACTTCAAATTAGCTGCCTTGTTCTGGTGGATAACGTTAGTCTTTGCCAACTTGTCCAACATCTTCTGTACAACAGGGTAGAGCTTAACAGCCTCTTCCTTATCCGTCATGCTACGCAACTTGCGGACAGCGTTACGCATAGTCTTTGCATAATATCTGTTGTGCAAGGTCTTAACCTTGTCCTGACGGATTCTCTTCAATGATGATTTGTGATTTGCCATCTTTGTTTTCTTCTTTTATTTTACTTGTAGTCCCTAGCAGAGTCGAACTGCTCTTTAGAGAATGAAAATCTCTCGTCCTAACCGATAGACGAAGGGACCATAGCTGATTTTGCGGGTGCAAAGGTAGCCCATTTATTTTAATCAACCAAACTTTTTGCTAATAAATTTTCGTAAGAGGCTGTATTTTTGTATTTTTGCATTGTTTTTTATATGATTTTGAAGTCAAAGGCTATTGTTTTGCGTTCTCTGAAGTTCGGTGACTCATTGCTAATAATTGATATGTTTACCGAGTTAGAGGGGCGTATTTCTTTTATAACGCGCATTCCTAAGACGGCAAAAGGGAAGATTAAGAAGCAGTATTTTCAACCGCTGACCTTACTCGACCTTGAATTTGATTACCGTCCGCGAACTTCTTTGCAGCGTATAAAGGAAGTGCGTATCCTTCGTCCTTACGGCTCTATACCTTTTGACCCTGTGAAGTCGGCTATACTTCTCTTCCTTTCTGAATTCCTTTATTATGTCACGCGTGGTGAGCAACAGAACGCCCACCTCTATAATTATATATGTGCGAGTATGGAATGGTTGGATGAGGCTGAACATGATTATGCCAACTTCCACCTTGTCTTTATGATGCGTTTGAGTCGTTTCATAGGTTTCTTCCCTAATCTCGATGCCTATCAGGCGGGTGCTTGTTTTGATCTTCGCAATGCAACCTTCACTGCAAGTGCACCTCTTCATTCTGATTATTTACTCCCTTCAGATGCAGCAGGTATTAATCAGTTGATTCGTATGGACTACGAGAATATGCACCTTTTCCGTCTATCTCGTCACGATCGCAATCGTATTTCTGATATAGTATTGCATTACTATCGAATCCATGTGCCTGATATGCCTGAGCTAAAGAGTTTTCAGGTGATGCGCGAACTGTTTAGTTAATGCGCTTTACGATAGTAATAGTAAATAGTTGTCAGAAGTTTACTTTTGTGTTTTTTCGTAAAAACAAATTCCTCTTATCATAGAAATAAAATGCGATACCCTTTTTATATGTTTCGTTTTTTTATTACTTTTGTGGTCTCGAAGCATGAAAATTCAAACTTTGTCTATATATAAAATAAGTCTATGAAGTTAACAGAACAGCGTAGTAGTATGCTTCATGGTGTACTGCTGATTACTTTGTTTGCCTGTGCAGCGTTCTATATCGGTGATATGGGATGGGTGAAAGCACTTTCGTTGAGTCCGATGGTTGTTGGTATTATCTTGGGTATGCTTTATGCCAACAGTCTTCGCAATAACCTTCCAGATACTTGGGTGCCCGGTATTGCCTTCTGCGGAAAACGTGTTTTGCGCTTTGGAATTATCCTTTATGGTTTTCGTTTGACCTTTCAAGACGTGGTGGCAGTGGGTTTCCCTGCTATCATCGTGGATGCAATTATCGTATGTGGAACGATTCTCTTGGGTGTTTTGGTAGGTAGACTTTTGAAGATGGACCGCAGTATAGCTCTTTTGACAGCTTGTGGAAGTGGTATCTGTGGAGCTGCAGCGGTGTTAGGTGTCGACGGAGCTATTCGTCCGAAGCCTTATAAGACAGCTGTAGCGGTAGCGACGGTGGTAATCTTTGGTACACTTTCAATGTTCCTTTATCCTATTCTTTATCGTGCAGGTGTCTTTGATTTATCACCCGATGCAATGGGAATCTTTGCGGGTTCTACGATTCATGAGGTGGCTCACGTCGTCGGTGCAGGTAATGCGATGGGTGCTGCAGTGAGCAATTCTGCGATTATTGTTAAGATGATTCGTGTGATGATGTTGGTACCTGTGTTATTGGTCATTGCTTTCTTTGTGGCAAAGAATGTTGCTGGGCGAGACGATGAGGCTGGCGGTAGTCGTAAGATAAACATCCCTTGGTTTGCGATTCTCTTCCTTGTGGTCATCGGTTTCAACTCATTGAACTTACTTCCAAAAGAACTTGTCGACTTTATCAATACCCTCGATACCTTCCTGCTTACAATGGCTATGTCTGCACTTGGTGCTGAAACGAGTATTGATAAGTTTAAGAAAGCAGGCTTTAAACCTTTCCTCTTGGCTGCAATTCTATGGTGCTGGCTAATTGGTGGAGGTTATTGCTTGGCAAAATATTTAGTGCCTATGTTGGGTGTTGGGTGTTGAATATGGGTGTTAGGTGTTGAATGGTGGGTGATGATGATGTGTAAATGTTGGCTTGGGTGTTAGGTGTTGAGTACTTATGAAACTTACTGAGACTAAAAAACTCCGTTAATTTTTCGTTACTGATGTAGTACAAAAATATAACGGAGCTTTTATTTATCTTATTATCAGTTAAACCCAAATCAGTTATTAGAATCCTAAACATGTTGTGGTCTAAGGGCAGATTTGAGTTTAAGCCATTACAGTTTCTCTGCGAACTTCTGTTTTAATTCTTTTTTCTCGGAAGAAGATACTATCGTAGGCAGAGGGGAGGCTTCGTAAGCGGGGTGAGGCTATTATTTAATGACCAGCTTTTTGCCATTAACAATATAAACACCCTTAGGCAAGGTATTCATCTCTTCCTTGCTTGCTTTGCTTAGTCGTTTTGTTCCATCTATGGTATAGACATCTACAAGTTCTGTCTTATTATAAACATTGTTTGTAATGCCAGTTGCAGCCTCTATGTATGAGAAATATTTCCATTCATCAGCTACTTTATAAGCATCAATGCTGGCTTGGGGTACTAATAGTTTACATTTACTCTTATTAACGTATTTAAAAGCATTTGTGCCACAAGTAGGTGGTGTGGTAGCCTCACATGAAATATTTGTAAGATTAGAACATCCGTCGAAGGCAGCTTCTTCAATTTTCACTACGTCTTTATGGATTCTTATGCTTTCTAAAGCTCTACAATCCGACAGTAGATCTTTACTGAGTGTAGTTACTGAATTTGGAATATCAATTTGTTTTAGTTTATAACAATAAGAAAAAGCTCCCTTTTCAATAGTTGTAACACTATTTGGAATGTTTATAGACGTTAGTGCTGTGCACGTTGAGAAAGCGCGAACTCCAATAGTTTTAACACTATTTGGAATGTTTATAGACGTTAGTGCTGTACACCCTGAGAAAGCGTAATCTCCAATAATTTTAACACTATTTGGAATGTTTATAGACGTTAGTGCTGTGCAATAACTGAAAGCGTTCATTCTAATAGTTCTGACACTATTTGGAATGTTTATAGACGTTAGTGCTGTGCAATAACTGAAAGTGTTTTCTCTAATAGTTTTGACACTATTTGGAATGTTTATAGACGTTAGTGCTTTGCACGTTGAGAAAGCCCAATCTCCAATAGTTTTAACACTATTTGGAATGTTTATAGACGTTAGTGCTGTGCACCCATAGAAAGCAAAATTTCCAATAGTTGTAACGCCATCATCTATTATAACTTGTTTGACATTTTTATAGCTCCATGGTTTCCCTGCAATGCCCCCAGTATAGTTATCCATTTCACCTGTTCCTGTAATGGTCAATACGCCGTCGTCGGTGAGTTCCCAATCTAGATCAGGTCCACATGTGCCAGTTTTTTGTGCATTGGCTGATAAGCCCATGAGTAGGGTTATCATCAAGAAGTAAAAATGTTTCATACTTAATAATTTTATATAATTAATATTTGATTTCAAGAGTGACTATAAACAAGGCTTAACAGAGGGATGTTTTACATTTTATATGTTTCTTGCCTTCTGCGGTAGCGTATGTTTCTATCAATGGCTTTTCTAAAATTTGAACTCTCAATAACGCACGACAGCATACAGCTGTGTCGTAGATATTCGATACAAAGATAAATAAAAATTATTATAAAATGTTTATTTTCTTTGAAAAGTTGGTGTATAAGTCATCTTGCAAGCTATTTTTATGTTACTTTGTCTCTATGAGTGTTAAGTGTTGGGTGTTGATGAAGTGCGCATTCGAGGGAACATGTTTGTTTTTGGTGTTTGTTTTGGATTGATTAATATTTAGGACTATGTGAGGAGCGTATTTGTGGCGAGTCTACGATACAATCCATAGATATAACATTGTAAATAAGGTAGAATGAAGGAACTATTTAGTAAGGCTAAGTTAGGTAAGTTGCGTTATTACCTTTCGTTGCTATTGATAATGGGATGTAATGTTATCTATCGGAGCTTTCTGGTGGTGTCATATTACGATATTGGACTCTTTATTGTTGTTACGGTTGTGGCAGTCCTATATGATAAGTTGATAGCACCGAAGGGCTTTGATGCTATAGTTAATAACGCATGTATTTGTTGGACAGTAGTTGGGCTCACTCTGATGTTAAGGTCGTATTATCTGCCAGAAAAGATTTATAAGGTACCATTAAATGGCTTTTCAACTGTTAGAGTAGATCATATTTCTTTTAGATTTAAGGGGAGAGTTTTTGAGCGTTCTTTCTCACTTTCAGACTATGACCTTTCTGATAGTTGTAAGCAATATGATGTGGAACTGTATCTAAAAGAGCCAGTCCCAACGGTCTATTATATTTCTGGAATGAGCCTTTGTAAGAAAGAAAACGTGTCTAAATAGTAGAAGTCTTGCCGTTTTCTATGAGTGTGCGAAGGCTTAGCACGTTATGTGCGGACGCCTAACACATGTGGTGCGGAGGCTTAATAAGAACGCATATAAGGGTAAAGCGACTTATAGAAAGACTGCCTTTTCCCCAAAGGGAAGGGGTTATTCTTCTTATAATGGAGATGGTTGATGAATCAAAAAAGGCTGAACTTCTTTCGGAGTCCAGCCTTTTCTTATGATTGATATAACTATTATACGAAGCTAATAACGCCTTCGACAGCACCTTCTTTGTTTTCGTTATCTTCATTATCTTGCTCAGGATTACTGATGCGCTTGATGTCCTTAATCATCTGTTTAGTACGCTTGTAGGTTGGTGTGTTCTCTACAGCAAGGATAACATCCTCGTTGTCGAGCTCATCCGCAGTAAAGCGATAGATGTGTGGACGATGCTTGTATTGTGAGCTGTTGTTGTCCTTATAGAAACGATCACGACGGTCACGACGCTCTGCAGCCTTCTCCTCTTCCTCTGCCTGACGTGCTGCATCCTCTTGTGTCTGCTTCTTGATATGGCTACCCATACCGTCAACATCCTCGATACCGAAGCCCGTTGCAAGGATAGTAACCTTAACCTTTTTGTCGAGTTCAGGGTCAATAGCAAGTCCCCATTTCAACTCGAAGTCTGCGCTGAAGTGGTTCATGAATTCTGTCACATCGCCCATTTCCTCCATTGTCAGACCAGGGTTGTCCTTGTCGTCAGTGTTGAAGTTGATAGAGAGCAGAATCTTCTTAGACTTATAGACATCGTTGTCGTTAAGCAGTGGTGAGTTGAGTGCATCCTCAATAGCCTGCTTCACACGGCCTTCACCCTCACCGTAACCGGTAGACATGATAGCTACACCGCCATCTTTGAGGACTGTCTTAACATCGTTGAAGTCGAGGTTCATAATACCATGAACGGTGATAATCTCTGCAATACTCTTGGCAGCCACACTCAGTGTGTCGTCAGCCTTGCGGAAACCATTGAGCAAACTCAGTTCAGGATAAATCTCGCGGAGACGTTCGTTGTTGATAACGAGTAGCGCATCGACGTGCTTTGCCATCTCTTCAACGCCATCCAACGCCTGATCTATCTTCTTAGCACCCTCGAAACGGAATGGAATGGTAACGATACCCACGGTGAGAATACCCAATTCCTTGCTGACACGTGCGATGACTGGTGCTGCACCAGTACCCGTACCACCACCCATACCAGCGGTGATAAATGCCATCTTCGTACCATCGTTGAGCATACGCTTGATATCCTCGCTTGTCTCTTCTGCAGCCTGACGTGCACGTTCAGGACGGTTTCCAGCACCTAATCCTTCCTTACCCAATTGCAGATGAACAGGAACAGGAGAGTCGTTGAGTGCCTGCGCATCCGTGTTACAGAGTACGAAGGTCACATCGTGGATACCTTCTCTGTACATGTGGTTTACGGCGTTACCACCACCACCACCGACACCAATGACCTTGATGATGCTATCAGCTACATCGCCGTCACCGAAGTCTAATATATCCATTTTATTATTGTTGTCTGCCATAACAGTATGTTGTCTATGTTTATTTCCTATATTCTTTTTCTGTGTGAGCTGTTGGATTATTCTTCATCCTCACTCATAATGGTTTTTCCGAAATCTTTCACCTTACGTGAGAATTTGTTCCAGAAGCTATTGCGACGCTTCTCCTCTTCGAGTTCGCGCTCTCTTGCTTCCTCTTCCTCACGCAGCTTGCGCTCTTCCTCTTCACGCTTACGACGTTCAGCTTCAGCCTTCTTCTTCTCTTCAGGTGTTGGAACAATACCTTGTCCCTGTCTTGTTGTAGATGATGGCGTATAAGGTTGCTGCTGTTGGTCAATAGGAGTTGCTACAGCAATGTCTTCGTTGTTGAAGAGATTGCTCTGTGCAGGGTTGTATTCTGGTCCAGCACAGTTCATTTCTCCCTTGATAAGCAAACCGAGAATTGTGTTCATATCACCATTCTTAGCTGTGATATCAGCATTGCTTGAAGCGATGGTATGTGTGACGAAGTTTGCTTTGCGAATCTTGTCAATATGTGTGGTATTACGAATACAGCGTTCAATGTTCTTCAAGTTCATACCGCCACCAGTGAGAATGATACCGCCAAGGAGTTTGTCGGCATAGTCAGATGGTACCTGGCACCATATATTCTCAACGATTTCGCCAATACGTGCCTCAACGATTTCAATGAATTTACGGCTCTCTACGGTACGTTCTGAGTCGATAGAGTATTTTAATGTATTGTCGATATCGTTATTTTCAGTGAAAGCAGAACCATACTTAAGCTTCATTGCCTCAGCATCCTTTTCTTCCATCTGTAGGCTGGCAATGTCCTTTGTAATATTGTTACCACCCAATGGAATAACAGCCAAGTGACGGAGAATGTTCTTGTAGTATACAGAAACTGTTGTTGTGTCAGCACCGAAGTCAACCAATACACAACCTCCACGTTTCTCAGCCTCGCTCAATACGGCATCAGCCAAAGCCAAAGGTGCAAGGTACATCTCGGCAATAGAGATGCCAGACTTCTCAAAGCAGTTGTTGAGGTTATCATAGAAAGCCTTGCGCCAAAGGATATTAAGGAAGTTACCCTCCAAGCGGGTGGCTTTGATACCGACTGGGTCGAGAACAAACTGGTTGTCAACCTTATACTCCTGTGTGGCAGCATCGAGAATCTCCTGGTCAGGATAAGTCATATTGCGGTTGGCATCCATTAACTCATTAATCATATCTGAGGTAATGATGGTATCAGTAGGCAGATCCTTTACGATAACGTTGCGAACGCTTCGTATAGACTGTCCTCCCACGCCTACATAGACCTGAGAAATCTCATACTTCAGTTGTTTTCTTAGTTTGTTGATGATGCCAGTGAGGCACTGTCCGGTCTTGTCGATGTTGTAAACGACACCCTTGCGAATACACTGTGTAGCGTCTTCCTTTACAACAGCAAGCACGGAGATACTGCCGTCAAGATTCTTTTTGCCAGCGATTCCCGTAATCTTTGATGAGCCTAATTCAATGGCTACTATGAACTCTGCCATATTCGTTAAGTATTATGTTCCTTATTTTATATTCTCTAAAATGATATTTTTTATTCCGTAAGTCCTGCTGAGGCATCTTCTTGCCGTTTCACTTCCTTACGGGCTTTATCTCTTTCCTCCTCTTCTGTACGTTGTACGTCTTCTACTTGTTCAGACTGAGCCTTCTTAAGCAATGCATCCTCTTCTTCTTTCTCAGCTTTCTCATCACGTTTCTTACAGATGATTTGGTTGTCGAATTCTATGTCGATGTAAGAGTATTTGTTCCAACCAGCCTGTGAAAGACCATATCGATAGAACTTCTCTAAGCGTGACAACTTCTTTTTAACGAAGATATTTATATCATGCTTACGCTTCCATGGACCATTGTTTTTAGGCAAGTAACCCATGAAGATGATATGATTACCGACACGTGGTACTAACTCGATGCCTCTGTCTGGTAAGACATTAATCTGCTCTATTTGGTTCAGCCATAGTGGTTCAGCACTGATAGCCTTGGCAAGAGGAGCAATATAAAGGCGTGCAAAGTTATTATCTATATTGCCAGTCGCAATGATCAAGTCACTGGTGTACTTAGAGTTCGGAAGTATTCCCCCATTATCATCAAGATAGTAATCAGCTCCATTGCTACTCTTAATGCGGATAATTGGCATACGTTGAGTAATATAGATGTTGACGTGTCCATCTTTTGTTTTGTAGCATTGGGCTGTATTGATGAATGGTCCCACTTTTAATGCCTCCTCAATGTTGCGCGGATTGATGTCAGTTATCTTCTTATTGAGGGGATAGAGGTGTACCTTCTCTAATATTTGTTTGATTTCTGTTGCGGTAAGAAAGCCAGCATTGTTAGAGTCAGATATGTTGATATTCACTTTGGTACATAGCTGTTTGCTCTCATCGGGCTTGTTCCATGAGGTAACTGCCATGATGAGATAAATAGCCAGTACAATGTCCAGCGCAGTGATAATTATCTTTTTCCACTTAATGTGCATATCTTCTCTCTTTTACTTTAAGAGTTTTTGCTTTCTTTCTTCTTATTTCTCGTTGAGTATCTTTGCAATTTCTGGGACATAATTGTCGAGATTACCGGCACCCAAAACAACCAAAACGTCAAAGTTTCTTGACTTTACAAAGTCGAGAACATCGTCCTTTTTAATCATCTGTTTCTTAACATTAGGACTGAGGTTGTCATAGATGAGTTCGCTTGTTACACCTGGGATTGGTTCTTCGCGAGCAGGATAAATCTCTGTCAATACCACTTCATCGAAATGACTGAGTGCCTCTGCAAACTCCTTATAGAAGTCACGTGTTCGAGTGTAAAGGTGTGGTTGGAAGATTGCAGTAACCTTCTTGTCAGCATAGAGTTCCTTAAGACTCTTTGCGCTCTGCAGAATCTCCTTTGGATGATGCGCATAGTCTGAGAGGAAGACGTGGCGGTTATCCTTTATCTTGAAGTCGAAACGACGATCAACACCACCATATGTCTTCATTCCATTGCGTAATTCTTCTGCCGTACAGCCATTGAGTTGAGCCATAGCCATTGCGGAGATACCGTTTTCAATGTTGATAGGTATAGGTTGTCCAAGCTCAATATCCTTTATATTTTCAATAGGAGAAACGAAGTCAAAGGTGATTGTTCCGTTTGCAATTCGTATATTCTCAGCGTGGAAGTCGCCTTCGTCACGGCTGTATTCATAGATTCTAACACCTTCTTGTACGTTTGGTTTCATCTCTAATCCTTTGCGGATAATGAGTGCACCTCCCTTTTGAATGAGTTCTGTATAGTGTCGGAAACTCTCAAGGTAAGCCTCTTTTGTACCATAAATATCCAAGTGGTCAGGGTCTGTTGAGGTGATAACGCTCATCCAAGGACGCAACCAATGGAAAGAACGGTCGAACTCGTCTGCCTCAATCACAACAAAGTCGCTATGGTCAGAGAGGATATAATTAGTGCCATAGTTCTTGGAAATACCACCAAGGAAGGCGTTACAGTCCAAATGACTTTGGTGCATAAGGTGTGCACACATACAGGAAGTCGTTGTCTTTCCATGTGTTCCAGCAAAGCAAAGACCCTTATGTGTTCGGGTGAGTGTGCCGAGAACCTGTGCACGTTTCTGAATCTCAAAGCCATTCTCACGGAAGTAAACCAGCTCAGCGTGGTTAGAAGGGATGGCAGGTGTGTAGATTACCAACGTTGATGCTGGTTCTTTGCACGCTGCAGGGATGAGTTGAACATTCTCCTCATAATGAATGTCCATTCCTTCTTTCTCCAAAGTGTGGGTAAGTTCAGATGGAGTTTTATCATAACCTGCAACTATCAATCCTTTATGAAGGAAATAACGGGCAATAGCACTCATACCGATGCCACCTGCACCTACGAAGTAAACTGATTTAATATCTTTGAGTTCCATGTGTTATATATTCTTTTTCTTTCTTTTGTTTGGGGATAGAACAGCGTTCTACGATGGTTTCTTTAAACCCTATCTATTGGAAGATAGCTTTATCCCTTAATGAGTTTGATAACCTCGTCAGCAATAATCTCTGCGGAGTTCTTCAGCCCCATCTTCTTAACATTCTCACTAAGACTTGCCAACTTCTCATCATTCGTGATGGTATCGAGTGCAAGTTTTATCAAAGTGTCAGGTGCATCAACGTCCTTTACGCAGAGTGCAGCATCTTTATTGACCAATGCCATCGCATTCTTTGTCTGATGATCTTCTGCCACGTTTGGACTTGGTACCAAGATAACAGGCTTTCCGATAAGCTGGAATTCACTGATAGAACTTGCGCCAGCACGACTGATAACAAGGTCAGCAGCCTTATATGCAGCACCCATATCACTGATAAAGTCCATTATCTTTAGGTTTGGAAGTTCCTTACCCTTCATCGAATCCAATATCTGTTGATGATAGAACTTACCCGTTTGCCATATGAATTGAACGCCTGATTGCTTGATGAGATCAAGGTGCTCAATGACTGAGCGATTGATAGTTCTTGCTCCAAGGCTACCACCAACGAGGAGAATCGTTTTCTTGTTAGGGTCAAGACCGAAACTCTCACGTGATTCTTCAATAGAGAGTGGGGTAGAGAGGACGTTCTGACGAACAGGGTTACCCGTCATGATAATCTTATCAGCAGGGAAGAAACGGTCCATACCTTCGTAAGCAACACAAATCTTCTTCACACGCTTAGACAATAGTTTGTTGGTAACACCAGCATAAGAATTCTGCTCTTGGATAAGACATGGGATGCCCATCTTTGCACACTCATAGAGCGTTGCACCACTGGCATAACCACCAACACCCACAGCAACCTGTGGCTTAAAGTCTTTTATTATCTGGCGAGCCATGCGAAGACTCTTCCAAAGTTTGCAAAGTACTTCAATGTTCTTTAGCTTATTAGCACGGTCGAAACCTTTGATAGGTAGGCCTTTTATCTCATAACCAGCAGCAGGAACACGTTGCATCTCCATACGTCCATCAGCACCCACAAAGAGAATCTTCGCCTCTGGGTGTTTTGCCTTAATGGCATTAGCAATAGATACTGCAGGGAAAATATGTCCTCCCGTGCCGCCACCGCTGATGATAATTCTTAATTCTTCGTCCATTTGCATCTTCTTTATAACCTACAAAGGTAATCATTTTTTTTATCTTCTTTCAACTTTCACATTCTTTTTAGCCTTCTCTACAGATTAGACTATTGCATGTGAAACTTTCTCAGAAGGTTTCTTTTCTTCTTTCTTTTTCTTTGCCGAACGGCTTACACTGAGTATTACGCCTATGTAGACGCAATTAATGATAGTTGAAGTACCACCCTTACTGATAAGAGGAAGTGGCTGTCCTGTTACTGGTGCCAATCCTACAGCTACTAACATATTGAATAACGCCTGTGTAACCAGGAGGAAAGCGATACCCATAGCGAGAAAAGCAGGGAAAGAATTTTCACACCGGTTGGCTATAATTCCAGTTCTGAACAGAAGGATAATATATAGGAGTGCCACAAAGATGGCTCCTTCGATACCTCCTTCTTCAATGATAATCGCATAGATAAAGTCGGAGAAGGCTTGCGAAAGAAAGTCTCTTTCATTAGAGTTTCCTGGTCCTTTACCAACGACGTCTGATGAAGCGATGGCTATGTTTGCATGTGCCACCTGCGCATCTTTATCTAAGTCGTAATCTTTTGGTGCAACATATTCGTTACTAAAGAATTTCTTGACACGTGCCTTCCATGTGTCAGCGCGGTGGAGAATTTTACCAATGAATCCGGGTGATTCCTCTTGCTGTGCAGCTACCGTCTGTTCTGTAAGGTTTTGTTTGGCAGATAATTCGTCCTCAGCTTTCTTGTCATCACCCACAAGCATCACCATAGATAGGACGAAAACTCCAAGTAAGACGATGAAACCGATCAAACGACCTAACTGATTAAAAGGAACTCTTCCCACAAACATCATCAATACTACGGTCAAACCAATGAGCATAGCTGTGGAAAGATTCTCACCAAGAATCAGGAGAATAATACCACCAGATAGCCACATGATATATTTAAAGGCTTTTCGATCTGCTCCATGTTCGGTTTGCATTGCACTAAGTATCTGTGCAATGGCTAATACCAAAGCACCCTTGCCTAATTCGGAAGGTTGGAATTGTATACCTGCAAAACTAATCCATCGGCTTGCTCCATTCGTACTTTGTCCTGCTACGAGTACCCATATAAGCATTAGTATGGACATGCCCAGTACAATCGGTGTGATAAGTTTGAAGTAACGGCATTTAATATTTAATACAACCACCATCAAAGCAATGCCAACAACAAGGATGCTGCAATGGTAGATGATAGGGCTCCAGTAGTTACCTCCTGTGTACGACAGTGAACTTGAGGCTGAATATACCTCAATGATACTGATGATACATAGGAAGAAGAAGACCATCCAAATAACCTTGTCTCCTTTGAATATGTTACTGAGAGATTTATTCTTCATTATTTTTTGTTCCTTATGGGATTTATTAGCCCAATTAGTCTTGTTGGCCCAATTTAGTCTTATTAGCCCAATTAGCCAGATAAGTCTTTTCCTACAATGCTCTTACATAGCTCTTGAACTGCTCGCCACGGTCTTCCATATTCTTAAAAAGATCGAAGCTTGCACAGCATGGGCTTAGGAGAACTGTGTCACCAGGCTTTGCTAACTCTGCACAAGCTGCAACACAATCCTTCATGGAATGGGTGTCGCGGATAGGAAGACCAAGGTCGTCGAAGTTGTCATGTAGCTTCTTATTGTCAGCTCCAAGGTAGACAATTCCAGCACACTTCTGCTTAACTAAGTCCTTAATGCTGTTATAGTCATTTCCCTTATCCTTGCCACCAATAATCAAGATTGTTGGTGTGCGCATGCTTTCAAGTGCATACCAACAAGCGTCAACATTGGTAGCCTTAGAGTCGTTGATGTATTGTACGCCAGCAACCTTACATACCTTTTCCAATCTATGTTCAACGCCAGGGAAGTCGCTCAGACTCTTACGGATGTTTTCTTTCTTAATACCGCTAATGTCTGAGGCAATACCTGCTGCCAAAGAGTTGTAGATGTTGTGACGTCCTGTGAGCGAAAGGTCTTCCTGTTCCATGTTGAATGGCTCAGGCTGTTCAATCGTATACTGTCCTTCTTCAATGTAACCGATACTGCCTTTCTCCTTTAATTCAGAGAATGGATAGCATACGGCATGTACATCAAACTTCTCGAGTTCCTTCTTGATGACAGGGTCATCGTTCCAGTAAATGAAGCTATCCTCCTTGGTTTGATTCTGAATGATACGCATCTTAGCGTCTGCGTAGTTCTCAAACTTGTAGTCATAGCGGTCCAAGTGGTCAGGGGTGATATTGAGAAGGATGGCAATATTGGCACGGAAGTCATACATATTGTCCAACTGGAAGCTGCTCAACTCAATGATATAATACTCATGTGGGTCTTCTGCTACTTGCAGTGCAAGACTGTTACCAATGTTACCAGCCAAACCAGCGTCGTAACCAGCATCTTTGAAGATATGATAGATGAGGCTCGTTGTTGTGGTCTTTCCATTACTTCCAGTAATACATATCATCTTAGAGTTGGTGTATCGACCAGCAAATTCTATTTCACTAATGATATGTGTACCCTGTGCGATAAGTTTCTGAACCATAGGAGCTTCTTTAGGAATACCAGGACTCTTGATGATTTCATCAGCATTGAGAATCTTCTCTTCTGTGTGTTGTCCCTCTTCCCATTCTATACCACGGTCATCAAGCATCTTCTTATACTTGTCCTTAATGGCTGACATGTCAGAAACAAAGACATCGAAGCCTTCTTTCTTTGCCAATACTGCTGCGCCGGCACCACTTTCACCGGCACCAAGTATTACTATTCTTTTCATATATCTTTCCTTTCCTTACTCTTGCTTATGTAATGTTTTTGTTTGCTGGCTGCTTACCTCTCTTCGAGTAAACGGTTACTTGCCTCTTGGGTAGTGGTCAGCTGTGTGGTGTTTCGTATGAACACCAATTGTGCGAACGCCCCGCACATATCGTGCTAAGGCTTCGCACGCCTCGTGTTTATCTTATCTTCAGTGTGATGATAGTCATTGCAGCGAGGATGATAGTCACGATGATGAAGCGTAGTGTAATCTTACTCTCATGCACTGCACTATGTGGTTTCTTCAAGAGATACTTACACTCTGGATCGAGTTGGCTATCTTGTGTACGGAAGTTGTCGTGTATTGGTGTGCGCTTAAAGATACGCTGTTTAACACCTTTACGCTTTCCTAACTTGTAGTACCAAACCTGTACGATAACACTTAAGCTCTCAACAAAGAATACGCCACAGAGAATAGGGAGCATCAACTCCTTGTGAATGATGATTGCACCTACTGCTATGATACCTCCGATGGTAAGACTTCCCGTGTCACCCATGAACACTTGTGCAGGATAAGCATTGTACCAAAGGAAGCCTATCAATGCTCCAATGAATGCCATGAAGAACACTACTAACTCTTCCGAGCCTGGAATGTACATAATGTTGAGGTAGGCTGCGTATTGTATATGGCTACTTACGTAGGCTAATATACCCAATACGACACCTATGATGGCGGAGTTTCCTGCGCACATACCATCCATTCCGTCGTTAAGGTTTGCACCGTTAGAGACGGCAGTGACAACAAAGATAGTCATAAGCACGAAGAGAATCCAGCCACCTGCATTCTTATACTCGCCTAAAAAGCCTACTATCTCTGAATAATCCAGATTATGCAGTTTGACAAATGGAATGGTTGTTTTCAATGTCTTTTCGGCTTGTGCCTCATGTTTTATAACAATTTCTTTACCATTCTGGTTTGCAACCTCAAGGTTCATGTTTGATTTAACGTCAGGAGAAGCCCAAAGTGTTAAGCCAACGATGAGTCCGATGGTTACTTGTCCGATAATTTTATATTTACCCTTCAGTCCTTCCTTGTCGTGCTTGAATATCTTTATGAAGTCATCCATACCACCGAGGAAACCCAACCAAATGGTTGTGACAATCATCAAGAGCAGATAGATATTACGTAATCTACCTAACAAGACGACAGGAATCAAGAGTGCAACGATGATGATAATACCACCCATTGATGGTACACCAATCTTTTTGACACCAAATGGGTCAATCTGTGCATCTCGTTGTACCTCTGTAATCTGCTTCTTCTTGAGGTATTTAATGAAGCGTTCTCCGAACCATGCAGAGATAATCAGTGCTAATATCATTGCCAAGATAGAACGGAAACTGATGTAGCCCCAAAGGTGAGAACCACTGATACCGAACTGGTCAAGCCAACGGAAGAGATAGTATAACATTTTATTTCTCTTTTATGTTGTTCTTACGATAGACGATAGGGTCTCTATTTTAGAATTACTTAATACCGAAGATTTCACGGATAACCTCGTGGTCATCGAAATGATGCTTCACACCATTTATCTCTTGGTAGTTCTCATGTCCCTTACCTGCAACAAGAATAACGTCACCTTTCTGTGCCATCATGGCTGCAGTGCGAATTGCTTCCTTACGATCAGTAATCGTGAGAACCTTCTTGCGCTGTGTAGTGTCAAGTCCTGCAAGCATATCATCGATAATAGCCTGTGGCTCTTCGTCGCGTGGATTGTCACTTGTAAGGATGACAGTGTCACTTTGTTTAACAGCCTCTTGAGCCATTAATGGACGCTTTCCCTTGTCACGATGTCCGCCTGCACCGCAGACAGTAATGACATGTCCGCCCTTACCATCAAGTACATCGTGAATAGCACTGAGGACATTCTCCAATGCGTCTGGTGTATGGGCATAGTCAACAACAGCAGTGTAGCCTTCTGGTGATTGGATAGGTTCTAATCGTCCGTTAACACTCTTGAGTGTGCTCATTGCTATTAGGACATCCTCTGGCTTCTTACCTAACATGATGGCAGCGCCATATACTGCAAGCAGATTGCTCACATTGAACTTACCAATGAACTGTACGCCAACCTCTTTGCCGTCAACTTCAAGGTACATTCCTTCAAAGTGGCATTCAAGAATCTTTGCACGGAAGTCTGCCATTCGTTTGATAGAATAGGTCTTGACTGTTGCCTTTGTGTTCTGAACCATAATCATTCCGTTCTTGTCATCGGCATTGGTAATGGCAAAAGCGGTCTTAGGTAATCCGTCGAAGAACATCTTCTTGGCATTGCGATAGTTCTCGAAAGTCTTATGGTAGTCGAGATGGTCACGTGTAAGGTTGGTGAAGATGCCTCCTACAAACTCTAAACCACCTATACGATGCTGATGGATAGCATGGCTGGAACACTCCATGAACGCATATTCGCAGCCTGCCTCAACCATCTTGGCAAGTAGACAGTTAAGTTCTATTGGGTCTGGAGTAGTGTGACTTGCAGGAACTTCCTCATCATTAATATAGTTACATACGGTAGAGAGTAAGCCTACCTTATGACCGAACTCACGGAACATTCTATATAATAAGGTGGCAATGGTTGTCTTACCGTTCGTTCCAGTTACACCAACCAACTTTAGTTTGCGTGATGGTTCTCCATAGAACATTGTGGCAACCTTTCCTGCTTCTTCCTCAGTTGATGCTACCTGAATGTATGTTACCTTTTCATTCAGTTCCTCAGGCATATCTTCAAGTAGAATTGCTACGGCTCCTAACTCAATAGCTTTGCTAATGAATTTATGTCCGTCTACCTGTGTTCCTTTCATTGCGATGAACAAGTGGCCGTTCTCTATCTTACGACTATCAATGTTCACTCCTTTAATCTCAACGTCAATATTGCCTTGGCTGGCAATAACCTTAACGTTTTTGAGTAATTCGCTTAACTTCATATCTTTGTTCTTTTCTTATTCTTTATGATTGTAATCGAAGTGTTCTGCCTTTGTGAAGTGAATGTTTATCCCATTCTTAATTCACATTTCATGCCCTTCTTAACCTTCTCGCCCGGTGCAACGCTTTGTTTAATAACACGACCTCTACCGGTAAGTATTACTTTAATACCAAGTTTCTCCATCAAGTAAACAGCGTCGCGAGCACCCATGCCATGGACGTCAGGGACTATGTTGGCTTTTGGTGTTTGCTCCTTTTGGAAGGTCAATGACTTTCCTTTTATGGTGGTAGTTCCCCATATAGGATTACCAAATGGGTAAGCACCGTTCCAACCATTCGTTATTTGGAAGCCGAGAGAATTCAACACATAGTCTGTTGCAAGCAGGTTGCCTGTCTTTGCTGTAGGGATTGTTACAGATGAAGCATCGTGTGCATCAGTAACATTCAGCTTCAGACTTTGTGCCATAATGCCTTCCGCAATGTGGTGGAATACAACACCACTCATGCCACCTCCGGATGCTGGAAGTCCTGTCTTCTGTATGCAGACAATACAACTGTAACGTGGTTTGTCGGCAGGGAAGAAGCCTGCAAAGCTGAGGAGATAGTTTGTTCCACCAGTCTTATAACCCAAGGCTCCCTTTGACATCTGGGCAGTACCAGTCTTACCTGCAACGAGGAATTTGTCAGAGCCAGCCTTCTTACCCAAGCCTTCAGAAACAACTTCCGTCAGAATGCGTGTAATATTCTTGATGGTACTTTCCTTTGCAATACGCTCTTTTAATACCTTTGGCGGATTGTTATAGATGACTTCGCCATTTTTTACAATCTGTTTTACAAATCGTGGCTGCATTAGCTTACCACCATTGGCAATCGCATTATAGAAGGTAAGAGTCGATATTGGTGGTATCTGTGTCTCATAACCAATACTCATCCATGGCAAAGCTGTGGCACTCCAGTTGTCATACTGACCATGACTATTCTTATGTGGCATGCGGATTCGTGCTGGTGAATAGCCTACAATAGGGACATGGAAATCGGTTGCAAGACCTAAGTCGTAGATACCTTGAACGAATTTCTCTGGGTTCTTGTGATAGTGCATGTCAATGATACGACTGACACCGATGTTTGAACTGTATTTCAAAGTCCATGGTAGCGTCAGCGTTCCATATCCTCCACGTGTCCAGTTGTGGTCCTTCATGTCTCGTCCGTACATATTCCATACACCCGGTCCAGTCTGAACGGTGTACATAGTATCAACGAGTCCATCATCAAGGACGGTCATAATAGAGGCTGTCTTAAAGACAGAACCAGGCTCAAGCAAGTCACTTACGGCATGATTTTTAACCTCTCTATATTCGCCATCACTACATTTATCTAAGTTGACAATAGCCTTCACGTCACCAGTTGCGACTTCCATCACAATAGCAACACCTACGTTACCATTTACATTAGGGTCTTTCAGCTCGTCTAATAAGGCACGCTCTGCTAAGTCTTGCATGCTGACGTCAATGGTAGTTATGATGTCGGCACCATCAATTGGTGCTGTATCCGTGATATCAAGGAACTTGTTACGAACCTTACGACGGTGGATGATACCATTTGTACCACGCAGAATAGAGTCGTATGAAAGTTCTAATCCACAGCGAGCTGTATCTTTTGCACCGAACATATCGCCTATCGTACGTTGAGCGAGTGAGCCAAACGGGCGACGACGTGCGTTAAACTCATCCCAGTGGAATCCACTCTTATATTTAGAAAGGTGGAAAATAGGGAGGCTCTGTATCTCTTTAAATGTGTTATAGTCTATGCGCTCGTTCCATATTGCCCAATGCTTACTCTCCTTGTGGTAGCCTTCCATGAGGTACTTCTTGAAGTAGGCTGCTGATTTCTCAGGGAAGATGTTATTCAATCCCTTGCTGATATAGTTGATGCTATCGACAAACGCTGTGTCGTTTCCAGCAGCTTTGAGTGCGTTGAAGTCCATGTAAACCTTAAATTCAGGTAATGAACTTGCCATAAGTTGCCCATTACAGCTTAGGATATTACCTCTGGTAGGCTTTACTGTGACGCTGTCTTTCTTTTGAGAAGCAGCAACTTCCAGCCAGTAGGTTCTACCTGCAGTCATGGTGTAGATAGTCTTACCAATAACAGCTACAGCTACAAGCGACATGATGATCGCTATAACGCTGTAGCGAGGCATTACTTTGCTATTATCAAACTTACTCATATCCTATTTCTCGGGTACATCTATAATATAAGGTGGACGGTCAGACATTTTCAGTACACTGTCCTTTCTTGTTTTCAATATCTCAAGTATATGGCTCTCACGTGTCTTCTCTGTGAGTTGACTACTACTTGAAAGTGCACGATACTTAGCGTCCTCTAACTCTTTTTGCAACTTATCAATCTCAATAAGGTACTTCTGTACACTGTATCGATTTGATATGTAGACGATAGTGAAAATCACAGCGGTGATAATCAACCAGATGTTATTACGTAGGAGTCGTGTAGAGAGGATGTCACCTCCAAGAATCTTTCTTAGTGTGAAGTTTGATGATTGTGGTTGCTCATCTTCGCGTGCTTGCTCCTCAATGGCAGCTTTAATCTTTTCTACTTCAACCTCTTCTTCTATTCTTTTTTCTTCCTCCTCCGTTAGTGGTGTTGCTACCTCGTTATTCGCAGTAGCTTCTTGTTGATCTTCTATAGTCTCTGCCTTAACGAGTGGCTCTGTGACGTTTATGCTCTCTTCAGTGAAAGCAGTCTGATCTTCTGTGAGAGGATGCTCCGTCAGCGTTGGATTCTTCTTGTCGTTCTCGTCATTCATTTGCTTTCTTTTCTGCTATTCTTAGTTTTGCACTTCGGCTTCGTGGGTTGCGTTCTTGTTCGTCGTTACTTGCAGTGATAACTTTGTTATTGACTAATCGGAATGGCGTTTCTATTCGTCCGAAGAAGTCTTGTTTCACTTTACCCTCTATATTTCCTGACTTCATAATGTTCTTTACCATTCTATCCTCTAAGGAGTGGTAGGTAATAACCGATAGTCTACCGCCAGGGCGAAGCAGTTCGGTTGCTGCCATAAGCATTTCCTTCAAGGCATCCATCTCGTGGTTTACTTCGATGCGAAGGGCTTGAAACATTTTTGCCATGTCTTTCTTTTCGCGTGCCCGCTGAAAGAAAGGTTCGATGGTTGTCAGTAAGTCGTTCGTTGTTTTATATGTTTTCTGTCCTCTTGCCTTAACGATGGCTGAGGCGATGCGGCGCGACTGCTTCAGTTCTCCGTAGAGGTAGAGTATGTCTGCCAATCGTTCTTCATCGTAGTCGTTGAGAATGTCGGCAGCTGTTATTCCTGCTCGTTTGTTCATTCTCATGTCGAGTGGAGCTTCGAAGCGGAAAGAAAACCCACGTGTCTCATCATCAAAGTGATGGCTGCTAACACCAAGGTCGGCAAGTAGTCCGTCTATGTATCCTACGTCATAATACCGCATCCAGTTCTTCAGGTATCTGAAGTTGGAGCGAACAAAGGTGAAGCGGTCTACCTGTTCATCGCTTAAGCCCATGTTGTCAATATTCTGTTCGGCATCAGCATCTTGGTCGAAGCTGTAAAGATGACTGTCCTCTGCTAAGCGAGAAAGAATCTCTCGGCTATGACCTCCAC
The DNA here is from genome assembly GCF_000144405.1 of Prevotella melaninogenica ATCC 25845. Classification (NCBI taxonomy): domain Bacteria; kingdom Pseudomonadati; phylum Bacteroidota; class Bacteroidia; order Bacteroidales; family Prevotellaceae; genus Prevotella; species Prevotella melaninogenica. Next base: position 312,768 of record NC_014370.1, read on the forward strand.
CTCCGAAAGTTACATCCACGTAGACTCCGTTGGCATGTAGGTTCAATCCTTCTATGCTTTCGTTGAGGAGTACTGGGATATGATAACATTCTGCAGTCTTAATCATGCTGTTGATTCTTTTGTGGTTGACTAATCGTTGTCTTGTGAAGGGGTATCAAGCGAGATGGCTCCTTCCATGCCCATGGTTTCTTCCATGGCCTTGCTGAATTCTTCAGCCGACATGAATGGCTCGTTATTTTCACCGTTCGCCCAGATTTCAATGCAATCGTCCATTCCTGTAAACCTAATCTGCTGGTCGATATTCGCCATTTTTAGATATCGTTTTGGGATGAGGAAACGACCGTTTCCGTCCAATGTAATCATCTCAACATCTGTGACATACTGGCGATAAATCATCTGGTCGCGACGGCTCCAGCGGCTCAAACGCTTGCGGAGTGCGTCCATTCGTTCGTTCCATACAGACTCGGGATAGAGAACTAAGCATGGCTCGAAGATATCTTTGCGCAATATCAGCGATTCCTCGCCTGATGCGTTGAGCACCTTGCGGAAGACTGCAGGCAGGAAGGCTCTTCCTTTTGCGTCTGTTTTTGCTTCGATATTGCCTAAGAATCTCATGTTTATTTTTTATAAAGCTGTATTTGGCTTCAAAGTTACACATTTTTCCCCACATATCCCCACTATGCTCCACAATATTTTGTTAACGACCTCTATTTTTAGAATATTAACACTTTGGCCGACGTTTCTGTCCTCTTGTCAATTGCGCTTTGTGGTGTACTTGATTTTTGCTGTGTGTTAAGCGTGTTGAGTGAGTTGTGTGGTGGTTTGAAATATATTTACAACTATGAGGGCTTAAAATGCTAATTTAGGTCTAAAAAGTATTGTCCTGAATCCCTTTGTAAGTATCAGATAACCAAATGGTTATAGAGGTGGTTTTTAAAAGGTGCTTAATCGGACTTCAAAAGGGCGTTAGTAAGGGTCTTAAAGGGCACCTTTTGCAAGCTTATTGGGCGTCTTTAAGATGCTAAGAGAGCATATATTGAAATTGATGTTGTGAAATATTATTACAAAATACGTTTTTTAGTACGAGTTTTGTTGTTCCCTTTTTGCTTTTATTTCCTTCTTTTTGAGTTGCCTTTCTTTCAGTCTTTTTGGTGTATCAAAGTTGGTTTTAAGGCTCATTATGTGAAGTGGAGGATCCTAAAAATAGTGGGGTAAAATGGAGCATTTGGTTTTAAATACGAGTAATCAACGCTGTTGTTGACATGATTTTTTCTGTTTAAACATATATTTTTTGCAAAAAACGCAAGCTATTCCAAATGGTTTCGTTATTTTTGCATTTTGTTAGGAGAGAATTGAGTACATGGGTGCAGAAATAGAGAAGACGATAGACATAGACAAGATTCTAAGAGATAAGATGGGGGCGAAGGCTAAATTCGTTCCTTCTTTTGCTGTCAATTGGCTAAAAAGAATCCTCCATGAAGATGAGGTCAATCAGTTTCTATGGGATAGTCGTGGTTTGTCAGGGACAGAATGGCTCACGGAGTGTGTTCGATATCTTGACATGACGCTGCAAATCGAAGGTTTAGAGAATCTTCCAGATAAGGATGATGGTAAGCTTTATACCTTTGTGTCAAATCATCCCCTTGGTGGACAGGATGGTGTAGCATTGGGATCGATTATCGGAAAGCACTATGATGGCAGATTTCGCTATCTGGTTAATGACTTATTACTCAATCTTCCGGGCTTAAAACCAGTAAGTATTGGCATCAACAAAACTGGAAAACAGAGTCGTGATTTCCCTCGCATGGTTGAGGCTGGCTTTAAAAGTGATAATCATATTTTGATGTTTCCTGCTGGACTGAATAGTCGTAAGATTAATGGGAAGATTCATGACTTAGAGTGGAAGAAGACATTTATCACCAAGAGTGTGGAGTATCAGCGTGATGTTGTTCCCATCTTCTTTGGCGGACGTAATTCTGATCGATTCTATCGTATTGCGCGTTTCAGTGATAAATACGTTAAGAAGGTGAATATAGCGATGCTATTCCTTGTTGATGAGATGTACAGAAACGTTGGTAAAACGTTCCGTGTTGCAATAGGAAAACCAATCCCTTGGCAGACGTTTGATAAGAGTCGCACATCGATGGAATGGGCGAAATATGTTGAAGACATGGTTTATGAACTCTAAAATTTAGCCTTATTAAATGATAGAATAAAGAGTTCAATCAAGCGATTAGATTTAGAGAAAGAAAAAGATAGATAGAATATATGGAAGAAGAAATCATCCAACCCATTAGTAAGGAGCTACTCAAGAGCGAGTTGACTCCTGAACGGATGCTTCGTTCGACGAACAAAAGTCACAATGAAATTTATGTTGTGACGGCTAAGACTGCGCCAAACGTGATGAAGGAGATTGGACGTCTGCGCGAAATAGCTTTTCGTTCGGCTGGGGGTGGTACGGGCAAATCGATGGATGTCGATGAGTTCGACACGATGGAGAATTGTTGTAGACAGTTGATTGTTTGGAACCCTGAAGCGGAAGAGATTATCGGTGGATATCGTTATATCTTCGGTAGCGAGTGGGAAATAGATAAAAACGGACAGCCAAAGGTCGCAACAAGTCACATGTTCCATTTCTCTGATAAGTTCATGAAGGAGTATGCTCCTTATACAGTTGAGCTTGGACGTTCTTTTGTTTCATTGGATTACCAGAACGTTCGTAAGAATTCTAAGAGCATCTTTGCGCTGGATAACCTTTGGGATGGACTTGGAGCGTTGACGGTGTTGTACCCTGAATGTAAGTATTTCTTCGGAAAGATGACCATGTATCCTTCTTATATCCGTCGTGGTAGGGATATGATTCTTTACTTTTTGAAGAAGTATTTTGATGATAAGGACGACCTTATTATACCGATTAAACCGTTGAAAATTGACACTCCAACCACTGAGTTGGATGCTCTTTTCCAAGGAAATGGTTTTAAGGAGGACTATAGAATATTAAATAGAGAGATACGTGAGTTGGGATATAACATCCCTCCTTTAGTGAATGCTTATATGAATCTTTCTCCAACGATGAAACTCTTCGGTACAGCTATCAACTATGGCTTTGGTGATGTAGAGGAAACTGGTATCCTTATAGCGGTTGATGAGATTTTCGAAGAGAAGCGTGTTCGTCATATTGAGAGCTTTGTAGATGAGCATCCAGAGGCACTGAAGTTCACAAGTGGTGCTAATAATGTTATCTATAAGGAGAAAGAAGAGCAGTAATACGTTTCTTAGAAAGATAGAAGAAAGGCAGGTAATCCGTTGATGTTTGGATTACCTGCCTTTCTTTTGGTACTTTCTTCGCCCCTTACAATGTTAAGTAAAGATACGAAGAAAGTGTTAATTGTCGATGAAATCGCAATCTTTTATCTGATAAAGAGCAGTTCGCGATACTTAGGAAGTGTCCAAAGCTCATCGCTGACCACTAACTCTAATTTATCAATCTGATATCGGATGGTTTCCATCTTTGGTGCGATAGTATCATGATAAGCGATTGCTTTTTCGCGTTGACTTTCTATTTTGTTGGCTTGTTTACGTGCATTGACAAGTTCTTCAACACCCGTCTCGATGATATTAGTGCGTTCAGCAATCTCACGTATAATCTTTATATTACGTTCACTGAGCTGTTTTCCCTCTACATCTCCGAAGATATTGACCATATTCTGCACATTCTTCGCCAGTTGACTCTGGTAATGTGTTGCTACAGGGATGATATGGTTCATCGCCAAATCGCCCATTACACGTGCTTCTATTTGTATCTTCTTGGTGTATGTCTCCCATTTTACCTCGTTACGTGCCTCCAACTCGTTGCGCTTCATCACGTTCATCGACTCGAACATCTTGATAGAATCTTCGTCAAGGTAGCGGTCGAAGCACTTAGGACAACTTGATTCGCAATCGAGTCCACGCTTCTTGGCTTCTTCCTTCCAACTATCAGAATATCCGTTTCCATCGAAGTGAATAGGCTTACAGGTCTTGATATCTTCACGAATGATATCGATGATTGCTGATGTCAGGTCTTCACCTTTTTCAACCAAGGTGTCAACACGCTCACTGAAACGCTCTAAAGCTTCTGCTACAGCAGTGTTCAGTACAATCATCGCAGATGCACAGTTAGCCTCAGAACCTACTGCACGGAACTCAAAGCGGTTACCTGTAAAGGCAAAAGGAGATGTGCGGTTACGGTCGGTGTTATCGATAAGTAACTCTGGAATCTCTGGAATGTCCATCTGTAAACCAGTCTTTCCAGTAAGGCTAAAGATGTTTTCCTTGTCAGCCTTTTCTATATGCTCAAGGAGGTCACTAATCTGTTTTCCGAGGAATGAGGAGATAATAGCAGGTGGCGCTTCGTTAGCTCCAAGACGATGATCGTTGGTTGCACTCATTACTGATGCTTTCAGAAGACCATTGTGCTTATAGACAGCCATCAAGGTTTCTACGATGAAGACTACAAAACGAAGGTTATCGTTAAGTGTCTTACCTGCTGCATGGAGGAGAATACCAGTGTCAGTGTTTAGGCTCCAGTTGTTATGCTTACCAGAACCATTGACTCCATCGAAAGGCTTCTCATGTAGAAGAACGCGGAAACTATGCTTGTGTGCAACCTTCTTCATGAGTGACATCAATAGCATGTTATGGTCTACAGCAAGGTTACATTCCTCAAAGATAGGAGCCAACTCAAACTGACCGGGGGCAACCTCATTGTGACGTGTCTTACAAGGAATACCCAATTCGAGTGCTTGTATCTCAAGATCCTTCATGAAAGCTTGTACACGCTCAGGGATTGTACCGAAGTAATGGTCGTCCATTTGCTGGTTCTTTGCAGAGTCATGCCCCATCAGCGTACGGCCTGTAAGCATAAGGTCAGGGCGAGCAAAGTACAAGTCTTCATCTACAAGGAAGTATTCTTGTTCCCATCCAAGGTTAGTATGAACCTGCTTTACGTCTTGATAAAAGTATTGGCAAACCTTAGTTGCTGCAACATTAACAGCATGGAGTGATTTTAATAATGGTGCTTTGTAGTCGAGTGCTTCTCCAGTGTAAGATATAAATATTGTAGGAATACAAAGTGTGTCTTCGATGATGAATACAGGACTGGTTGGGTCCCAGGCTGAATAGCCACGTGCTTCAAAGGTATTGCGGATTCCTCCATTAGGGAAAGAACTGGCGTCAGGTTCCTGTTGAACGAGTAGTTTTCCTGAGAATTCTTCAATCATTCCTCCTTTGCCATCATGCTCGACAAAGGCATCGTGTTTCTCTGCTGTACCTTCTGTTAGCGGTTGGAACCAGTGGGTGTAGTGAGTTGCTCCGTGTTCCTCTGCCCATTTCTTCATACCTTGCGCTACTGCATCTGCGATGGAACGGTCTAATCGTGAACCGTTGTCAATGACGTCTATCAGCTTTTGGTACACATCAACAGGGAGATACTTGTACATTCTTGCACGATTAAAGACGTACTTACCGTAGAACTGTTCTGGACGTTCTGTAGGTGTCTTGACTTCTAAGGGGCGTTTTTTGAATGCTTCTTCAACAGCTCCAAATCTTAAATTTGCCATATCTTTTGTCTTATAATGAAAGTTCTATCTGCAAAATTAGTTATTTTCAGATTATCTGGCAAAGTATTTAAGGATATTATTCTCTATTATTACAGCCTAATAATTTTTAATCGAAATTGTACTTTAAAGCTGATAGTTATGCTCTTTTCATTCCTATTGTCTTTGATAAAGGATGCCTCTTAATCCAATAATGCCATTTTGTTTTGGGCTATATAGCTCTTTATTAGCAACAAATGCCTTTCATCTTAGTCGTATATTATAAGGTGTTTAACCCTCCGCACGAATGGTGTTAATGCTTCGCACGATTGGTGCTCATGCTCCGCACAATTGGTGTTTACCAAGAACACGACATGGAACAAGCAATAATACAATGGATAAAGATGGTAGGGAAGAGGTGTGTTTGCCTCATTGTGAATTATAAGGTAGGCTTCTAAAGAATTGTTTATACGTGAAGTTCTTATGAAACCACGCGATTTGTCGGCTCAAACTATAGAAAAGAAAAAAGTGTATATCTGCTCACGCAGACATACACTCAGCCACTTAACTAAATAACTCAAAAAATTATTTGACTCAAAAAATCATTAGGCAATCTTCTCACGAGGACCATCCTAATTAGTTTAATTTGACTATTAACTTACTAATAACTATTTAAACGTAATTTGATTGCTACTCAAGAAATATCTTTAATTGATATTACAAAGATAGTTATTTTGTGGGAAAAAAGATGTCTGTGCAAATAAATTATATTTGTTATAAGACTTATTTTTTATTATAACTACCTTTTATACCCTTTTTAAACGTCATTTTTCTCCCATTTCATCGATTAAACTTCATCTTCAAGCGATTCTGTGTTTTGAGGTCTTTTAGTGTCGCTAAGCCTCTTCCTATAAATGGTTGGAGCTACTCCGAACCTCTTTTTGAAGGCTTTACTCATAGCCGCAAGGTCGCTATAACCACATTCGTATGCGATTTCTGATATGTTTTTGTCATCGTTTTTGAGTAACTCACGGCAATGAATCATACGACATTCGCTTTGCCAAGATAGGAATGTCTTACCCGCAAACTCATAGATATAGTAGGAGAGGGCTACGGTCTGTATTCCTATAGATGCTGCCGTCTTCTCCATTGTAAGCTCTGTATCAGCCAATGGGAATGGGTCCTGATGAAGCCACTTGTCTATTTTCTCTTTAATTGAATTGCCTTTGTTATAGTTGTTTGACTCCAAAATCATAATGTGTTTATGTAGATTCACGTAAAAACGTGTGATTGCTATGACAGTAAATATGATACAAATCTTTAATAAGGCATGGTAAATTGTAGACGGAACAAGCTGTCCTATCGTTATCATTATGAGGAGTATTCCCGTCCCTAAATAGATTTTGTTGCGTCGTGCTATACCTCTAAGGTCTCCGTTTTCATCGATAATTTGATGCTTATATTTAATCTGTTGTGTTACAATCTCTATAATCATCAATAGCTTGCAGAAGAGGATACCTGCTGAAAAGATAATACGCATTAATGCTTGTATTGGCATCGTTTGCTGGAGATCAGCTTGTAGTTGACTGTAATTCTGGTAATGATGAATGTCTCCGTTCGCTGCATATATCATCTGTGGGACAAGTAGTGATAGCGGTAGGAGGTTATAGAATAACAGAGCATACGTATTCTTGTAAATCTTTCCATTGCTGAATGTCGTGCATGTGATAAGGAAAGACTCCCAGAGAAGGTATAATGATAATATCGATGGAACACATAATATTTCGGTTTCATCGTTCTCACTCCGTATAAAATGACAGCAAAGATATAGAAGAAGAAGCCCATAGTCCAATATAATTATTCTACGCTTAAAAGTGAGTGGACCACTTGGTGACTTCCAATACATCAATGCAATGATGGCAAAGCATATAGCCGAAGCAATTATAGCTGCCAATGAAGTTGCATAACTTAGTATCATGATATATTTGTGTTGTTGTCTAATACAAAGATAATAAAATAATCTCAGAAAACCTCACTCTTTCCTTTTTAGTACGGTCTATGCTGGGATTTTATGTTGTATGACAACGTCTCAGAGGTTGTTTTATTTTATTAGGTTTTCTTTTTTGACGTTTTTTGATATTTTGATTACCTTGAAAAGCATGGTAATCCCTCTTTTTATAAGATTGTAAAGGTGTTGTTTAGTCTTTAAGTTACCATTGTTTTCATAATTAATCGTATGTCATTATAGGTTATATCTGAAGGGCATAACTCCTTAATAGGGTTCATTCCGCTTTCTGTTCCAACAGCTTTAATTATCCGCTTGATGATATTTATTTTCTTTTCATCAATCACTTCTTCAAGCTTTATGTCTCCATTTAGGATGTAAGATACGAGATGTCCTTGGATTGTACCTTGTGTCAATCCTCGCTCTTTGGCAATCTCTTCAACGCTTTTTCCAGTTTTGAAGAGGTTATATGTCTGTTCAGAAGTGCTGATTTTTTTCTCTTTAGGTTTGTCTTTATCTTCTTTTCTCTTTCTTCTTTTTCTCTCGTTTCCATCGGAAATACTGTTGAGAATAGCCTCTTGCTTTGCTGTGAGGTAGGTAGTAATCGAGAAACCATCTTCCATTATGCTTTCTAACAGATCATGCTTTGCCAGGTAAGTCTGTTTAAGTTCAGTGTAAGCGTTGTCAAAACGTTTAGCACCTATTTTATTATTTGTCTGTACTTCCTTGGTCAACTCTATCATTCTACTGAAGATTTCGGTCAACTCACTATGGAAGTAGAGCGCTCCTTTCTTTATTCTCTCCTTGAAATCCTCTTCGTGAAGCTGCTCGGTTGTCATCTTTTTGATAAGATTCTCCCATTTCATCGATACTTGAATGATGCGTGACTCTAAGTCAGTAAGCGCCATCTTATGCAGTGCATTTATCTTTGTAAACTTGAAGAAGAACTCTGTTAATACCCTAAAGAGAGCCGTCTCGTAGGTTTTAATCTCGTTGAAATTGAATAATTCGATAAGTAATTGGCGATGGTATTCTTCTTTCAAGGCAGGTAAAGCGGAGATACTCTTTTCAGCTTCTTCTGTTTGATGTGAGATATACTCACTTACACGGTTATCATTTATAATCGCAGTATTACCAATCGGAGATGCCAAAACCAAACCTTCTAAGGTCTTACAACGACTTAATGCAACATAAACCTGTCCCGAAGCAAAGGATGCTTGCGCATCTATAATAGCATGTTCAAAGGTAAGTCCTTGGCTCTTATGTATGGTAATAGCCCACGCCAGACGCAGTGGATACTGCCTAAAAGTCCCCTGCACCTCTGCTTCTATTTGTTTTGTTTTCTCGTTTAAGGTGTATTTAGTGTTCTCCCATGTCTCAACTTCAACCTCAAATTCCTCATCCTCTCCATGGCAAAGAACGTATATCTTCTCGTTATCAACATGGGTGATGTGTCCAATACGCCCATTATAGTAACGGCCATTGTTATCATTACGTATGAACATCACCTGCGCACCCGTCTTCAGCGTAAGGTTGAAGTCCGTTGGATAGTTGTATTCAGGGAAGTTACCATCCGTTTCTGCGCTAAAGGTATAAGCTTTTGCGGGAAGTTTACGAAGTTGGTCTTCGTTATAGCTTTCCGCCATTCTGTTATGTGTTGTCAATCGAATATAATCACTACCCTCCTTTGGTTGGAACGTTGGATCATATCTTTCGTTGAGACGCTGGAGGTCATCTGCAGAAACTTTTCCCTCTCTTATATTATTAAGTAAGGTGATGAAGGTCGCATCTTGCTGTCGATAGACGTGGGTTAGCTCAATAGTTACATAGCTAATGCTGCGTAATGCCTTTGAACCAAAGAAATAAGGAGTGTCATAATACTGTCGTAATAGTTCCTCTTCTTCAGGAGTTACAACGGGAGTAAGCTGTTGTAAGTCGCCTATCATCAGGAGTTGTACACCACCAAAGGGCTTATCTGGCTCACGAAAACGACGTAAAACGGAGTCAATTGCATCAAGAACATCAGCTCGTACCATACTAATCTCGTCAATGATAAGCAAGTCGAGAGTACGCATAATCTTGCGTTTCTCTTTGCTATAATCAAATCGATTCTTGATGTTAGTATTGGGTACGAAAGGTGAGAGGGGCAACTGGAAGAAAGAGTGAATCGTCATACCGCCCGCATTGATAGCAGCCACGCCAGTAGGAGCAACAATAATGTTTCGTTTATTGCTGCGCTCTTTGAGTGTGCGAAGGAAGGTTGTTTTACCAGTTCCAGCCTTTCCTGTGAGGAAAATACTTATTCCAGTGTGTTCTACAAAGTCCCACGCATTGCGTAATTCTTGGTTTTTCTCCATTCTTTTTGTGCCTTTTTGCTTGCGGCTGGCAAAGTTAGTTTAAATATTTGAGAAAAGCAAGTGATATTTCTTTGATTTACATCAATCGACTTGATACAGGCTAATTAAAAGGTAGATTCCTAAGTTTATTGTTTGTTTCTTTTGTTGGATGTTTTGTTTTTGTCTAACTTTGCACTCGTAATTAAAGGATAACATATTAATGAACAGGGGAAAAAGGTTCCCCATTAAAGGTAAAAAGATTATGATTTCAGTAGTATTATCAGCTGTAGTAGTTGCAGCATTAGTAGCAAAGGCAGTTAACTTGAATAATCACATCGCTGCCTAATTAAGAAAGTAATTTAGAAATTTGAGAGTAGTAACAAGGTCCCGTCTGCGTTTATAACGTAGTCGGGATTTTTGTTTTTCTTTGTTTTTAAGTACCGTCTTTCGCTTGTTTATACTCCCTTTCTTTTCTTTTCGAAAGCAGGTTTTAGGATTCAGTGGATGTGAAATAACTTTACAAAAAGCGAGTATAGGAAGTCTAATATTTAAGAAAAAACACCCTTCCCTCCTGTTTTTGTAACTATCTTATAGTCAGAGTTGTATGAAGGTGTGTTTTAAAAGGTGCTTAATAAGGGTTCAAAAGGGCGTTAGTTAGACCTCAAAAGGGCACCTTTTGCAAGGCTATTAAGCCTTAGTTAGCGTCTAATTAAGCCTCTTTAAATTTTGAGTCTTTGAATTTTTATTACAAAGGTAATAGAGAAAACGAGTTCTTACTTTATCCTTTGAGCCTATCATCAAATTAGGATGATTGTTCTATTTCAGGTTTACTCCATATCCAAAGAGGGCAAAATCAGCTTTTAGAGGGTCATCAGGGAAGATCTCTAACAGTTTATCGGTTAGTTTTCGAGCAACTGACATAGAAGCAGTCTTGCTTGTAATGAGACCTAATTGCAGAGACTGCTGTATGACATGGGTGTCAAGAGGGATGATGAGCGAACGTTGGTCGATGAACTCAGACCATAGTCCAAGGTCTACTGGAGAGTTGGTTCGAACCATCCAGCGTAGGAACATACATACACGTTTACAGCTTGAATTCGTGTTTTTGGGCACGATTCCGACGGCTTCATGTTTAAAAAAATGCGCACAAATAGCTTCAATTGCGGTAATTGTATCAGTCTTTTTACTTCCCTTTTGGAGGTTTGCATAGCTGCGAATGTAATTCTCCATGTCGCCATACTCCTCATACATCTTTCGTAGTGCATGGAAGAGATCGCACATCATAGCATTGGTATACAAGCGATAGAAACATTGATTGTCATTAGGAATGTCGAGTGTGTACCTTCCTGCTTTAATCCATTCATAGGGTTCGCTACGTGAACAATCGAGCAGATATTGTATGCGAGGCAGGAAAAGTTGTCGTGAACCATAACTTAGGCAAGCAGCAATAAAAGCGATGGTTTCTTGATTTCTTTTGCCAATCACTTGGTGCATAAACCATGATGGGTCGCCATTGAGAAAAGACGAGGTTTCATATTTGTTAGCAAGGGTAAGAAGTCTTTTTCGTAAAGACTTCGTTTCTATATCTTTACAAAAAGACCTCACCATCCCTCCCTCTCCAAGTGAAGAGGGAAGTGAATGGTGAGGTTGCTTTTTATTCCTTAGACTTTTGCTATCTTTGCTTATCGTCTTCGTTTTCTTACTGCTTGTGTCTTGAGCTTTAGACATAGTTGTCTCGTTTCTTTTTTATCACATCTCTTTTAGTAGAGAGCGTTTTTTGATTCTTTTATTATCGGCGTTCTCTTATTATTATGAGCGTGTTATCGGCTTTCTGTTACTATGTCTTCCATTGCAAGACTTAGTCTTCAGCAAGGATTTGAGCAGCGTGATCCTTAGTCTTAATTTGCTTTGGACCGAGGATGCGCTCAATGATACCATCTTCGTTGATGATGAAAGTAGTGCGGAATGTACCCATGTAGGTGCGGCCATACATCTTCTTTTCACCATAAACACCGAATGTCTCAACGAGCTTTAAGTCGGTATCGGCAATGAGTGGGAAGGGAAGTTCATTCTTCTCAATAAACTTCTTGTGTGACTTCTCGTCCTGTATACTTGCTCCGATAATCACATATCCCTTGTCTCTTAACTCCTTGTAGTTATCACGAAGGTTGCATGCCTGCGCTGTGCAGCCTGATGTTGAATCCTTAGGGTAGAAATAAAGAACAATCTTTTGTCCTTTATAATCGCTCAACTTAATTTCTTTTCCATCCTGGTCAGTTCCCAGAATCTCCGGTGCTTTATCTCCTACGTTCATATTCTTTCTGTTTTTAATTGATGATTAATCTGAACGCAAAGATACTGAAAAGAAATGAAATGATTACAGTTTTATGGGATAAAGATTCTATAAAACTGTTTTTTAGATGATAGTGAGGTGGGGTATAAGAGGGAACTTGCACAATAGAGGAATCATCTTATACCACTATATATAAAAAGGTGTGGGATCTCATCTCACGATGAAATCCCACTGGTAACTAAAAATATCCCATTGAAAATAGGATTTTGGTAGTTATTTTTATTTATGCTAATCTGAAAAGATTCGGTATGTATGTTTCCTTTTTTATTACATTTTAGCAGGTGAATTTAGGCAAGACTTATTATGTTTGTCTGTACATCTATTTGTTTCTTGCAGAACGATGTCTTTGTTTCTTATTCTGTCTTTAATGAAAGAATGTTGTTTTGTAAGCTTACCTACTGCTGCTTGAAATCTTGAATCTTAATCTGTTTATTATGTTCCTGTGATACTCTTTATGCTCAGTAATGCATATAAATTGCGCTGTTATGCAAAAACTTTTTACTATTTTATCTACAATTAAAATTATTGTTGGGTGCAAATATACAATATTTTATTGAATTAATAGATAAATAATACTATTTCTTATCAATAATATGAGAATTAAGGAAAGTATCATGTTTCTCGTTGTACTTGTTAAATTATGACAAAATACTTTGTTGTTACACCTATAATAGAGGCTAATGTGTTTGATTTTTAGGGCTTAAAGATTATTCTATTCGTAAAATATTTAGTTCTAATTTACGGTAAAATCAGCGTTTTTATGCTTAATCTGATAAAAGAATGACTATGAAATATCATTTTTGTTTTTCTCTTTTTCATCCTTCTCTGTGCTCAAAAAGGTTGCTTGTGGTTATTTATTCCTTGTATTTTGGTTTTAGTTTTGTCGACAGGAAGACTTTTGATTTTTGTTTAACAAAAACTACTTTGATGCGAGAAGGTAGAACTTTAAAAAAGAAACGTTCAAAAGAAAGAAGGGAGTGGATCCTTTTTGTTGGACACACTCCCTTTATATTAGGTATAAAACTCCGTGGTCATTGCTTAATAGATAGTGACACTACAGAGCTTATAAGGCATATCAAATGATATGTACATTATTAAAATATTCTCTTACCAGATGTGTGCACGATTCTGTTGTGGCACGAAGAGTTTGTCACCTTCTTTGATGTCGAAAGCCTTATACCAATTATCAATCATAGGAAGGGCTGCATTCACACGGCTGATACTTGGTGAGTGAACATCAGAATTGACAATATAAGCAACAAACTGAGGAGCAACGTTGCTTGCCCAAACACGTCCCCAAGCGAGGAAGAAACGCTGTGCAGGTGTGAAACCGTCCATATCGCTCAATGGTTTTGTTTTCATACTGTTTTCAAGTGCACGGAAGGCAATGTTCAAACCTCCGTTATCACCGATGTTTTCACCGAGTGTCTTCTCACCGTTAACATACAAGCCAGGGATTACTTCCTGCTTGTTGAACCAGTCTACAAGAACCTTTGTACGAGCGTCATAGTTCTTCTTATCCTCTTCTGTCCACCAGTTCTTCATATTACCATCCTTATCAAATTGACAACCTTGGTCGTCAAATCCGTGGCTCATCTCATGACCAATGACAGCACCGATAGCACCATAATTAGCTGCATCATCCACTGTTGGATCGAAGAAAGGAGGCTGGAGAATAGCTGCTGGGAAGTTAATACTGTTGGTTGTTGGGTCATAGTAAGCATTAACCGTCTGTGGAGTCATGTGCCATTCCTTCTTGTCAACAGGCTTACCCCAGCGTTTAGCAATACGGTACTTCATAGCTGCTTCCTGTACAGCCTTCACGTTTTCAATCAATGACTTATTGTCATCAATCACGAAAACGCTATCCATATTCTGCCATTTATCAGGATAACCAATCTTAATATCAAATGCTTGCAACTTTTCTATTGCTTTTTTCTTTGTTGCAGCAGTCATCCATGTGTTCTCTTCAATGCGCTGTGCAAAAGCATCTTGGAGGTTCTTTACCAATGTAATCATACGTTGCTTGCTGCTCTCAGGGAAGTATTTCTGTACGTAGAGCTTACCTACAGCCTCACCCATGATACCCTGTACGAATGACAAAGCACGTTTCCAACGTGGCTGTTGCTGCTGAACACCGTATGCTACCTTGGTATATTCAAAGTTACGATCAGAGAAGTTATCAGACAACATACCTGCAGAACTTGAGATAACAGCAAGTTCCATGTAGGCTTTCAATGCGTCTAACGGAGCTGTAGCAAGTATCTTCTCAACTTCATGTACAGGCTCTGGCTGTCCAACATCTACCTTTCCGCCGTTATTTGGATAGCCAGAAGCCTTCAAAAGGTAGTTCCAATCGACACCTGGATAGTTTTTCAAGAGTTGTTCCCAAGTCATTGGGTGATAGTTAGCTTGTGGGTCGCGTGACTTTACTTGGTCATAGCTAACCTTTGCAATCTGGTTCTCAATAGAGAAAGCAGCCTCCATCTTCTTCTTCGCAGTTGCAGCATCGTTACCAGTCATCTTGAACAAATCGTTGTTCAGACTCTTATATGCTGCTATAACAGCCTTCTGTTGATCGTTAGGCTTTGTATAATATTCAGGATCAAGACCAATACCACCTTGGGAGATACCAATGATATAACGGTCAGAGTTCATTGCATCTACTGTCATACCAAAGCCAACAGGGAAGGTGCCATAGCCTTTCACGTCGAGGTCATACATCAGTTTGATGAGTTCCTTACGATTCTTAGCAGCCCTAATCTTTGCCAATACAGGCTTAATAGGGGTATATCCCTCACGGTTGCGGCGTACACTATCCATGTAAAGGTTGTAGATAGAAGCAATCTTCTGTGCTACAGTGCCTTTCGTTTGTGGCTTCTTAGCATAGTCCTCAACCATTTCACGGATGCGTTTCTTGTTCAATTCTTCCAAATCAACAAAGGCACCGTTCATTGGATGCTCCTTGTCAAGCGGATGGCTCTTCAACCAGTTACCTGCAGCATACTCATAGAAGTTCTCACCGGGCTTCACGTTAAAGTCCATGTTGTTGCGGTCTACGCCCGACTTCAGTCCCTGTGCCATAGCTGATGTAGCTATGAATGAGGCTGCAAAAAGTAAGATTTTTGCTTTCATGTGCTTATTGTTTTATGTGTTAAATATATACTTTTCTGCCATTTAATGTTACTTCTTCTCACCTTAAAGGTGTCATTAAGACGTTATTTGTCTTGGAAATTATCTTATTACAAAGGTAAATAAAAAAGACCAATGTTATTCTATTAGTCGTTTTTTTTACTGAAGAACTACATTAGCGATGTGTTTTTTTTATTCTTTTAACATGCTTCATCGGTAATTTTCGATGTCTTTAAACTTCTAAAAGGACAGCTTTATGTGTTGTGACTATCTGTTGCTGTAATAGTATTCTCTTGTATGTGAAACTTTTTTTAACCGCATATTGGTTAGTTTGTTTTGGTAGTATAGCTTGCTTCTATCAATAAGTTGAATATATTTCGGTAAGCTGTTATAATGTGTTTAGTGCTCCGCACCACTGGTGCGGAGGCCGAACACCATTGGTGCGAACCATCAACACGACGTGTGCGGAGTACTCGCACATGGGTTGAGGTTGGGAAGAAAGGAGCATCAAGGTTATTATAATGATGATAATAAGAGGTTAATAACTAATCAATATATGGAAAAGACTCACCAGAGTGCAGTACTCATAAGCATTCTTTTATGCTATGCATTATTTCAATTGCACTGTGGATAGTGCAGGGATCGTTGCGAAATGCACTGTGGGAAGTGCATTGTTTAACACAAATTGCACTGCTCATAGTGCAATTTATTACTGATTTTGCACTGTGGTTAGTGCATTTTTCGTATCTTTGTAGCAAAAAGAAGAGCTATGGATATTAGTTTAATACAATTTATGAAGGAAAGGATAGAGCACACCTCTACCACTTTTCATCGTTATTTATATAATCGTATAGACTGGGGAAGACAGATGTTAGGACTGGTTGGTCCACGTGGTGTCGGTAAGACAACGATGTTTTTACAATATATAAAGGAGCATCAGTCAGAGCAGAATATGCTTTATGTATCAGCTGATTATGTCTATTTCTCATCTCATACACTTGTTGATTTGGCAGATGAATTCTGCAGAGAAGGAGGAGAATATCTCTTTATTGATGAGATTCACAAGTACACAGGATGGGCACAAGAACTAAAGCAAATATATGATACCCACGTTGATTTGAAAGTTGCTTTTACAGGTTCGTCGGTTCTTGATATAATACAAGGAGAGGCAGACCTTAGCCGTCGCGCTCCTGTTTATCATTTACAGGGACTTTCTTTCAGAGAGTATCTGGAAATGTTTAAGGGCATTGTTGTTCCAGCTTATAGTTTAGAAGATATCCTTCAACATCGTGTGGAACTCCCCAAAGGACTGGAACATCCACTACCTTTGTTTAAAGAGTATTTGCGTCATGGGTATTATCCATTTGGAGATGACGTTGAATTTATAATGTTATTAAACCAAAGTGTCAATCTTACGATGGAGGTTGATATACCACAGTTTGCAAATATGACACTTTCAACAAGTCGTAAGCTAAAGAAGTTACTTGCTATAATTTCACGTAGCGTACCTTTTAAGCCTGTTATGGATTCTTTGGCAACAATGGTGGGAGTGAGTAGGAATGTGCTTCCAGATTACTTCTTATATATGGAAAAGGCTGGGATTATTAGTCAACTACGAGATGCTACTGGTGGCATAAGAGGATTAGGTAAGGTCGATAAGGTTTATCTCGATAATCCTAATTTAGCTTATATCTTAGCAGGTAGCGAAGCTAATATTGGGAATATAAGGGAGACTTTCTTCTATAATCAGTTGAGAGTACATAATGATATTATAGTTTCTCGTATCTCAGACTTTGAGATTAATGGTGTAACCTTTGAAGTCGGAGGAAAGAGTAAGGGGCAGAAACAGATTGTTGAAGCTAAGAAGGGGTATGTAGTAAAAGATGATATCGAGATTGGTACAGGTAATATCATACCTCTTTGGATGTTTGGATTGAATTATTAAGAAGTATATCTCTCTAATATAATAGTTAAGAAACACGAATACTATACCAAAGCAATCGCCCTCATCAGTCCAAGATAAAAATGAAGTTTGGACAGATAAGGGCGATTGTTGTTATGTTAATGTCTGATGTTGAGGCTTACTCCTGTTCTTGTTCTTTCTCATTGAAGAGAGCATCTTTAAGCTTCTGATAGAGGAATGAGAGGATAAGGAGAATGGCTCCAAGGCTGATGAAGACAATAATCTTACCAAGAGCAGGCATTGCCCATACGTCATTGAGAATGAGTTTGCCAATGACAATACCGAATTCTGCCAAGCTAACAATACGAATCTCCTTACTGTGGTAACGCATACCGATACACATCAAGATGAAGGCTGCAATACCTAACGACAAAGAGAAGGCGGTACTGAAGTTTACTTCATTGAAAGTAATCAGCAATAAACGCGTCAAAGTAAGCCACATCAGTGTTGATATGATGGAGTATTCTATATGTAAGTTTCGCTGATTAGAGGTTACAAGGAGTTGCCCACGCATACAATATGCCATATAAGCGATTGTTACGAGTGCCATTAACCATCTCAGTAAGAGTCCGTCTGGAGCTGTGTAATTCCATACAGTCATAGCAAATAAGATTCCTGCAAGGTAGAGGCTTATCTCGTATGCTAACTTGTTTTCACTTATTTCGAAGCGTTTGCGCAGGATAAGTGCTCCTCCTAAGAGCATTATGTTTGCTGTAAGTAGAGACGCATACTCTGATATTGGTTGCTCAAGATGGAAGTTGAAGTTGTCTCTGAAAGCAAGGAACAGGATGCTGAAGCCCAACGCATAGGCTATAGCATTGCATGGAGTGTATGCGATTAGACGCTTCGTATCACTGAATAGTTCCTTATTAAATTGCATAATGACAGCTACAACATAGTAGGCTATACTTACAAATGTAGTCACAAAGAAGGCACCATTGAAGAATAAACTATCTCCTGTATCATGGATGAAGGTGTCAGTTGTTCTGTAGTATGCCAATGCTCCCAATGTTAAGAGTAACAATACTGCTGAAGCCAACTCGTAGATTCTGTTTTTCTCCTTTGTGAAGAGCCACAAAAGAAGTACTGACTCAGCTGCCCATACCATAAGAACATTGGCTGCGCTGAACAGAATTGGAATACCCATAGAGGCGAATGTGACCGCAAGTCCTAACATAAGGTTGCGCAGTGTGTCTTGTCCTTCGACGCGGAATCGCAAATAAAGGTGTATTGCCAGGTTGACAGCAGCTATGAAGAAAGCTAAGTAAGCTGTCGTATCAGATGATGCCTCAAAGTGTTGTAAGAGGAAATCGCCATAAATAAGATACATGAAGCTATTAGCTGTGATGATACCCAATAGTCCAAGTCTGGTATTTTCACCATACTGTGTGCGCAGAATAAAGACAACAGGCAATAGGAAGATGACGTAGAATAATGTTGCAAAAGCAAATAGGGTAGGATAAGTTGTGACAGCCTCACTATCAGAGAATGATCCTAATGCTGTTGTTCCCCATAATATTATATAGGTGAAAGCGAAGGAAACCATAGGTAGTATTGCCCATTTCTTATACATTGCAAGGCAGAACATACCAATGTTCAATATGGTAATATAAATCTGTAGGCTAATGATACTACTTGAGTCCGTACTAATAATGAAAGGTGCAATAAAGCCGCCAACGAGTGCTGTGACTGCCAATTCCTTCCTATCGTATAGGACGGAGACTGCCGACATGAAGATAGTTGTGACGCATAAAATCACGAATGCTATTGTATGAGAGAACAAGGCATAGTAATGGAAGGCGATGGCTGTAATCAAATAGTAGATACCAAAGGCACCACCTGCTAACAGTGAACTGAAAGTATGGTAGCGTTTGTGTAATCGCTCAGCCAGTACCAACATACCTGCACCGACTGCATAGCCCATCAATGTACGTGCAGTCTCATTGATCCAGTTCTGGTCGATAGCATATTTAACGAAGAAACCGATACCAATGATAAAGATGAGAATACCAATCTTTCCAAAGAGGTTCTCACCGATATATTTCTCAAAGTTGGTCTCAGAAGTGGCATATTCTTCAATTTCCTCCTCTTCCTCCATAGCCATTGCAGGCTCTTCCTGTTCTTCTTCTACAGGTTCTTCAATGGTTTCAGGGGTTTCTTCCTCAACTTCTGGAGTCTTATCCTCTGTCTCTTGAATAGGAATTTCTACAGTAGAAGGTCTGATATCCTCATTGTGTACAATAGGAACTTCTATAGTTTCTGGTGTTTCCTGTAGCTCTGGCTGTTCGTTTTCACCCGTAGTCTCTGTTTCTTCAGCCTTATCGGTTGTTGGTGTTTCGTCCGTTATAGGTTGTTGCCACCAGTTAGGATTAGGACTAACGGACTCATTCTGAACTTCCTTCGAAGTTTCTACGACCTGCTCCTTAGGTTGTTCAATATTCTCTTTTGGCTTTATTTCTGTTGCAGTTTCAGCTTGTTTCTGTTTCTCACGCTGCATCTTTTCAATGATAAGTTTCAGTGTGGAAATCTCAAAACTGACGTTGTTTAGCGTATTACTTATTTGGTTAAGCTTAGAGATAAGATAGAAGAAGCCCAATAATGCTATTGAAAATAAGATGATACTAAAAAAGGATAGAAGGTCATATTCCATGTTCTAAGTATTTAGTTTTGGATGTAAAGATAATCATAATGTATGATAATGACGAATATTAACCAAGAATAATACTTATTTCCTTTGTTTTTAACCCAAATCGGAAGGCATACTATAGTAAGAATTATGTTCTTCGGTTGAATGTGTGGATGCTTTTTTGTATAGCGTTAACGGAACAAAGACATAGTTAGGACTGTCCACTATCTATTCTTTTCTCATCCTCCGAGCAGAGACCCTTTTTCTTTTTAATACTTGAAAAGTAATAGATAACGCTTTGAAAAATCATTACATAAATTCGAGTAAACGATTTATAAATAAGTACAAAAATACATGTAAAAAGCGATATTGTAACCATCAGTAATTCAGTTAGTTATAAAGTAGTATCAGAAAAGGTGCTTAATTGGACTTCAAAAGGGCGTTAGTAAGGGTCTTAAAGGGCGTCTTTTGCAAGTCAATTAAGCGTCTTTTAGAAGCTAAAAGAGCATGTATTGGTTTCGGAGTGTATGAAAATAGTTTACAAATATCATTGATGTGCTAATAGGTTGCTTGTAGAAGACGGAATGACATTGTAGCAATTTGCGTTATATCTTGTAGTTTATCCTCCTTTGTACAACCAACTAATTTGAGATAGTAATAGCCTACAAGCGTGTAACTTTTTATTCTATTTTTAATTTATACATTTAATAGTAGAACCCCAAAAACAACTATTGTGGGCTAATGAGCGTTGGTTTAAACCTATACGGGAAAGCATCCACACATTTAAAGGAAGGACCTATAAAACTCATACGAGACAAGACTTGCTTGCTAACACCGTATTATTTTGTATTTAAACTTTGCCTTGTACTAAAATAGTGTTAACTTTGCAAACAAATATATACGTTTACATGAAATTTATTAAGTATGCTGTCAGTTTACTGAATAAGGCGTATCAGCCCATTAAGGACAACGCCTCATTCTTTTTCTTCATGTACCTTATCGGTATATTAGTATCATATGCGGAGTTGCCAACCAACAACCCCGATGCTACTGTATATAGTAACCTGTGGTTAGAGTTGTTTCTCGACCTATATGTTATCTGCATCATTCTTACACTATTCCCTCTAAAGATTCGCCGATGGATTCGTGCTTTTTTGTATATCATCACTTACTGCACGAGTCTTACTGACCTCTTCTGTTGGGTAAAGTTCCAATCAACGTTGAATCCGTCAATGCTCCTACTTGTTGGTGAGACTGATGAACGTGAGGCAATCGAGTTTTTCAGTAGTTATTTTACGTCTGACCTTATCTTCTCAAGTGTAGGATTACTACTGCTTGTGATGCTTATTCATATTCTAACAACATTTCTGAAGAAGGTAAAACTGTCACCAGCTATTAGCTATAAGGTAACAGTGGCGAAACAAATCATTAACCATAATTACCACATTCTTGGGGGCGTTTGTCTCGTATTTCTTGGTTGGGCGATTGAATCATCTGCTCACAACAAGAAAGAAATGGTACAAATGTTCTCTTTAGACACCATTGGCTCTGTAGAACATGAACTAACAACTGCAGATTGTGCACAGTTCTATCTGCCTGTTTATCGCCTTGCTTTCAGTATTTTCTCTAATGAGTTAGCATCGCAACAAGTTGACCGTCTCATCGAAGCTAAAGACAAGATGAGTGTGGATAGTTGTTCGTTTAAATCGCCAAATATCGTCCTTATCATCGGTGAAAGCTATGGAAAGCTACATTCACAACAGTATGGCTACTTCATGCCGACGACCCCACGTCAGATTAAACGAGAGAAGTCGGGATTACTTGTACCGTTCAGTGATGTCGTAGCACCATGGAATCTGACCAGTTTCGTGTTTAAGAACGTCTTTTCTCTACACGTTGTTGGAGAGAAAGGGGAGTGGTGCGATTACCCACTTTTCCCTTCACTCTTCCGTAAGGCAGGCTATCATGTGACCTTTATAACTAATCAGTTCTTGCCTAAGGCAAAGCAGGCTGTGTATGATTTTAGTGGTGGATTCTTCCTTAATCATCCAGAACTTTCAGAGGCGATGTTTGATTCACGCAATCAACAATTATACCGATTTGATCGAGGATTGCTCGATGATTACGATAAAAATCAGCAACAACACAACACCGATCATAATCTTATCATCTTCCATCTCCTCGGACAGCACGTCAAATATAACCAACGATTCCCAAGCGACCGTCGCCACTTTAAGGCAGAAGATTATGAGAAGAAACGTGCCGACCTTAATGGAAAACAGCGAAATGTATTGGCTGATTACGACAATGCTGTCTTATATAATGACTCCATTGTAGATGCTATTATTAGTCGTTTTGAGGACAAGGAGGCTATCATTATCTATATGCCTGATCATGGAGAGGAATGCTATGAGGGTAATCGTGGATTCATCTGTCGCAATCACTCGGCTGCTATTGATTACGACTTAGCGCATTATGAGTTTGAAATTCCTTTCTGGATCTTCTGCTCTTATAAGTATGCTGCTAAGCATCCCGACATTTACAAAGAAATAATCGGTGCTAAAAACCGTCGTTTTATGACGGATGCACTACCGCACATGCTGCTCTATTTGGCAGGTATTCATACGAAAGACTACCATGCAGAGTATAATATCCTCAGTCCACAATACAATGAAATGAGACCGAGAATACTAAAGAATACAACGGATTACGATAAGCTTACTCGTCCTTCGGAGTAGCATCTCTTACCGAATCAGAAGTCTATATTAAAATAGAAGACAGCTTTCAAGGTGGCTGTTGGACGCATAGAGGGGAATTAGATCAGTATAAAGAAACGCTTAAAGCGCACAAAATCAATCATTAAAGTTAGGATGTTTAATAAGGAAAGGAATACATATACAGAACAATCCGTACCAGAACAGAGGAAAGAACGCCGAGAAGCGTTGCTTACACGGGTAGAGTGTGATGCGTTGAGAGGGCTTGCCATTATCGGAATCTTCCTACATAACTACTGCCATTGGTTGCGTCCAGTGGTAAAGGAGAACGAATATCAGTATTTTCAACGCAATGTAGACAAACTCTATCAAGTGTTACAAGGGTCGTGGAACGAATTGTTCTTCTTTCATATTCTATCGTTCTTTGGGCATTATGGAGTACCTGTATTCCTCTTCTTATCAGCATACGGCTTGACAATGAAGTACGAAAAGCACCAGCCAACAGTGCCAACAAGTATGCTGCAGTCACAATCAAGTCTTCCAGTCTTTGGTTTTATCAAATATCATTGGGTAAAGCTTTTCCGTATGATGATAGTTGGCTTTGTGGCTTTTACGATGGTTGACGCTATTACAGACGCTCCACACGATTATCATGTGATGGATATTATCGGTCAAATGGGACTTTTTAATAATCTTCTTCCCAATCCCGACGATATTATTTGGCCTGGTCCTTACTGGTTCTTTGGGCTTATGATACAGTTGTATATCGTGTATCGACTTTTCCTTTATCGCCGACATTGGGCATGGAATGTTATGTTGATAGTGCTTTGTTTTGCCATACAGTTATCCTGTGAACCAGAAAGTGAGGCCCTGAACCGTTGGAGATATAACTTTATCGGTGGGATGCTGCCATTCGGCTTTGGTGTACTTTATGCGAGATACGCACACGCCTGGACGACTGCTACAAACCTTGTAGCCTTTGTCCTTTCATTATTTGCCATACTATTGATGAGTTTCAACTATATAACATGGTATTTTATTCCACTTGTAATATGTGTTGCCTCTATTACCTTTGTGAGATTACTCAGTTGGATAGAAGGTGTAGTTGGCAATAAGTATTTCTCTGTTATGAATGTTCTCTCGTGGGTTGGCAGCATCTCAGCAGCCCTTTTCGTCTGTCATCCTATCACAAGAAAGATATTTATTCCAATCTCTCGAGGGGGAGAATATTGGACGGGACTTCTCCTTTACGTTATCTCTTCGCTTTGTTTAGCATGGTTGTTCAAAGAGTTAATGAAGAAGATACCGAGTCCAAAGTTAAAGTAAAGGAGTCTTATAAATACACGATTTCATCGCAATAAATGAAGATAAGAAGCATTGAATTAGCTGATATAAGCCGTTACCGAGGAGAGTTGATGGGGTTGGCCATCATCTTCGTTATTCTTTTTCATGTGGGATTGCCACGTGAAGATGCCTTCTTTGGCTTGAAGAGAATGGGTAATATCGGTGTAGACTTCTTTCTCTTCTTGAGCGGTATGGGCTTGTGGTTCTCTTGGACAAAGAACCCTTCCCTGCGAAAGTTTTATCTTCGCCGTTTCTTACGTGTCTATCCTACTTGGCTTTTCATGGCTTGTCTCTACTATATACCCGATTTCCTTAACGTCAATCTCACAGGACATAGCGGGCACAGTATGAATATCATCGATCTCATCGGGGATATAACGATTAACTGGGACTTCTGGATGCACAATGAGCTAACGTTCTGGTATATCCCAGCTATTATGGTTTTCTATCTTGTGAGTCCATTTTATATGATGCTTATCGCCAAGAATCCTATCTATCGTTGGACTCCTGTTGTCATGATAATGTGGTGTATTGTGGTGGAATATATTACCCCTTTGCATGATTCAGTAGGTCATTTAGAGATATTCTGGAGCCGTGCACCCATCTTCTTTATAGGTATTAACATTGCAGAGGTGGTGAAACGGAAAGACATCGTGGGTGGCTCGGCTATTTGGATGATAGTGATAACATTCATTATTGCTCTTTCCTCTTGTCTGTTTCTTGAACAAGAGAAGCACGGACAGTTCCCTTTATTCCTTGAACGTATGCTTTATATCCCTCTTACGTTTACATCGATTATCCTCTTCAATCAAGTCCTTCGTCATACACCAAAGTATATCAACAAAATACTAAAAGTATTTGGTGCATTGAGTTTGGAACTTTATTTGATACATTCCCACTTCGTACTCGATTATCTTGAGCAGACTGATTGGTCTTATTGGCACAAGTTTGTTGTGACGACCGTCATTAGTCTGATATTTGCATGGCTCTTACAGACTGTAATTAAAGGGATTATAACGCCCATAGAGAATAGAATAAAATGAAGAACCTTATACTGTTAATACGTCCACATCAATGGATTAAGAATCTTATCGTCTTCCTTCCAGTCTTCTTTGGAGGTGCTTTACTGCAATGGGAAGCGGTTTATGCAGGGTTAATCACAGTCCTGTCTTTTAGTCTGACGGCCTCGTCAATCTATTGTCTGAACGATATTGTCGATGTTCATGATGATCGTCAGCACCCAGTGAAATGTCATCGCCCAATGGCATCGGGGGCTGTTAGCATTACACAGGGCTATATATTGATGGGATTGATGTTTATTCTATCGATGACTTCGACCTTTTTGTTGCATGTACGTCAGGTTGAGACAGCCAGTGTAATAATCTTCTATTGGCTGTTAAATATAGGTTATTGTCTCCGTTTGAAGCGTTATGCAATCATTGACGTGTGTGTTGTTGCCTTCGGATTTGTACTTCGTATCCTTGCCGGAGGATATGCAACAGACATACATCTGAGTAAGTGGATTGTTCTGATGACATTCTTGTTAATGCTCTTCTTGTCCTTTGCAAAACGCCGTGACGATGTTGTGAAGATGAACGAGACTGGCCATGCACCTCGCCAGAATACGATTCGTTATAATCTTACGTTTATCAATCAAGCCATTACGATTACAGCGAGTGTCACCCTCGTGTGCTACATTATGTACACAGTAAGTCCTGAAACCATTGCAAATTTCCACACGGATCACCTTTATCTGACCAGTGTTTTTGTACTCTTAGGACTACTTCGTTATATCCAAATATCAGTTGTCGACAAGAAGAGTGGTGACCCAACAAAGGTGATGATACACGACCGTTTTATGCAGTTCATCGTCTTAGCCTTCGGACTTGCCTTCCTTTTCATTATCTACGTACTTAAGAATATCCAATAGGACATGAGAAAGATATATGCTTTCGACTTCGATGGCACACTGACTACTAAGGACACTCTCCTTGAATTTATCCGTTTCGCAAAAGGAAACGGACAAATGTTTTGTGGTTTTTTACTCTTTTCACCCCTCCTCATACTGATGAAACTGCATCTTTATCCTAACTGGAAGGTAAAGCAGCAGGTTTTTTCTTACTTCTTCAAAGGGATGAATATTGACGATTTCAACGCACTTTGTACACACTTTGCAGAGCAAAACAAACACCTACTTCGCCCTGCAGGAATAGAGAAAGTAAGACAGGCTATCGAAGAACAAGCCACTGTACTTATCATCAGCGCAAGCATTGACAACTGGGTAAGACCTTTTTTCGATGGAATCGATAAAAAAATACAGGTATTAGGGACGCAAATAGAAACAAAGGGAGGTCGTCTAACAGGACAATTTACCACTAAAAACTGCTATGGACAGGAAAAAGTGAATCGCCTCACAGCACTTTATCCACATCGTGAAGCCTACGATTTAATCGCCTTTGGAGATAGTAGAGGCGATAAAGAACTACTTGATTTTGCAGACAAAGGCTTTTACAAACCTTTCAGAAATAAGAAATAGAATGCTGAAGAATGAAATAAAGAACAAGAAAAAGCTCGGTGAAATCGTACGTTTTATCATCGTTGGATCATCAGCCGCAGCCATACAATACGGCACATATTTGCTATTAATATGCTGGCTACAGCCCCTCATTGCAAATACTATTGCTTACCTTGTTAGCTTCACATTCAACTATATCGCTTCCACACGTTACACCTTCCGTGTAAAGTCGACTACCAAACGAGGCGTAGGCTTCATCTTTTCGCATATCATCAACTTCCTTTTGCAAAGTGTCTGCCTGAAAATCTTCCTTCTTTTAGGTCTCAGCAAGCAGATAGCATTGATTCCTATGTTCGCTATTTGTGTTCCAATCAACTTCCTTTTAGTGCGCTTTTTCTTACATAGGAAGTAAGGTGTTACTCCTTATTAAGCCCCAGATGCAGCTTGTTTTCATGAAAAGAATTGTTTTTGTTCACGAAAAGAAGTTCCTCAATAAATAGACATATAGCTAAGATAGTCAATTATCTATCCTATTTTCATCCTCTTTCATTGAAAATCTTTTCATTTCAAGATTTCGAAAAGTTGCAGATAAGTGTTTGAAAAATCATTACATAATTTTAAATAAAACACCAATAAATAACGGCAAAAACACATATACGAAGCAGGTTTGTAACCATAAGGAAATCAATTAGTTATAAATTAGCAAAGTAAAAGGTGCTTAATTGGACTTCAAAAGGGCGTTAATAAGGGCCTTAAAGGGCACCTTTTGCAAGTCAATTGGGCGTCTTTTAGAAGCCAAAAGAGCATGTGTTGGTTTCGAATTGTACGAAAATAATTTACAAACTTCAAGTAGTAAGGGAATAAGTTGTTTGTGAATACAGATAGACTTCGTACCTAATGACGTTTATCATGTAGTTTATCCCCCGTTCTAAAACTATCTAATTGGGAGGTAATCATACCATATATGTGGATTAAACTCATTCTGTTAACAATCTACGTGTTTAAGGGAAGAACTTTTATTATCATGAAAAGAAGTCGAAATAGTAGGCAGATAGCTACGTGCAAAACGAGTTCTTCTCCTTATTTCCTTTGTTAAATGTGCTTTAATTTGTACCTTTGTACCAAATAATCAAAGCTACTCAATGCACATATTCAATATTTTCAAGGTGAAGAAAGAAGAACGCTGGCTGGCTTTTACGATGTTAGCAGTCTTTATTACGTTCAATGCGATGGTGATAGCAAGCCACTATCACGTCTACACCATGGAAGCACATGGTGGATTTTGGAGTGTCTTTACCAAGAATTTTCGTATGTCAGGCTATGATTGCTGGTCGTGGATAACGGTCTCGGGAGGTCGTATCCACTTCGTTACTTCACGTCATCCGTTGTATCTTACTTTTCTTTATCCGCTCTATCTGCTCAATGATTGGCTCATACAAAATGTAGGATACAACTTTGCTGTGTATTTCATGGCTGTCATCATTGTCTTTTCGGCATTCTATGCAGTACTCTTTATGTACCGTGTTTTCCGTGAAGTATTGGAGTTGAGGCGGAAAGATGCAAGACTACTTACCTTGTTGTTATTCTCTTTTGGACACGTACTCATCCCAACCATGGTGCCCGATCATTTCGTTATCTCCCTGATGCTCCTCTCTCTGACACTCTACATCACGGGAAAGAAGATGAAGAAAGGACAATTACTAACAGCTTGGCAATCGTTAGTTCTAACCTTCTTCACGGCAGGAATGGCAACTTCAAATGGGGTGAAGACCCTGTTAGCAGGTTTGTTTACCAATGGAAAAAAGGTATTTACCTGTAAGTTTATTTCTATCGGAGTAGTCCTGCCATTGCTCTTGTTGCTCGGTATTCAACAGTCTCAATATTATCTTTTGGAGGTTCCACAGCAAGCAGTTGTGCGTCATATCGAAAGCGAAACACTGAAGAAAAACCCGCAGAAGGTGCTCGAACACAAGAAACAAAGAGATGAATGGCAGCGAACACACCTCGGTCAGCCTGTTGGAGATGGGGTGATAACGAAGTTGATGGATGTCTCTACACCACGTGTTCCAACCATTGTAGAGAACTTCTTTGGCGAGTCTATTCAGCTTCATCAGCGTTCGTTATTAAAGGATGTTTCGTGGGAACGTCCCATCTTTGTGGAGTACAACTGGAGCGTGAATTATATCATCGAGGCTTTTGTAGTCCTCTTATTTATCGTAGGTATAGTGTTTAGCTATAAGCAACGGTTCTTTAAAATGCTTTTAGCTTGGTTTGCTTGTGACCTCACCTTGCATCTCATCCTCGGATTTGCCGTCACTGAAGTGTATATAATGACTTCAGGATGGGCATTCATTATCCCTATCTCCTATGGTTATTTACTGAAACGATTGTCGATGAAATGGCTAAAATTGATGCGCGTGGCGTTAATCATGCTAACCATCTACCTTTGGATTTGCAATGCAGGACAGACAGTCTATTACTTAATGTCGTAAGCTTAATGTCGTAAGCTATGTGGATGAAGTTTATTAAAATAAGAAAAGACGAGCGTCTTTCGGTTTGTTTATTCCTCCTGTGGCAGCTCATCATGCACGCCACAGTGATTATTCCTTACTATTCGGTGTTCTCAAGAATATCAAAGGATTATCGGAAAAACTTTCTCGATTGGTTCCATGTGTCTGGTTTCGACCCACTCACTTATTGCGTTGTTACCGACTGGACAACAGTCTACGATGTGCATAGACACCCTTTATTGGCTTTTTTCTACTATCCGGTCTATCTTATTAATCAGGGATTAATAAGCTTATTGGGTATTAACTGTGTACAGTTCTTGGTTGCTATCGTCCTTCTCATCAGTTCCCTTTATGCGTTCCTTTTAATGATACGAATAGGAAGAGAGCTCCTTCATCTCTCGCAACGAGAGTCTTCTGTACTTGCTTTTTTACTCTTCTCCTTTGCATACGTACTATTAGCAGCTATCTCACCCGACCATTTCATCTTGTCGTTATTTCTTATTCTCTTAGTGATTTATGTGACAGGTAAGCAGATGGCAGAGCATAAGCCCTTGAAAAAATGGCAGACGATTGTCTTCTTTATCCTTACTGCTGGCGTATCACTTAATAATGGGTTAAAGGTGTTATTAGCTGATCTTTTCTCAAAGGGAAAGCGTTTCTTTCATCCTAAGAACCTTATTCTTGTTGTCATCTTGCCTTCTGCAGCAATCTGGAGCTTTGGTCTTTGGGAGTACAAAACGTTCGTTGCCGATAGTGTCAATACACGAAAGGCACACGAAAAGAAAGCTGTAAAGGATGAGAAGACCAAGATGTGGAAGGAGTTCAGCGATACTACGCATCTTAAAGATAGTAAACAACAGACAGAAGCGTTTGCGTTACTATGGAAAAAGCACCGAAAGGCACAGCTGAAGGTAAAGTATAGCGCACCACAATATGCTCATTCTGGTACGCCAGTGAGTAAACAACCGTTCTTGAACTGGACAGATGTGACTACTTCTCGCTGTGAGACACTCGTTGAGAATCTCTTTGGTGAGTCAATACAGTTGCACCAGAAGTACACGTTATGTGATGTTATTCGCGATCGCCCAGTCTTCGTTAGTTATAACTGGGTCGTAAACTATATTGTTGAAGGTCTTATCGTCTTACTCTTTTTAGGCGGAATCTGGGCTGGTAGACGTAGTAAGCTGATGTGGATGTGTTTGTCATTCTTCGCCCTTGACATGATACTTCATATAGGCTTAGGGTTTGGTATTAACGAGGTATATATAATGACAGCGCATTGGGCTTACGTCATACCGTTGTGTATAGGTTGCTTGATAAAGTCAACGAAAGGTGGGATTAGGAATGCTATCACCCTACTGACAGCCTTGATAGCTTTCTACCTCATTGTTTATAACAGTGCGCTCGTCATCTTCACACTATAGTAAAGTTATGGAAAGCAAAGCCTCTGTATCAATAGTCCTCTGTACTTACAATGGGGAGAAATACGTGAGGGAGCAGATAGACTCACTGCTCGCTCAGTCTTATCCTATCCATGAGATTATCATTCAAGATGATGGTTCGACGGATCAGACATGGGAGATACTACAAGCGTATGCGTCAAAACATACTGTTATTCGTACTTTTAAGAATGAAGGCGAACATGGTGTTAATGCGAACTTCCTTTCTGCATTGCATCGTGTAACAGGTGATTACATTGCCATCTCCGATCAAGATGATATCTGGGAGAGGGATAAGATAGAAATACAGATGCGATGTATAGGAGATAAGCTGCTATGTAGTGGACACTCACGACCCTTCTCGACAGATGGTTCCTTTGCTTATTTCGACAACAGACCACGTAATGTGAATATCTTTCGTATGATGTTCTTAGGTCTACCGGGCCATACTTTATTATGTAAGCGTACATTGATTAATCTCTTACCACCCATTGAGAGTCCTGTTTTTAAGGTCACCCTTTACGATGCTGTATTGAGTATTATTGCCGCATCCTACGACAGTATCGTCTATTGTAATAAGGTGTTAGTTAATTTCCGACGCCATGCAGCGGCTACTACTTACAATGATTATAGTAGTAGTCTACCCTCATGGAGGAACGCTCTCACTGAGTTAACGTGGAGTCTGAACCATTATAAAGAGATACGTAAGAAGGTTGTTCCCATCTTTCAAGGTAAGCTTATGTTGATGGAGGGCTTACATTCAAATATACACGATTTCATCGAAGCCCGCGAAGCAATGCGAATGGAGACCAAGCAGGGCGTCTTTGCTTTCTTACGTTTACAATATCTACTAACGAAGAACTATAAGAAGCTCTTTCATACATCAGGTGGTGGACCTATTAAGCTACTTCGTGCTATGCTTTATCCTATCATGCAGTTGTACATGTACCACTAAGATTAAGGCTATTACCCTTTCTTACTATGAAAGTAATTGAGACACTCCTTTAGTGTTTGCGAACCTCCCATCTTCATTACGATATAATAAAGCAGGGCTGCCAAGACGACTCTCGTCAATAATAGAAGTAGAAGATTCTGTATCCATAAGGTAATGAGATAGGTTGAAATCATTACCGCCACGGATGTTAATAGATAAGGACATATATCTTTAAGGATATCTATGAAGCGTATTCCAATCTCTTTATGTGCAAAGAACTGCCACACACCCAACCAAAGGATAGTAATAGCTGTATAGACACTCACCATGAAGACGATTCCTTGTTGGTAACATAGGATAATGAGTCCTACCTGTGCTACGATTAATAAGACCGTACACCACATATAAACAGCAGACTTACCTCGACTGAGAATGAGGTTTTGATACATTGTATAAAAAGGTAGGAAAGCCCCGATAATACAAAGAATACGCAACAAAGGAATACTCTCTATCCATTTATCTGATATAAGAAGAATGATAAATTCGTGCGATATCATCGCTAATCCGAACATAGCGGGAAAGACCAAAAAGGCGGTAAAACGCATCATTTTTCTAAACACATTTACTTGCCTTTTGAGGTCATTATTCACCTCCACCAATACTGGTTGCGCTACTTGTGACACTGTTCCTGATACAAACGTGCTTGCCATTGTGTCCCACTTGAAGGCTTGAGAGAAGTTACCCACCACCTTTGCTGAGTATAAACGACCGAAGATAAAGGTTAGAATATTCTGACTAATCGTGTTGACAATCGTCGTCACAAGAATCTTATAACTAAAGGAAAACATCTTCTTCACAGGTGTAAAGTCGATGTGAAAAGAGGGTCGCCAAGGAATTATAAAGAAGCGCCACAGACTTGTAAGGCTGATATAAAGCACCTGCTGCCAAGCCAAACTCCAATAAGCATAACCCTTTAATGCTAAGATGATTCCTACCACACCCGAAATAATAAGGCTGGTGATACGCAGCAAAGCTGTCTCTTTGACCATCATGTTTTTAAAAAGGTAAGCCGATGGGGCCGTACCTAAAGACGAAAAAAGCAGTGATGCAAAGACGAAACGGGATAGGCTGATAAGCTCTGAATGATGAAAGAAAGCTGCAATCAGAGGGGCTGAAAAGAAGAGAACGATATATGAAATCCAACCCATTATAGCACTAAACCAAAAGACAGAGTTATAATCATTATCCGTTGGACGTTCCATATTGGCAAGCGCAGTAGTAAATCCACTTTCCTGCAATGCCCCTGCAATCGCTGTAAAAACAGCTAACATTCCCATCAATCCATAGTCGGTTGCCGTGAGCAGACGTGCCAATAAGATTCCAATGACAATATTCAGCAGTTGCATTGTACCATTGTTCAATGCACCCCAAAAGAGTCCTTTGGCTGTTTTCTCCTTGAGTGTTTCTTTTTCCATTAGCTTTTGTATCTCTATGATACGCTGTTTCTTATCTCCCCCTCAGAGTATGTTCTATCTAAAAAAGAGGTTAGCTGTCTTCTGCTATATAAAGTTTCCTTCGTGAAAGTACTTTTTTCATAGGTGTAGAAAGGGAAGATGTTATTTCTTCTTTCCCACCTTGATTGGCAGAATCCATTTAGCATGCAAATATAACGCTTTTCTTTTGAAAAGCCAAATCCTACATTCTTTGGATTGGTAAAGAAACTTTCCTACGGCTATATTTATCTCTTTTGCTTTTTAAGGAAGTCTTCAATAGCAGCTTTACTTTTCAATTTGTCTGTATCAACATCATAGAGATCACTGGAATAAACTTTGTGATAGAATGGACCACAGTGTTCCATAATCTGTATCTTATCCATCTGTGTTGCGAATAGTGCTTCAATAATTGTTACCTGATACTTATCGTCTTCAAACGTTATCTTAGTTGAATCATTTTTTAAGTTCCCCAACCAACCAAAGAGTAACTGCATAATAATAATGAAAGGAATACTCACCCATAACATGGTATACAAACAACCTATAGCGGCATTACCATCTTCCTTCCACCTCCGCTTGATATAGCGGATAAGGAAGAAAAGCAATATCCAAGGTAAAGTGTAGACAACTATGATATCCGCATTACTCCTTAACTTCCAAGGTGATATGCAATTGATTACCAGCCATACTACCTCAAGCCACAATACATAACCTAAGAGTTTTCTGATTATCCAATAAATCTTATACTTTCCAGTCAACATTCCCTCTATAAGTGTAATCTCTTTCTATGTTTAATACGATTAGTAACAACCTCATTTACTGTTTTTAATTGGCGTGTAATTACTCCGCACATATGGTGCGGAGGGCAAGCACCATTGGTGCTAATCGTAAACACTACTCGTGCGGAAGGCAAACACCAACACAAACAGCAATAAAGTTGACACCTAATTACCTCCGCAAATATAAGTATATTAGTTCGAATCATGAAATCAAAACATAAGTTTTTAAAGAGACCGAGGGGGAAGTCATAATCTTTTATTATCTTTGCAACAAGTATATTAACGGAAAATGATTGAAACTTTCAACACAGGAGAGACACAAGAAAGCCTCCGACAGGAATATAACCCAGACGGCTCTGTGCTAAGAAAAGCACAGTTGCGACTTCTCGACATGGCTATCTATCTGCAGGAAACAGCGAAGAAGATAGGTGTTCCTTGCCGACTTGATGGCGGAAATGTGTTAGGGGCAATGCGCCATGGGGGATTTATTCCTTGGGATGACGACATTGATATGGTTGTAGACTACAAGGATTTCAAACGTCTCTGTGATTATTTGAAGGCGCATCCACACCCTCAATTCGTCTTACAAGACAACGACACGGACCCTGGTTTCTATAAGGAATGGGCTTGTCTGCGTGATTTAAAGAGCGAGAACAGAAGTCATGATAATCAGCAGAGTGCTGACCGAAGAATGCATGAGGCGCAGAAGTTCAGAGGACTTCATGTAGACATCTTCCCCTATGAGGGTAATATGATTCCTTGGTTGCAGCGTTTGGCAGCAAAACTATCGGTCAATGTGAATACAAAGTTAGCTGGTCGTTATCCTCTCTTGGCACAAATGAGTTATAAAATCTTACATGTCATTGTCTTTCCAGTGTTCCGCTTGGTTGGGAAACTGTTTGGTAATCCTGACCTCTATATGCACTCTTACGGTGCATGGTTTTATGAGCAGAACCCTCGTCGTTGCATGATACCACATAAAGATATTGTCTTTGAAGGTCATACCTTTGAAGGGCCAGCCGATGCTGATGAGTTATGTCGTATCGCCTATGGGAACTATATGGACTTGCCACCAAGGGATAAGCGTGATAGACACAAGATAGATGTTGTCTTTAAGTAGTCAGTCGGTTCAGTAATGTACGTGTCAGTAGACAGTGATATCCCCATCTTATAATAACAATAATCCAAATATAATTATGAACATAGCAGTAATCTTTGCAGGAGGTTCTGGACTACGTATGCACACAAAGTCGCGCCCTAAGCAGTTTCTTGACCTAAACGGAAAGCCGATAATCATCTATACATTAGAGTTGTTCGACAACCATCCGAACATAGATGCTATTGTAGTAGCATGTATTGAAAGTTGGATTCCTTTCCTTGAGAAGCAGCTCCGTAAGTTTGAGATTAATAAGGTAGTGAAGATTATACCCGGTGGAAAGTCTGGACAGGAGTCTATCTACAAGGGACTGTGCGCTGCAGAGGAATATGCACAGAGTAAGAGTGTAAGTAATGAAGAGACAATCGTTCTTATTCACGATGGTGTTCGTCCGCTCATAACAGAAGAGACGATAACAGATAACATTAAGAAAGTTGAAGAAGTAGGGAGTTGTATCACTTGTATCCCAGCAACAGAAACACTCATCGTGAAGCAGGCTGACGACGCTTTGGAGATTCCTTCTCGTGCCGATTCGTTCATTGCTCGTGCGCCACAGAGTTTCCGTTTGGTCGATATAATAACTGCTCATCGACGCTCCTTGGCGGAAGGAAAGGCCGATTTCATCGATTCTTGTACGATGATGAGCCACTATGGGTATAAGTTAGGGACGATTATCGGTCCAATGGAGAATATTAAGATTACAACTCCAACAGACTTCTTCGTGCTGCGTGCGATGGTGAAGGTGCATGAAGATCAGCAGATATTTGGATTGTAAAGGTGTTGTTATGTGTCGATGGAACGGGGATTTTTATAACTTTATAGGGTGAGAATGAAGGAAAGAATACTAAAAGAAGATATAAGCTATTTTGCAGATACGTTTCCTTTCTCAGCAGCATTGGAAGGGAAGACGATAGCTGTAACAGGGGCAACAGGCTTGTTGGGTGCATGTATGGTACGTTGCCTGTTGGCTCTACGCACAGAAAAAGGTATCAACTTACACGTGGTGGCTGTTGTAAGGAACGTGCAGAAAGCAGAGAAAATGTTTGGTCAGGTAAGCGATGAAATTAGCTATTATTCCTATGACTTCTCTTGTGTTGAACCATTCGCACCTACGAAAAAGATAGACTACCTCTTCCATTTCGCTGCCCCTACAGCTTCAAAAGATTTCGTTGAACACCCTGTAGAGACGATGAATACTGTCTATGGCGGTATGCAAAACCTATTGTCTTACGCTCATCAGCATGGAGTAACTTCGATGGTGTTAGCCTCAACGTTAGAAGTCTATGGTACTGTCACTGACGACCGACGCCCACTCACCGAAGACATGCAGGGATATCTTGACCCAATGGCAACTCGTAGCAGTTATCCGTTAGCAAAGAGAGCTGCCGAGGCATTGTGTCATAATTATGCAGACGAGTACGGTGTTCACGTGAAAGTGGCACGTTTGGCACAGACCTTCGGTGCTGGTGTGAATGGTAATGACAATCGTGTCTTTGCGCAATTTGCACGCAGTGTTATGAAGAACGAGGATATCATTCTACATACGACAGGCGAGCTTAGTCGTTGCTATTGCTATACGATAGATGCCGTTACGGCAATGCTGTATATTCTCTTGCGTGGTAAGGATGGCGAAGCATACAATGTAGCAAACGAAGACACTTATATCTCTATCCGTGAGATGGCAGAGTTGGTTGCCTCGACGTTTAATCCTCAGAGCGTGAAGGTGGTGATACAGCCACAAGAGGGGTTAGGATATTCGCCAACAACAAAGCTCAGACTTGCCACACAGCGTATTCAGGAGTTAGGATGGAAACCTCATTATGGGTTAAAGGAGATGTTTCGTCGTCTCATCCTTTCAATGGAGGAAGAACTGGTATGAGTAGTTTTCTGCAACGAAT
Source organism: Prevotella melaninogenica ATCC 25845 (assembly GCF_000144405.1). Lineage (NCBI taxonomy): Bacteria > Pseudomonadati > Bacteroidota > Bacteroidia > Bacteroidales > Prevotellaceae > Prevotella > Prevotella melaninogenica. The sequence continues at coordinate 349,541 of NC_014370.1, forward strand.
AAGAGAGAGTCTTTTTCATGTTTACGACCGAAAAGACTTGCGAAGATGGGAGGACGACCCGAAGAGTGAGCTGCCAATCTATGGTGTTTATCATGTCATGTTAGACACTGGATGGGAGCCATTGGTGAGAAGGCAGATTGATAATCTACGTAAGAGTGGTCTGCTGGATGCGACAACGACTTTCTTCGTGAGTTGTATAGCAGGCAATCAAGCAGATGTGGAATGTTTGAAGCGTATTATCAATAGTGATAAACTCGTAATAATATCCAATGTTACCGACCCTAAGCGGTATGAGTATCCTGCCTTAGAGTTCATTAAGCAACTATCTGAAAGGGAGGATTGTCTCTTCTATTACTTCCATACGAAGGGTATCTCTTACCAGTCGCTAACCTCTAACGACCGTCTCTTCTGCTCTTTTAAGAAGAAGATAGAGGCTTGGAGAGAGATGTTGGAATATTTCATCTTTGATAAGTGGAAGGTTGCCGTGAATGTTCTGAATGAAGGATACGATACCTATAGCTGTTATCGATGGCCACCACGCAACTATACAATGTATTCTGGTAGTTTCTGGTGGGCAAGGTCGGCTTATATAAGGACACTACCAACTTTTGATAAAGCGGTTATTTCTACCAATCGTTTCTATTCTGAGGTATGGCTTTTTGAGCGAAATCATCGACAGTTCTCGGCATTTGACACAATAGCCGACCTCTACTTTGTAAGGATTCCTCGTTCTGTCTATACGGACGAGCAGACAAAGTGGTTTGATAAGGTTTGTTTCTCGTTTACTTATAATATGCGGAAAATAGAAAAGCATATCTTCAAATACAATTATAAGAAACGGTGTCAGAAACGTTTCCAGAAACTTAAGAATGAGATATAATATAAGGTGATGGATTGTTTAGAGAGGTATGTTCTCACTCAATCCTCCTCGTTCTTGATAAATATTCTTTTATATGTAAGCACTTAGGGTTGGGGACCAATATGCGTTCCCAGCCTTCTTGTTAGTTGTACTTCCTTATTACCTCTATTTGATATGAGAATTATTTTCCTGTCATATCTGTCATCCCTTGTGTGCGTTTAACATCCTGATAATCAAAAGGAATTGTTCAAATGTTAAAATGACAGCAACTAAAACTAAAATTAATTTGGGAGTAATAGTCGCGTTTATCTTCCTTATTTAGATAAGTAAGATCACTCCCTATCTGAGGAGAATAACTTTTATTCTAAGTATTATGATATTTGTAAAACCATCCTATTATTAGTCGGTTATTTGCCTGTCAGTATACAATATGGATAATCTACTGTTGCAAATTGTTCATGTGAAACAGCTTAATATAAGCGTTGAACATCAGAGATAATTGTTGTAGGTACCAAACCGTCAATAGTTTTTCCTTGGCTTACTCGTTGGCGTATATCTGTACTGCTGATATCAATAAAAGGTGTTTGAAGAATAGTGACACCATGGGGCAGTGACGTTTCTGAGATTCTTTGGTTGTGTCGTGGATAGACTACGATAGGGTAGTGAGTGAGGATATCCTCTGCATGATACCATCGGTCGAAGGCTTCCCAATTGTCACCACCAACAAGAAGTGTGAAGCGATGAGTGGGGAAGTCATGGCTGAGATGCTGTAGGGTATTCCAAGTATAAGAAGGTTTCGGAAGTCGGAACTCATAGTCCGAAGCCTTAAAATGTGGGTTATCAGCAGTCGCTTTACGTACTAAGTCCAAGCGGAGGTGGTCAGCTAAAAGCTGCTGGTTCACCTTGAAAGGGTTTTGTGGTGATACCATAAACCATACCTCGTCTAAGTTTTCTTTTTCAAGAAAGGCTTTGGCAAGGGCTATATGTCCGTTGTGAATGGGGTTGAAGGAACCACCAAAGATGCCAATGGAAGCCTCCCCCGATGAAGGGAAAGCCTCCCCCAACCCCTCCGAAGGGAGGGGAGTGCTAATAGGAGTGAAGTGAGATGATGGTTTCATAATGGTGTAATGGGCTTTAGAACCTATAAGTATTAGCAGTGCTATATGTTCTATTCATTATAGAAAATATAGGTGTTATTAGAAATGGTTCTTTTACTATTTGCAATCTATTAGGGCTCCCCTCCTTTCGGAGGGGTTGGGGGAGGCTTCTTATCCCTCTAAAAATTCCTTCACAGCCTTGTAAGTCTCTTGCTTTGCTTTCTCAAGGTCATCATTTACGATTATCTTATCGAATTTCTCAGCGAAGGTAAGCTCCTCTGAAGCCTTAGTAAGGCGGTTTTCAATCGCCTCTGCACTATCTGTTTGTCTGCCAACAAGGCGACGGCGTAGTTCTTCAACAGATGGAGGCTGAATGAAAAGACTTAAAGCACGGTCACCATAGAACTTCTTGATGTTGCAGCCACCCTTCACATCAACATCGAAGATAACGTTCTGGCCTGCTGCAGACTGGCTCTCTACCTGTGATTTTAACGTGCCATAAAAGCGGTCCTCGTAAACCTCTTCATACTCAAGGAACTCTCCATTAGCAATTTTCTCTTTGAACTGTTCAGGTGAAAGGAAGATATATTCTACACCATTCTGCTCCGTACCACGTGGTGCACGGGTAGTACAACTAATAGAAAAAGCCAACTTTAGTTCAGGATGTTCTTTCATTAACCACTGAACGATGGTGCTCTTACCAGCACCAGAAGGTGCGGAGAGGATGAGTAACCTCCCCCCACCCCTCCGAAGGAGGGGAGTGCCTAACGGACAGTCGTGGGACGTGTTAGGAGACGATGCGATGTTAGAAGTGTCTTCCTGTATCTTTGCTGCTGGTGTGATATTAGCAGATTGGTTTTCAGATGAAAGCTTGTTCATAGCTGTTTTTATTTTGTTTAATACTTTATCGAGATTTTGAAGAACTTCCTCGTTAGAGAATCTTATGATATGAAAGCCAAAATGTTGAAGGTAAGTATCTCGTTCTCTATCGCTTAATTGCTGTTCTTCTGCGAGGTGATAATCTCCGTCAACTTCTATTATAAGATTTAATGAAAGACATACGAAGTCAGGGATATAATCATAGACAGGATGTTGTCGACGAAAACGTACACCTAATTGTTTCCCTCTCAAGTGCTCCCACAAAAGTTCTTCTGCTTTAGTAGGATGCTTCCTGTTATATTTTGCATTTTGACAAAGTAGCTGATAGGTAGAAGCGTCATTTGTATGATAATGAAAATTTCCAAAGTAGCTATGTTCCTTGTCTATCTTTTTCATAGCAGCTACTTATCTGTTTATAGGTTTTAATACTCGTTGCAGACTATATTCTTTTTGTTACTCCCCTCCTTTGGAGGGGTTGGGGGAGGTCCTTACAACGCATTCAAAACCTGTTCCTTAATCTGCTCCAGCTCGTCCTTCATCTTAACGACGATGTTTTGCATCTCTGCTTGATTGCTCTTGGAGCCAGTAGTATTGATTTCGCGTCCCATTTCTTGTGCGATGAAACCGAGCTTTTTGCCAACACCATGACCACTCTCTTTCATTGTTTCATGGAAGTATTTGAGGTGGTTTGTCAGTCGCTGCTTCTCCTCGTTGATATCAAGTTTCTCAATATAATAAATCAGTTCCTGCTCAAGACGATTCTTATCGTAGTCAACCTCTGGAATCTGTTTAAGACCATCGATAATCTTTTCTCTAATCTTTGGTACACGACTCTTTTCAAAAGGTTCGATGCTCTTCAAAAGGTTAGCAATATTGTCAATCTTCTCAGTAAACTTCTTTTGTAGAGCAGCTCCTTCCTGTTTGCGGAATTCGGTGAGCTTTTCAATAGCTTCATTGATAGCCTGCTGTGCTACTTCCCATTCCTCGTCATCTAAAACCTCAACTTCAGTCTTTGCTGTTACGTCAGGTAGGCGGAGAAGCGTTGTAAACCAATCCTCTGGTTCTGGGATGCCAGTAGACTCAGAGATTGCCTTGATCTGTTTATAATAGTTCTCTACCAGAGCAGCGTTGATAGGAGTGGCGTCAACAGTTGACTCCTTTTCAACCCATAGGGAGAAGTCAACCTTACCGCGCTCTAACTTCTGTGCAAGGAGACGACGGATTTCCATTTCCTTTTCTCTGTAGAGGGGTGCGATGCGTGCTGAGAGGTCGAGTGACTTACTATTAAGTGATTTCACCTCAACATTGATTTTCTTTTCCTTGTAGGCTACAACAGCTTTGCCATAGCCAGTCATTGATAGTATCATGAGCTTTTCGCGTTAATTTTTTGCAAATGTACAAAAAATGTGGAATAAAAAGAGTATATTTGCAAGTTATTTAGAACATAATTGATTTTTATGTCTTGTATATTAAATATTGATACGAGTACAAATGTGTGCTCTGTTGCAGTAAGTCAGGATGGAACTTGTATTTTCGATAAGCAAGATACGCTCGATCCTAAGCATAGAGAAAAGTTAGGAACATTTGTTGATGAGGCACTTGCCTTCATTGATAATAATAACTTGCCATTGGATGCAGTGGCAGTTAGTGGTGGCCCAGGTTCATATACTGGTTTGCGTGTTGGTGTGTCTATGGCAAAGGGAATCTGCTATGGACGTGGCGTAAAGCTGTTGGCAGTACCTACGTTAGAGCTGTTGGCAGTGCCAGTATTGCTTCATCATGAGGAAATAGAGGAGAATGCACTTCTCATTCCAATGATTGATGCGCGCCGTATGGAAGTTTATTCTGCTGTATATGACCGTGCTTTGAAAGAGGTTCGTGGCATTCAGGCAGATGTAGTAGACGAGAATACCTACAAGGAATATCTTGATCGTGGTCCTGTTTATTTCTTTGGTAATGGTGCAGAGAAGTGCATGGAGACTATCAATCATCCGAATGCACACCTAATCAAAGGTATTGATGCTTTGGCTAAGAACATGTTCCCGTTGTCAGAGAAGCGTATTGCACAAGAGAAGTTTGAGGATGTAGCTTATTTCGTCCCATTCTATCTGAAGGACTTTGTTGCTAAGCAGGCAAAGCCATTGCTGTAGATTAGGCTTTAGAATAAGGCTTGCCGTCATCACTTAACATGAAACATTCACTATTCAATGAATATAGAAGGATTAGATTATAACACACAGCGAGAACGACTCATACTGCCACAGTATGGGCGAGGGATACAGAATATGGTGGATTATGCCGTTGGCCTCCCTACAAAGGAAGAGCGTCAGCGATGTGCTGAAACCATCATTTCCATTATGGATAGGATGAATGCCCAGAACCGTAGTAACTTTGATCACATGGAGAAGTTATGGGATCATCTGGCATTGATGGCAAACTTTGAGTTGGATATTGACTATCCTTGCGATGTGTCAGAGGCTTTGAAGATAGCTACTAAGCCAGAGCCAATGACTTATCCTATGTCGAATATTCCTGTAAGACACTATGGAAAATTGTTGTTTGAAGCTTTTGAAGAGCTGAAGACAATGGAACCGGGTAGTCGTCGGGATGCATTCGTGCGTTCGGTTGCTAATCAGATGAAACGTAGTCTGATGCAGTGGGGACATGGTACTTGTGATGATGAGAAGATAGCGTCGGACCTTGCACGCTATACAGATGGTAAGATTCAGCTTGATCTTGATACATTCAAGTTTGAAAAAATTAATGCGAGAGAGTTTGCTCAGCCTCGTAATAAGAAGAAAAAGTAAAATAACGACACATGGAATCCTTTATCATAGAAGGTGGACATCGGCTGAGTGGCACGATTGCTCCACAAGGTGCAAAGAATGAAGCCTTGGAGGTGATTTGCGCAACACTATTGACATCTGAAGAAGTTATCATACGTAATGTACCTGATATCCTCGATGTGAACAATCTCATCAAGCTTTTACAGGATATTGGGGTGAAGGTTAAGAAGCTTGCCCCTAATGAGTTCTCTTTCCAAGCAGACGAAGTAAACCTCGATTATTTAGAGAGTATCGACTTTGTGAAGAAATGCTCTTCTCTGCGTGGAAGTGTCTTGATGATTGGTCCATTGTTGGGCCGTTTTGGTAAGGCTACGATAGCTAAGCCGGGTGGTGACAAGATTGGTCGTCGTCGTTTGGACACCCACTTCCTTGGATTCAAGAATCTTGGTGCACACTTTGGGCGTGTTGAAGACCGTGATGTATATGAGATACAAGCTGATAAACTTGTTGGAACCTATATGTTATTAGATGAAGCGTCTGTTACGGGTACTGCCAATATTGTTATGGCAGCAGTGTTAGCAGAAGGAACAACAACAATTTATAACGCAGCTTGTGAGCCTTATATCCAGCAACTCTGTAAGATGCTTAATGCAATGGGAGCGAAGATTAGCGGTATTGCCAGCAACTTGATTACTATCGAGGGTGTGAAGGAATTGCATTCTGCTGACCATAGAATCCTACCTGATATGATTGAGGTAGGCTCTTTCATTGGTATTGCTGCAATGATTGGTGATGGTGTTCGTATTAAGAATGTGTCAGTTCCTAACTTGGGATTGATTCTTGATACCTTCCGTAGACTCGGTGTACAGATTATCGAAGATGGTGATGATCTCCTTATTCCACGTCAGGACCACTATGTGATAGACTCTTTCATTGATGGAACGATTATGACTATCAGTGATGCGCCATGGCCAGGATTGACACCAGACCTTATCTCTGTGTTGCTCGTTGTTGCTACACAGGCACAGGGTAGTGTACTTTTCCATCAGAAGATGTTTGAGAGTCGTCTGTTCTTCGTGGATAAACTCATTGACATGGGTGCACAGATAATCCTCTGTGATCCCCACCGTGCCGTAGTTGTTGGTCATGATAATGCTAAGAAACTCCGTGCAGGTCGTATGTCAAGTCCAGATATTCGTGCCGGTATTGCACTGCTTATCGCAGCACTAACAGCACAGGGAACAAGTCGTATTGATAATATTGCACAGATTGACCGAGGATATGAGAACATCGAAGGACGTCTCAATGCCCTTGGTGCAAAGATTCAGCGAGCAGAGGTTTGTTAATCCCATCGTATCTAAAACTACACTTTGAAAGAGTGTGTTGTGAATTTTAGATAAATAGGGTTGACCTATTCTCACAACAGGGTTGACGTTTTCTTGCAAAAAGGTTGACCTTTTTCCTCAAAAAGGTAGACGGTTTTGAGCAAAAGGGTCGACCGTTTTACAGAAAAAACAATTTAGTATTGGAATAAGTTATAGTTTTATCAGTATTACTGATATAAGATGAAAAGATGATAAAGAAGGAAGAAGTCTATAAGATTGGGCGCATCGGGAAGCCGCATGGCGTACACGGAGAGTTGCAGTTGCAGTTCTCCGATGACGTTTTTGATGTGGTAGATGCCGATTACCTGATATTGGATATTGACGGAATCCTCGTTCCTTTCTTTATGGAGGAATATCGGTTCCGTTCTGACGAGATAGCCCTGATGAAGTTTTGTGACATCAATAGCGATGCACAAGCACGCGAACTGACGGGATGTATTGTCTATTTCCCACGTAAGTTGGCAGAAGAAGGGACAGATGATGTGTCATTGGCGCAGATTGTCGGTTATTCCTTGATAGATGAAGCAACGAATAATGTGATTGGCAAGATTGTTGCTGTAGATGAAACAACTGTCAATACGCTCTTTGAGGTGAGTACACCTAAAGGCGAGGAAATACTCATTCCTGCCAGTGATGAACTTATTGTTGCGACAGACATAGCGTCAAAGACGATTACGATGCGGATTCCAGCAGGACTGCTTGACCTCTGATTCGCAGTATAAACTAAAAGAATTAATGAAACAACAAATCTGTATATTAGGCTCAACAGGTAGCATTGGTACGCAAGCCCTTGATGTTATCAGTCAGCATCCTGACCTTTATGAGGCTTATGCACTTACTGCAAATCATCGTTGGAAGGAACTTGCTGAGCAGGCTCGTCGCTTTAATCCTGCTGCGGTTGTCATTGCTGATGAGGCTTATTATGAACCTTTGAAGCAAGAGTTGGCTGATATGCCTGATGTAAAGGTGTATGCAGGTAGCAAAGCTTTGGAGGACATCGTTGAGTCACCATCAATAGATATGGTACTTACAGCGATGGTTGGCTATTCTGGTCTTGCTCCAACAATCCATGCTATCAAAGCAAAGAAGAAGATATGTTTGGCAAATAAGGAGACACTTGTCGTAGCTGGCGAGTTGATTCTTCTGTTGGCTCAGCAGTATCATGTGCCTATCTTGCCTGTAGACAGTGAGCATAGTGCTATCTTCCAGAGTTTAGTTGGTGAAGATGCGAACGAGATAGAGAAGATTCTTCTCACCTGTTCTGGTGGACCATTCCGTACCTTTACCCATGAACAATTGAAGTATGTTACTGCAGCCGATGCACTCAAACATCCAACATGGGATATGGGAGCAAAGATTACTATCGACTCTGCATCTTTGATGAACAAAGGTTTCGAGGTGATTGAGGCTAAGTGGCTCTTTGGTGTACCTGCTGATAAAATACAAGTATTGGTTCATCCTCAGTCTATTGTTCACAGTGCGGTACAGTTCTGTGATGGTGGTGTGAAAGCACAGTTGGGTGTTCCTGATATGAGATTACCTATCCAATATGCCTTTTCATTCCCTCAACGTCTATTGTTAGGCGGTAATAGGTTAGATCTTTTCCGTCAGCCATTAGAGTTCTTTGAACCTGATGTGGAGAAGTTTAAGTGTTTGGCAATGGCATACGAAGCTATTAACAAGGGTGGCAATATGCCTTGTATTGTCAATGCTGCCAACGAGATTGTCAATGAAGGGTTCCGTAAGGGTGCTTGTAGTTTCTTGGCAATGGGTGACATCATTGAGAAGGCAATGCAAACTGTTGCTTTTGATAGCAATCCAGATTATGATGTATATGTGCAGACGGATGCTGAGGCACGTCGTGTAGCACTTGAGATTATGAATAATAAATAACGAATAGATAAATAATGGAAACATTTCTGATCAGATTGCTTCAGTTCATTCTGGCAATCTCTCTGCTTGTCCTGCTGCATGAAGGCGGACACATGTTCTTTGCGAAGCTTTTCGGTGTTCGCGTTGAGAAGTTCTTCGTATTCTTCGATGTGGGCATCGGTAAGTGGAAAGGTAAACTTTTCAGTTGGAAGCCTAAGAAAGACGATACGGAATATGGTATGGGTTGGTTGCCACTTGGTGGCTACTGCAAGATTTCTGGTATGATTGATGAAAGCTTTGATACCGACCAGATGAAGCAGGAACCACAACCATGGGAGTTCCGTACAAAGCCAGCTTGGCAGCGTCTTTTGATTATGATAGGTGGTGTGTTGGTCAACTTTCTCCTCGCTCTCTTCATTTATTCAATGGTGATGTTTGTATGGGGAGACAGCTATTTCAAGGTGTCTGACATGAATATGGGTATGCGTTTCAATGCTGAGGCTAAGGCTTTGGGTTTCAAAGACCACGATGTAATGTTGGGAACAGATCAAGGCGTATTCCGTGAGTATGCCAATGTGAATGGCGATTTCTTCCGTCAGATAGCACAGGCTAAGCGTGTGGATGTTCTTCGTAATGGTAAGAAACATAGTATTACTCTGCCTGGTGATTTGGATATGCTCTCAATGATTAAGACACGTCCTTTGTTTGCAGAACCTTTCATTCCTGCACAGGTTGATAGCGTGTTGGGTGATACACCAGCAGCGAAAGCAGGTATCAAAGCTGGCGATCTCATTAAGTCTATCAATGGAAAGCCAGTTGAGACATGGACAGATATGAATTATCAGACAGGTGTCTTGAGTGATGTCTTGGCAGTGAAGAATACGCATAAGGATTCTCTTGCAGTTCGTTCCGTTGTGTTGACAGTTCAGCATAAGGGCGCAGCAAAACTCGATACATTGAAACTTATGTTGACACCTGATTTGAAGTTGGGTGTTTTGCAGTCAACATTGGCAAGTTATTATAAGCCTGTACAGGAGGAATACTCCTTCTTCGAGAGTTTCCCTGCAGGTATAAAGCATGGTTGGAACGTACTGCGTGGCTATGTTGGTAACTTCCGTTACCTTGCTTCAGCAGATGGTGCTAAGAGTATTGGTGGCTTCGGAGCTATCGGTAGTCTTTTCCCTCCATTCTGGGACTGGTATATGTTCTGGTCAATGACAGCCTTCTTGAGTATCATGCTTGCCTTCATGAACATTCTTCCTATCCCTGCTTTGGATGGTGGTCATGTGGTATTCCTTCTCTATGAAATGATTACTCGTCGTAAACCATCAGAGAAGTTCATGGTACGTGCGGAGTATGTTGGTATAACCATCCTAATCCTCCTTATGATATTTGCCAACCTTAACGACATTCTTCGTTGGTTGCATCTTATGTAAGAACAAGTTTTTTTTAACGGATCTAATCCTATTGAAAAGTCCGTTAATAGTATCTTAATACGAAGTCACGCAATACAAGCTATAGCAAGTATTGCGTGATTTTTGTTTATTCTTGTCGCTTATTCATAAAGTTTTAGCAGTTTTCTCTCCCTTTCCTGCAGTTCTATGTACAGTAGGATACTCGTTTCTATACTACATGCTGTTCATGTGTTAAGGCTCCGCACTAATGGTGCTAAGCATGAACACCAATGGTGCTAAGCCTTAACACAATAATAAAAGATGGTTATAAAGCTCTATGACAAGCGTTGTTAGATACGATATGCACTAATGATTAACTGGTATAATGAGGTCTTATTCGATACTGCTGTGGCTTAATACGAAATTACGCAACACCTACCACGGTAGATATTGCGTAATTCTTTATTGTCACTATAATGTAGTATAGAAAGAGACATTTAGCAATAGCCCTTACAAATGTTGTGTTCTCACTCTTTCTCACATTATAGGATGGTTGCGGATGAGACTTTCTTAATAAAGCAGGACTAACCCAGCAACTCCTGCATAACATATCATGCGGATAGGATTTATCTTTAACCACATTGTACCAACAAAGGTTGCAGTAAAGAGGAATAGGCTAACCCAAAACTGCCAAGGGTTAATGCTTGGCGCAGAGAAGTTATCTGCGTTACATAATAATAAGGTGGCAGCTGCTAATAGACCCACTACTACTGGGCGTAGACCTGCAAAGACTGACTGTACAACAGGTGTGTTCATATACTTGAGGAACATCTTACTGATAAGAATCATTATTATCAACGATGGAAGTACAAGGGCTATGGTGGCGGTGAGACTACCCAATACTGCCATACCTGCGCCAAATCCTGCATTATGTATAGCTGTATAACCGCAATAGGTAGCAGAGTTTATACCAATAGGTCCGGGCGTCATCTGTGATACAGCAACGATGTTGGTAAACTCTGCAGAGCTAAGCCAATGATGGTTCACAACCGTTTCTGTTTGTATCAATGATAACATCCCATATCCTCCACCGAATCCAAAGAGTCCGATGATAAAGAAAGTATAGAAAAGTTCTAAGTATATCATGTTGTTATTTCTGTTATTAGTCTGTTCTTAGTGTGCTGTTTTTTCCGAAATTATCCCATTTGTCTCTATCTTCCTTCGGAACTTTCGTTTGCTATTTCTCTTGCGAAGTTATATCCCGTTAGGCTCTCCCCTCCTTCGGAGGGGCTGGGGGGAGGTATTTCACTCCGTTGGTTTAATAAACTTCCCATAAAGGAATCCACCTAATCCTGCAGTAATAATGACGTAAACAGGATTAACACCTAACAGCCAAATGGCTATGGCGGTGACAATAGGAATCCAACAGTTTGCCAATGAAAGTTTTGCACTCTTAGCCAAGGTAAAGGTTGGTGCTGCAATCAAAGCAACCACAGCAGGGCGTATTCCGCGGAAAATTGCTGCCACCCAAGGGATGTCCATAAACTGATGGAAGAAGAGTGCGATGCAGAGAATGATAAGGAAAGAGGGGAGAATTGCTCCCAAGCAGGTGCAAATGGCTCCTGGGGTCTTCCTCATCTTATAGCCTACAAAGACACTGATATTAGCGGCAAAGACACCTGGACAGCTTTGTGCAACAGCTATCAAATCAACAAATTGGTCCTCTGGAATCCACTTTTTCTTTACTACGACTTCGTTTTGAATAATCGAAATCATAGCATAACCACCGCCAAGTGTAAAGGCTCCGATCTTAAAGAAGGTTTTGAAGGCTTCCCAGTAGAATCCTTTGGATGATGGACGTTGGGTGTTGGGTGTTGATGAAATGTTATCTTTGTCCACTGTGTCTTGTTATTTATAGTGAAATCAATGTTTGAGAGCTACGGACGCCCCCATCTGTTCACATATACCTATTAGGTAATATTACTCAGATGAGGGCGTTTCTCAGTGTAGTCTATATATAAAGGTGTGCTAATCTATTACACCTTCAATAGGGGAGAGGTAAACTTTACAGTTTGCTTTCAACCCATTTGCGAGCATTTACAAATGCCTCAATCCATGGTGTAACCTCGTCCTGACGACGCTCACGTGGATAGTAAGCCTGCTGCCATGGGAAGATAGCACGCTCCAAGTGTGGCATCATTGCAAGGTGACGGCCGTCTGCAGAGCAGATACCTGCTACATTGTAGTCAGAGCCGTTAGGGTTACCAGGATATTCAGCGTAGTTGTATTTAGCGATGATATTGTACTTATCTTCTGCCTCTGGGAGGTAGAAACGACCCTCACCGTGTGCTACCCAGATACCGAGTTTGTTGCCGCTCAAAGAACCGAACATCACACTATTGTTCTGTGGAATGGTCAAGTTCAAGAATGAACTCTCAAACTTCTTGCTGGTATTGTGGCAGAGGTGAGCACGATGCTTGTGCTCTGGGTTGATAAGGTTCAACTCAACCATCAACTGACAACCGTTACAGATACCCAATGAAAGTGTATCTTCGCGTGCATAGAAGCGGTCGAGTGCCTGCTTTGCCTTTGGATTATAGAGGAAAGCACCAGCCCATCCCTTTGCAGAACCGAGTACATCTGAGTTAGAGAAACCACCGCAGAAGACAATCATATTTACTTCTTCCAAAGTCTCACGACCAGTGATGAGGTCGGTCATCATGACGTCTTTCACCTCAAAGCCTGCCAAATAGAGTGCATAAGCCATCTCACGCTCACCATTGGTACCCTTCTCACGAATGATAGCTGCCTTTGGTGTTTGGTGATGGGTGTTAGGTGTTGAAGTCTTCCAACGGTCTGCATCGAGGCCATACTGCTGAAGTGTACCGGTGAAGTCAGCATTAAACTTCATCTCGATTGGCTGCTTCTTATAATTCTGAGCACGCTTCTTAGCCATGCCATTCATACTCTGCTTGCGGTCGAGCAAGTACGAAGTCTTATACCATGTCTCACGCATTGCATCAATATCGAACTCTGCCTTCCAATCGCCATCAGCAATGCTGAGCGTGCGTTTGTCAGGACTTGGTGTACCGATACGAGCAAAGCCGATGCAGTTCTCTGTCAAGAATTCTTTGACTTCTTCCTTATGTTCATCAGCAACCTGGATAACAACACCTGGATTCTCTGCAAAAAGTTTCTTGATTACATCGTCACCCTTGATATCGTGGAGGTTGATATGCAAACCACCTTCAGCATTAGCAAAGGTCATTTCAAGCAATGTTGTAATCAAACCACCTGCTGAAATGTCGTGTCCAGCAAGTATCCATCCACGACGAATCATCTCCTGTACGGCATCGAAACAGTCGCAGAAGTACTGTGGTTCTTTCACGGTTGGAACGTCACTACCAATCTTGCCGAGGCTCTGTGCAAAGGCTGAACCACCTAAACGCTGCTCGTCAAAACTGAAGTCGATATGATAGAGGCGTGTGTTCTTATCATTCACAAGTACTGGAGATACCACCTGACGAACGTCGCTCACTTCACCACCACTGGTCACAATGACGGTTCCTGGAGAGATAATCTTATCTCCATTAGGATACTGCTGGGTCAGAGAAAGTGAATCCTTACCTGTTGGAACGTTCACACCGATAGCACAACAGAAGTCTGACAAAGCCTTAACCGCACTATAAAGACGTGCATCTTCACCCTTCTGTGAGCGACAAGGCCACATCCAGTTGGCTGAAAGACTCAAGCTGTCCATGCCGTCTGCCAATGGTGCCCATACGATGTTGGTCAATGATTCAGCTACGGAAAGGACTGAGCCTGCCTCTGGTGATGCGAGTCCTGCTTGTGGAGCGTGACCGAGTGCGGTAGCAATACCCTTATGACCACGATAGTCTAAGGCTACAACACCACAGTCAGAGAGTGGCAACTGAATCTCACCCTGACACTGCTGACGGGCTACCTTACCTGTAACAGAGCGGTCAACCTTGTTTGTTAGCCAGTCCTTACATGCCACAGCTTCCAACTGAAGCACACGCTGGAGGTATTCCTCCACCTTATTTATACTATAAGAAACATTCTCATATTTGCGCTCAACGGTCTCATCTTTCATGATTGTCTTTGGAGAATGACCGAACATCTGTGCTACGTCTAAGTCGAATGGTTTTACACCATCGCCCTGTACAAATGAAAAGTGAGCATCACCTGTAGTCTCACCAACAACATACATTGGTGCACGCTCACGCTCAGCAATCTTCTTCACGTGGTCGAGGTGCTTTTCGTCAATGAGCAAGCCCATGCGCTCCTGTGATTCGTTGGCGATGATTTCCTTGGCACTCAAAGTCTTGTCACCGATAGGCAACTGTGTCATATCAATCTTACCACCACATTCTTCAACAAGCTCACTCAAACAATTTAGGTGTCCAGCAGAACCGTGGTCGTGGATAGAAACAACTGGGTTGTTGTCCTCTTCTACCAATGCACGTACGAGGTTATAAGCACGTTTCTGCATCTCTGGATTAGCACGCTGTATGGCATTCAACTCAATACCATTTGAGTAACGACCCGTATCAACTGATGAAACAGAACCACCACCAAGTCCGATACGATAGTTATCACCACCAACGACAACCACCTTGTTGCCAGCTTGTGGCTCGCCCTTCAGACAGTCACGCTTAGTTCCATAACCCACGCCACCTGCAAGCATAATTACCTTATCGTAAGCATACTTCTCACCATTCTCTTGATGTTCAAATGTGAGTAGTGAACCAGTAATTAATGGCTGACCGAACTTATTACCGAAATCGCTCGCACCATTAGATGCCTTGATAAGAATCTGCTCTGGAGTCTGATAGAGCCACTGACGGACAGGAAGGATGTCTTCCCAATCTCGTAAGGCTGGAGTTGTACCGTCATCTTCTGTCAGACGAGGGTAAGCGGTCATATAGACTGCTGTTCCTGCGATTGGCCATGAACCAACACCACCGCCCATACGGTCGCGAATCTCACCACCCGTACCTGTTGCGGCTCCATTGAATGGCTCAACGGTAGTTGGGAAGTTGTGAGTTTCAGCTTTCAGAGAGATAACACTCTCGATAGGCTTTACTCGGAAAAAGTCAGATGTACTTTGGTTTGCTGGTGCAAACTGTTCAACCTCTGGACCTTGTGCGAAAGCTACGTTGTCTTTATAAGCTGAAAGGATTTTACCAGGATTCTCTTTTGTAGTCTTCTTGATGAGGCTGAAAAGACTGCTCTCCATCACCTTGCCATCAATGACGAACTCTCCACCGAAAATCTTATGGCGGCAATGCTCAGAGTTAATCTGGGCGAAACCGAAGATTTCAGAGTCGGTGAGTGGGCGGCCATTCTGCTTCTCAATCTTGTGGAGATATTCCATCTCCTCTGGTGAGAGTGCCAAACCTTCCTCTTCGTTGAACTTCTCTAAGTCCTCCACACGCTTGATAGGCTCTGGCTCGTGGTTGACAGTGAAGATAGTCTGGTCCAGACCATCATACATACGTTGCAACATCGGGTCATAATCCGCCTCTTTGCTGCTTACAGGGAAGTACTCCTCTATACGCAAAATGCCGTCAAGACTCATGTTTTGAGTAATCTCGACGGCATTCGTACTCCAAGGAGTAATCATCTCACGGCGTGGTCCCACATAGTAGCCCTGCAGTGTCTGTTCGTTCTGCAAGTAGGTGGCATCGCCATAGAGCCAACAAAGTTCGTTGATTTCCGCGTCGGACAATGCATGATTGACTTCTGTGGCAATCACGCTTTTGGACTGAGTTCTGAAGAAAAGAATCATAGTCTGTATATAAAATTTGGTGTTACTTCTGTTTGCAAAGATACGATATTCTTTGGATATACTGCCCTTTTGTCCAGTGTTTTTTAGTCTTCTTAGGTATTATAAATAATCAGACTCGTTTTTGTATGTCTTATCCTGCTGAAGTTGTATTTGTTGTCTTGAATTTCGTTTCATGAAAATAATTGGTTCTTCCGTTAAATGTATAGATTGAAAATAGAATAAGGCTTATACATCTGCTTAGTATGACTATCCCAGATTAGATGGTCTTTCAATGGGGATAGGCTACAAGATAAAATGCAACTTGATATTATATCTATCCGCCGCCTACAAGAAGTTTATGCTCTTTTTGACCGATGTTTGTAAACTATTTTTAATCAGATCAAAATCAATATATGCTCTTTTGTATTCTAAAAGACGGCTAATTGACTTGCAAAAGATGCTCTTTTGAGGGCTAACTAACGCCCTTTTGAAGTCCAATTAAGCACCTTTTACTTTTCCACTTTATAACCTATTGATTTCCTTATGGTTACAAACCTGCTCCGTGTGTATGCTTTTGCCGTTATTTACAGATTTCTTATTTGAATTTATGTAATATTTTTTCAAATCCTTGTCTGCAGATTTTCGAAGTCTTAAAATGAAAAGGTTTTCAGTGTCAGAGGATGATAAAAGAATAGATAGTTGACGGTCTTAGCTATATTTTTGTTTAATAAGTAACTTTGGTTTTTCCGTTAAAGCAAAACGAAAAGCATCCGCCCATTTAACGGAAGAGCCAAATTATATGTTCAAACGTTTATAGAACTATGTTATTTTCTACGAGTATAATAAAAATGAAGAACCGCTGAAAGTTTTTTATCCAGCTTTCAGAGGCTCTTCAGATGATTATCTCGGACTTTTTTTCATTCTCACAAGCTCGATGGCTTCTTTCCCGCTGATATGTTCGATGGTAAATTCAATCATGACAAGGTGTGAGAAATCTTTCTTTATCTCGTATCTGAGTCCTTCTTCATCGTCGGGATTGTACCGCCTGCCCAATTTGCAGAGGGCTTCCATCTTCTCCGTTTCATCTTCTATCAAGCGGACTTTTCCGAAGCATATCACACTTCTGAAATAGGTAGTAAACTCTTTAGGCTTCACGTCGTTTCGGTCGATTACCGTAAACGATGCCTTGTCGCTGTTGAGAATAGCGTCCACTTTATGCCCTTTTATTGCAGAATGGAAGTATAGTTTGCGTCCCACAAGTACAGGAGTGATGGGTACACCGTAGGGATAGCCGTCATCGCCAAGCAAAGAAAGCACACCGGAGGTTGCTTTTTCTAATATTTCTATACATTCCGTTTCTGTTAATTCTTGGCGTTTGCGCCGCATAGTTCTAAATTCTGTCATAGTAAAAACTTTAATGTTTTATTACCCGATTAACGCGTGGTATATGTACCATCTTCAAAGAAAAAGCCATAGCTTCCGTCATTAAAGGTAACCTCATCATAACCATAATGGTGCTTGATTCCTGTTACTTCAATCTTGGAACTACTTTTAGCTGCAACTGTTTGTGGTGCAACTACTCCTAAACTAAGAGCTAATGCCAACGAAAATATTTTTTCATTTCATTTCTTTATGATTTTAAATTATTTACTAAAGTTTCCCACCCTAATAAATAGATAGAAAAATAACAGTTTGTCGAATTTTCTTTGTAAATTAGTAATCGCCAAACAACTGATTTTAAAGTCAAAACAGCAAAACTGTTATGGAAGCAAAAATAGAGAAAAGAAGTGAGTTATCCAAACTTTTGAGTGTTAAAACTCGAATGAGTGATGATTTATTTATTTCTTTCTTCTTTTTGGCAAGTTTGGCATCGGTCACCTGTTATCTCGCCTGTCATTGGAAAAACAGGATGGGGTCTGCGCTTCGGAGTTGATCCTTTCTCTTTGCCTCTTCCGCATTGTGGACGAGAGCATCCACCGTATATGCAAACCTTTTTCCTATGTTCTTTCTTACTCGAAGAACCTGTCTCTCGGTTATTGTATCTTCCAATTGTTTATTCTGTATAATTTCATCAAAAAGTTCCATTAATTGTAAGTTTCAGGTTAAAAATGTCTAAACTCATTATACAACTCTTTGTTTTACACGTCTTTATAATATCTTTGCAATAGATATGCCGCATTCTGTGAAATGAGGTCAGTTTTTTGTGTCAGTTTACGTTGTCTTCATAAAAGTTGGAATATCACGTTTGGCATAGTTATAAACTGATTTCTTTTAATGTTTGTAGGATGAATCTATTACAAGTAGTATAATAACCAAAATAAAATAGTAAATATGAAAAAGAGTCTTTTTATCGTAGCTTTGGCGTTGGGTACACTTGCATTTAGCAGTTGTGCCAGCAAGAAGGATTTGGAGAATTGTCGTACAGAAAACAATCAGTTGACGGCAGATTATCAGAATGCTAAGGAAACGATTGCTGCCAATAATGCACGTATCAAGAGCTTGGAGGATCAGTTGGCTCAGGCGAGAGAGAGTGCTGCTGCGCTGCAGGGTAGTCTTGATAATAGTCTGAGAAATGCTAATTCAAATAACATCAACATCTCTAAACTTGTTGACCAGATTAACGAGAGTAATCAGTATATCCGTCACTTGGTTGAGGTGAAGTCTAAGAGCGATTCTTTGAATATGGTGTTGACAAACAATCTTACCCGTTCTTTGAGCCGCGAGGAGTTGAAGGAGGTTGATGTACAGGTTCTGAAGGGTGTTGTTTATATCTCTTTGGCTGACAATATGCTTTATAAGAGCGGTTCTTATGAGGTGAATGATCGTGCTGAGCAGACATTGAGCAAGATTGCTAAGATTATTACTGATTATAAGGATTATGATGTGCTGATTGAGGGTAACACTGATAATGTGCCTATCAACACTACTACAGACAAGATGAAGAATATCCGTAATAACTGGGATCTCTCTTGTCTCCGTGCAGCATCTGTTGCGCAGTATCTGCAGGATCGCTTCGGTGTAAATCCTAAGCGTTTGACTGCTGGTGGTCGAGGTGAGTATAACCCACTCGCAACTAACGATACTGAGTTGGGTAAGCAGCGTAATCGTCGTACGCAGATTATCATTACTCCAAAGCTTGATCAGTTTATGGATCTCATTGGTGAGGCTCCAGAGGCTAAGGCTACAAAGTAATCTGATTATGAATAATGACGTTCTGTTCTTGATTCTCCAGCGATGTCCACGGAGGTATATGTGGATTTTGGGTGTATTTTCCGTATATATGATTTATTTCTGTGGAAAGTGTCTCGGAGAAGTATTGTGGTATTTACTGCATTGATAGAATAGAAAACGTTGATAAATATAAATCTGCACCTTGTCTATACTGTATTGGCAAGGTGCAGATTTTGTTCTTTATTATAGTATATATGTTTTGTGTATGGATATTACTTTTATCATTTTAGCTACATTGGTAGCTGTCGAGCACATATATATAATGTGTCTTGAAACGGTATTTACTAAATCGAGAACAACTGTGCGTACTTTTAATATGGATGTGGAGGAATTAAGTCGCCCAACGGTATCTACGTTATTTAAAAATCAAGGTGTTTATAACCTTTTATTGGCAGTGCTGATTTTAATAGCTGTTTGGGTAACGAATGATTTGTTTTGGGCGCGTTGTCTTTTGACGTATGTAGCATTGGTGGCTATTTATGGCGGTTTTACAAGTAGTCCAGCTATTATTTTAAAGCAGGGTGCGCCTGCTTTGGTGGCATTAATATATAGTTTTGTTCTATTATAGGTGTTTGTTGTTTTTGGCTAAAATTGAAACTTCCTTTGTTTTCGAATTTGCGTTTAAGGGGTTGCTTCTTGTTTTGTGGCTTTTTAAGCGCTATTTTTGTTTTTATGGCTTCCTGGGGTGCGGTAGAGGTGTCTTGGGTGTTGTTTTGGTTGATTTGTATCAAGGTTTTGTGTGATTTTTAAGTTTTTTGAAAAATAATCTTCAAAACATTTGGTGGGAGAGGAAATTCTGTATACCTTTGCACTCGCTTTACAAAACAAGCCACCTGGCAAGTTACTTAAAGCATTTAAGAAAGAGTTCTTTGAAAAGATTTACATAAACAGAGAAGTAGTACAAGAAGCGTCTGTTTGGTTTTATATCAAATGGATGGGTAAAAGAAACGAACCGATCAATTCGTTGTTCCTACTTTTGAGGCACCGCCTCAAAACTATAAGGAACAAAAGAAAAGGTGCTTTTTACTTGATACTTTTAGGATAAGCGTTCTGAAACAGAGATTACTCGGTGGAGTGCTTGGGGGATATTGGTATTCATTAGCATTTATCACCTATCACTTATCACCAAAACATATTTTACAATGGAGAGTTTGATCCTGGCTCAGGATGAACGCTAGCTACAGGCTTAACACATGCAAGTCGAGGGGAAACGGCATTGAGTGCTTGCACTCTTTGGACGTCGACCGGCGCACGGGTGAGTAACGCGTATCCAACCTTCCCATTACTGTGGGATAACCTGCCGAAAGGCAGACTAATACCGCATAGTCTTCGATGACGGCATCAGATTTGAAGTAAAGATTTATCGGTAATGGATGGGGATGCGTCTGATTAGCTTGTTGGCGGGGTAACGGCCCACCAAGGCAACGATCAGTAGGGGTTCTGAGAGGAAGGTCCCCCACATTGGAACTGAGACACGGTCCAAACTCCTACGGGAGGCAGCAGTGAGGAATATTGGTCAATGGACGGAAGTCTGAACCAGCCAAGTAGCGTGCAGGATGACGGCCCTATGGGTTGTAAACTGCTTTTGTATGGGGATAAAGTTAGGGACGTGTCCCTATTTGCAGGTACCATACGAATAAGGACCGGCTAATTCCGTGCCAGCAGCCGCGGTAATACGGAAGGTCCAGGCGTTATCCGGATTTATTGGGTTTAAAGGGAGCGTAGGCTGGAGATTAAGTGTGTTGTGAAATGTAGACGCTCAACGTCTGAATTGCAGCGCATACTGGTTTCCTTGAGTACGCACAACGTTGGCGGAATTCGTCGTGTAGCGGTGAAATGCTTAGATATGACGAAGAACTCCGATTGCGAAGGCAGCTGACGGGAGCGCAACTGACGCTTAAGCTCGAAGGTGCGGGTATCAAACAGGATTAGATACCCTGGTAGTCCGCACAGTAAACGATGGATGCCCGCTGTTGGTACCTGGTATCAGCGGCTAAGCGAAAGCATTAAGCATCCCACCTGGGGAGTACGCCGGCAACGGTGAAACTCAAAGGAATTGACGGGGGCCCGCACAAGCGGAGGAACATGTGGTTTAATTCGATGATACGCGAGGAACCTTACCCGGGCTTGAATTGCAGAGGAAGGATTTAGAGATAATGACGCCCTTCGGGGTCTCTGTGAAGGTGCTGCATGGTTGTCGTCAGCTCGTGCCGTGAGGTGTCGGCTTAAGTGCCATAACGAGCGCAACCCCTCTCTTCAGTTGCCATCAGGTTAAGCTGGGCACTCTGGAGACACTGCCACCGTAAGGTGTGAGGAAGGTGGGGATGACGTCAAATCAGCACGGCCCTTACGTCCGGGGCTACACACGTGTTACAATGGCCGGTACAGAGGGACGGTGTAATGCAAATTGCATCCAATCTTGAAAGCCGGTCCCAGTTCGGACTGGGGTCTGCAACCCGACCCCACGAAGCTGGATTCGCTAGTAATCGCGCATCAGCCATGGCGCGGTGAATACGTTCCCGGGCCTTGTACACACCGCCCGTCAAGCCATGAAAGCCGGGGGTGCCTGAAGTCCGTGACCGCAAGGATCGGCCTAGGGCAAAACTGGTGATTGGGGCTAAGTCGTAACAAGGTAGCCGTACCGGAAGGTGCGGCTGGAACACCTCCTTTCTGGAGAGGATGCTTATTAGTTGATTTATTTGATAAGTATTTAAGTATACATGTCAAGAAGTTAACGGTAATCAAGGAAATAAAAGAACCTTTGGTTCGTTTTTCTTCTTGTACTCACTGCACTCTGTATTATATAAATGTAGGAGTTTAGAGTTTAAGGCTCACATAAAGGTTCAAGTCCTTATCCTCCACCACGCTGTTCTATGCTTCTGAGGCACAGCCTCAGAACACAGAGGGTAACAGCACAAGATCTTTGACATATTGACACAAGCAAGACTGTAATGTAGAACTATTCTTTCTATAATGGGAAGAATTAGAATTCTAATTATTGAAGAAAAAACTTCAAATTCTTTAGAATCACACAACAGCTGAAAGTATGAGCTACATTCTTTGTAAGCAATTACAAAGAAGGCGAAGAAAGTAAGAAAGGGCGCATGGCGGATGCCTTGGCTCACGGAGGCGATGAAGGACGTGATAAGCTGCGATAAGCCTTGGGTAGGTGCAAATAACCTTTGATCCAAGGATTTCCGAATGGGACAACCTAACAGGTTGAAGACCTGTTATCACTACAGTAGTAGTGAGGCGAACGAAGGGAACTGAAACATCTTAGTACCTTTAGGAAGAGAAAATAAATAATGATTCCCCTAGTAGTGGCGAGCGAACGGGGAATAGCCCAAACCTGCTTTGTGGCAACGCTTAGCAGGGGTTGTAGGACCACGCTGTCGTACTTAGATTGTGAGAAGAATGTTCTGGAAAGAACAATCATAGAGGGTGATAATCCCGTATTCGAAGCATGACGAGACGTAGTGGTATCCTGAGTAACGCGGAACACGTGAAATTCTGCGCGAATCTGCCGGGACCATCCGGTAAGGCTAAATACTCCCGTGAGACCGATAGTGAACGAGTACTGTGAAGGAAAGGTGAAAAGCACTCCGATGAGGAGAGTGAAATAGTTCCTGAAACCATGCGCCTACAAGCGGTCGGAGCCGCGTAAGC